>CBIMYT010000009.1:0-92987 GCA_966248215.1 uncultured Methylophilus sp. | reverse complement strand
CCGCAACCCAGCAGCTTGGCCTGGTACATTGCTTTATCTGCAACAGAAAGCAATTACTCAATCGTGTCATGCTCCTGACAGATGGCCAGGCCGATAGACGTACCGAGCTTGCATTCAACGCCCTGAATGGAAAACACCGGTTCAAACACCATCTGGCATTTCTGCGCAACCATTTCCACCGACGTTCTGGGATTATCCTGCAGATCGGAAAGCACAATCACAAACTCATCGCCTCCAACGCGTGCCAGCGTATCACTGCCGCGTATCACCTTGCCAAGACGCTGTGCCACTTCGACCAGAGCCAGATCCCCGGCCTCATGCCCCAGCTGATCATTAATCGCCTTAAAACCATCCAGATCAAGGTACAGCAATGCCGTGCCGGTTTTTTTGACACGCGCCAGCTCCATGGCCTGCTGCATGCGCAATGCCAGCAGCTTGCGGTTAGGTAACCCGGTCAGGGCATCGTGATGGGCGACATGGTTCAACTCCTGATTCTGGGCAGAAATCTTCTGGTAGGCTTCTTTCAAGGAACCAATCAGGTCCTCGTTCTCGAAACTGATACGTTGCGCCTGCCGCAAAGACTGATTAAAACGATAAGCCACGCCTATCATCAGCAGGTAAAACACCACGCAAAACACCGCAATCACAACATCGACAGCCCGTTCACCGAAGGCGAATACAAACACTGTAGGCATCAGCGCAGGCAAACTGAATGCCAGAAAAGCCGGAATGCAAGGTGCCATTGTCACCACTCCGCCCATGATCATGGCCTGAATTGCCGTGATTCCCACCACCATGGTCATAGGTGGCGCATCCATGATGAGAAAGCCCAACGCACCCCAGGCAAAACCGGAGAGCGCCAGCGTGAGGCAATAGCGGGAGGCCAGGCGGCTATCAAACCCTCGCGTTGAAAGCCTGTTTTTGCAACGGTTGACTATCCACCAGCGCAGCACAATCATCGCGTAAACGACAGCAACCCACCAGAAAAACAAATGGCTTTTATCAGAATCCAGCTGGGAAACCGCGATCAGCAAACCGCCTATCGCACTGCCTATCAGGGGAATAGGCGAACTTGCGATCAGTCGATGAAATAATGCTTCCTCAATCCGGCTTTCCAAACTCGTCAAACTCACTACTCCCAAGCGCCTGTTTATCTTCTTTTTAGCTGGAACCATGCTAATACAGGCATTCAAAAATAACCAGATGGCGGAGAAGTGTTTGCAATTCATTACACTTTAAAAAACCTTAGACCGATCAATACACAAACTCAGTGCCAATCGACATTGAGAAAGAAAAACAGCCCGCATTTCTGTGAACCGCCTTTTTTATTTTGACAGGGTGTCCGAAGACCGAATGCACGACCAACGGATTACTTCTTCGACTGGCTAGCATAGACACACCAAAAATTAAGCCACAAAACTGAACGCTTAAATAGATAGCCTTGACATATGTTTCCTTGGAAACTATGATGAATTACTGAATAAACTTTGGTTGATTATTATGCAAAGCCCTTCCCCCAGCGATCTGGAAGCACATATTGGATTTTGGATCCGTTTTGTTTCCAACCAAGTATCCAGCCGCTTTGAGCAACAGTTAAGTTTGCAGGGAATTTCTGTGACGGAGTGGGTCGCCATGCGCACTTTATTCAATGCCAATATTGAAACCCATTCATCTCTGATTGATGCTCTAGGCATGACTAAAAGTGCGACGTCCAAAGTGATTTCAAAATTAGAAGCCAAGAGCTTAGTCAAAAAAGAATATGCTCAAGACCGCCTGCGCGAACAATCAGTTTGCCTGACTGAAAAAGGTAGACAGTTAGTGCCTGAGTTAGCCGCCATCGCAGATGAAAATGACCAATATTTCTTTGGTCATATGCACGCATCAGAACGTGAGAGCTTAATCAAGCTTATGCAGAAGCTCGTTGTTTTTCATCAGTTAAGAAAAATTCCAATCAAGTAAAAATACAAAAGGGAGCAAAGATGGATCCATCCGCAGAATCAACCATCCGCCAGACATTGGATGCCTCTAATCAGGGACAGATTCACTTTGGCGAAGTGGTCCAGAAACTTACTGAAATAGGCGTAGACTCTTATGCGGTGGATTATCGGGGTCATCGGATTACTTATTACATGCCAAATTCGGAAACATTGACCTTAGCGCTAGATCCCCTCCACATACAGATTGCCACCGAGTTTAGTTTAACTGGAATCAAAGAAGCTATTGCGGGGGCACAACGTGGCGAAATCATGTATCCGGAATTTAAACAACGCTCACAAAACTCAGGATGCATTGGCTAAACTGTCTGGATTACAGGTAAACATGTTACTTAATATGGTCGCAATGGTGAGATGCATATTGAACGGTTTCCGGACGGTTAATATGTGATGGCGAAGGTCTGCAACTTATAACCCTCCCGCCTGTATCAATTCCACCCCCTGTACAAGCCAACACAACGGCTTGCCATCCCAGTCGAAATCCTCTTTTCATCTATGTATCATTCATTTGCCGTTGACCTCCATATTTCAAGACGAGCGACTATGAGCAGAGTTTGGAGTGGAGTTTGAAGATAGCTTGAGCGGCAACCGGTTCGAAATACTGAAACGCCGAAAAACTGGAAAATTGAAACTCAAGTAATTTTTTGAAATTAATGCAATTCGAGCTCGAGAAAAGAAAAACGACCCACATTTCTGTGAGCCGTCTTTTTTATTTTGGTAGGGTGTGCGGGGATCGAACCCACGACAAACGGATTAAAAGTTGTGTTAACTTATTGATTTTATTAATACTTAACCGCCAACGCTCGCTAAGACTCATGTGAAGTCATTTTGTTTTGAAAAGCGTATATCGATATAATCATTTCTATATCCCGATACTTCTTCTTTTGATATTTGGATATGAGGGATTTCTCCTAACACACTGAAGCGCATACTTCCTAGATAAGCCCAGCTCTCACATCTTAATATCAACGGCTAGCAGCTCCCAACTGGAGAAATCGCAGCTCCCACACCAAGCCAACATAACGACCAACGATCTCAGCCCGTCGTATCAGCCACTCCCTGATTGTTTGGCTATGGCCTAAGACATGAGGCTATGGGCCGTAGTTTAGGGCTGCGATTGAGCCAATTTTCGGAATGTCTTGGACTGCAAGCTGCTAAAAATTCTGAAAAGCTGGAATTCTGAAAACCTGAAACTCGATGGCATGGTGAACCTCGACTATCGTCTTACTCGGTACGAGCTACGCTGCGCTATTTCGAATGTTTAGACATCTAGTAGTTTATTTACGGCCTGATTGGAGGAGACAGTTAACCATGAATACCCAGCGATCCAATCTTTGCTCCCCAGAAGAATATCTTTACCAGCATTACGCAAATGCTGAGCTAGGACATCAAGTTTATGCACAATCAAATCCCCGTGGCTTACGTAGTCCTGCTCGTGATTTGAAAAAACCAATAACTCTCGACGCTTATGGATAAGAAAAAGCTCAATGTTATATCCCTTTATTGGCTTGGATGCGGCATCAAAATAAACCATGCTGAGCCCTTCTCTATCTGTGAATATGTTAATTAAGTATGATTGCGTTAAAAGGGCTACTTGGCTATCAGTTATTGGTATTACGTTCAAATTATGCTCATCTATCAGATCATGCATAACATCCTGAACTAGCACTACCAAATCAACATTTAAACTCATTTAAGTTGTTCTACCTCATCCATCACTTAAGCTGAGTTTACCCGAATACACACTTATTAAGCCACTACGAAAAACTTTGACGCAAATAAATATTGTCAGATATTGTAATTGTTAATTTTTAACAAGTAACCTAAGAGCAGCACACTTTTCTGAGTGCCATACATTCAAAATGCTAAATGAAAATGTTATTTCTGTAATTGAATTATTTTCACTATCAATTGAAACATTCAAGCCTCTTTTAACTAAAAAGCTTAACTGTTCAAGCCGTTTTTTTAATTTAATGGATGAAAACGAGGGAAGGATTCCGTATCCGGCCCCCGTTTTAGAATACTTTGCAAAATTAGAAGTAACTCATTGGGCGGAATACTACTTGCCTGCAAAGCTGGCAGCTTTGGAAAAAAATGATAATTTGGAGCACTTTATAAGAGCGTGCTTTGTTAATGAGTTAGGTGAAAATCCAGATGTACAACAACTTATCTCGATTAGTAGAAGATTAATTCTTGAATACGCAGCATCTGCTCCCAACATGCAGGAGTTAGAATTTCTATCACTGCTTTTAGACTCATCAGAGTTGAACAGTCTTAGCGAAGAAGAGAAAGTTCATAGAAAGGAAGTTTGGTTATTCTTTCTGGTGACTTTTTATAACGATCTCTCAATTGCGACCCATGGTGAGTCAATTACTCATCTTATTGAAAAAGCAACCATTAATAACGATGAGACGGCACTTGTAAAAGCGATACAAATCGATCCCACAATTATTCCGTATTTTGAACAAACAATAAGTGAGAAATATTTAAAAGGTGACTCTAATTTTTTTGACTTATTTAGCTATCGACTAAAGAACTCTCCGCGGCGAGGTGTTATAAATCACCCGCTACTTTGGATCTTATTAAGTAATTTATTTACATTAGGGTGCTTACGAAAAGAAGTTTCTAACAAAGAAATCCTCGATCTATATAACGAAGGGGTAAAAGAGCAACCTCAGTATTTAATAGATGATGAACAAACAGTCCGACGACAGAGACGCAAATTTCTTCAAAAGTACAGGCCAAAGAAATAACTCCATTAGCCTGTAGTTCATAGTTTCACATGCATAGTATTCGTGTCGCCCATTTACTTTTGGACGACCTAGGGCAGTCGTTCTCAATTAGGAGAACATACTATGCAGGACAATCAGAAATCTTCAGAATGCATTCAAACGTCTTCGAGGGCTTCCGCCCGCACGCCGCGCCAGCGCCGTACGGACGGAAACCGCGAAGCGGTAGCGGTGCCTAGTAACACAGCTACCAATAACAGCATTAATGGTCTTGATATCAAATATCTGCGTTACGGTGTAGATAGTTTGTATCTGTCCTATCAGGGCGAATTGTTCAAAGATGTGGATTTGAGGTTAATTGAACTCAAACGTTTAGCCCGATCAGAAAACCCCGCAGAACAAGCCAAAGCCCAGTATCGCATCGGCGATCACTTGTTTGAAGTCAAAGACAAAGGTTCGTCCATGTTTGCGTATGTACTGGAAGATAACGCATTCAGAATCCAGTTAGCCCGCCCCAAGAAAGCCGTACCTATGGCTTATGTGAAGATTTCAAGTGAATACCTGACTTACAAGACACCCGAACAGATTGAAGCGCATTTAAGAGATATCCTTGGTCATCTGGGTGCAGTGCAATCTGTGGCGAATGTCAGTCGTATTGATTTATATCTGGACTTCACCAGTCATCAAGCCATGAATGAATGGGATGAGAATGCATGGGTGACGCACGCTGGGGCGATTAATCGTTATTCGATAGACAGACACTTCACCGGCTGGGCGATTGGCCTTGGTGGGGTCATTGTTGCGCGCTTGTACGATAAGGCTGTCGAGATCATCAAAAGCCAAAAGAGCTATCTGATTCCGTTATGGCAACAGGCAGGCCATGAAATGGGTGAGCCGATCTGGCGTTTGGAGTTTCAGTTTAAGCGTGACTTCCTCAAGCAGAAAGAGATTCAAGCCTTTGATGCGTGTTTAGCTAATCTTGGAGGCTTGTGGTCATACGCCACCACTGAGTGGTTAAAACTAACTATTCCGAATGAAACAGACCAGACGCGCTCACGCTGGCCTATTCATCCTCTCTGGGCAGCTTTATCGGGTGTTGACTGGGATAGTAATGATTCACCGCTTAAAAGTCGCTTTAAGAATGATAGAGCGCCTTCTGAAGAAGCTTGTTTAGATCGTGGCTATAGTGGGTTAACCACATTCATGGCTATCAAAGCGATAGATGATCATCTGGAAGGTTTACGCATTTACTCGGGGGCTGTAGCCAGGCACATTCAGAGCATTGCAGATCGGATGGATATTCCAGTGGATGAACTGATCGCAGGTAAGGTGGCATTCAAAGCCCGCTTGTTCAATACGATGAATAACAATCCAACCGAAGAAGATTTGGATTATCTGGCAGATGCATATCGCCGTGCATCAGATGGTGAATAACAATGAAAGAGACCAACCTGCCTCTGCCTGATAAACGTTGTTTGTCCAAACAAGAAGCCGCGTCTTACCTTGGCATCGGGGTGACGCTCCTTGCCGAGTTGAATATTCCAGCGGTGAAACTAGGTCGCCGTCTGGTGTATGACAAAGTTGACTTGGATATGTGGTTAGAGGAATATAAGCAGCGCGAGCGGAGGCTGGTTGGAAAGGCAGGATTATGGACCAACAAACCTCACGAGGAATCTACCGAAGAGATGATTCAAACTTCTGGTGGATTGATACAACGCTCCCTAACGGCAAGCGACTACGCCAAAGCACTGGGACTGAAGACAAATTCGAAGCAGAAGCATTACTCTCCAAAATAAAACTGGAGAGTTATCGAGAGCATCACTTTGGAATCAAGCCTCAAAGATCATGGCAAGAAGCTGTCGTTCGATTTTTAGCTGTTAAAGGCACCTTACGCGATATCAAGGGCTATAAAGGGATTTGTAGACGTTTAGACGAATACCTTGGTCACTTGATGCTTAACCAAGTTAACGGTGACGTAATTTGGAATATCGTGCAGGGTGAATTGAAGCGTGGCAACAAGGTTGCAACCCTTAACCGACACTTGGCAGTCACACGCGCAATATTGCGTATGGCTAGGGATGAATGGCAGTGGATCGATACTGTACCAAAAATCCGTTTGTTGTCTGGTGAAGTGGAACGTGATCGCTGGCTAACACGGGAAGAAGCTGAAGCATTACTTGAAGCCTCTCCTCCCCACTTAGCCGCCATGATTCGATTTGCTTTAGCGACTGGATGTCGAGCTAGGGAGATCACAGGCCTTGAATGGAAACGGGTAGACCTTCAGAGGGGTACTGCGTGGTTAGACAAGACCAAAAACGGAACGCCGAGAGGCGTACCACTGAATGCAGATGCAATCGAAGTATTGGAAGAACTGCTGGGCGATCACGATCAATACGTGTTTACTTATCAGGGGCAACCAATCAAACGAGCGATTACCAATCATGCTTGGTACACGGCAGTGAAGAAAGCGGGATTATTTGATTTACGTTTTCATGACCTGCGGCATACTTGGGCATCTTGGCATCGTCAGGCGGGAACAACCTGCGACGAGTTGAAAGACTTGGGCGGCTGGAAGTCTCGAACGATGGTGGATCGCTATGCGAAGTTTGCGACTGAGCAGCTAACAGTTGCGGCTTCTAGGATTGAATCGAAACATCAATCCAATGTCGTGGATTTTGCGTCACGTTTACGTCACGCTACAAAATGACAAAAGCCTATGATTTCTCATAGGCCTTTGATTTATTTGGTAGGGTGTGCGGGGATCGAACCCACGACAAACGGATTAAAAGTCCGCTGCTCTACCAGCTGAGCTAACACCCCTCATTTCGCTGTTTGCCGCTTGTTTGCGTCAAATTTGAAAGAACGCGATTATGAGGGATGGAAAGCGTTTGGTCAATGCTGTTTTTGATTTTTTGCATAAAAAATTGCATTTTTTCTTTCATCCCTCCGAATGACTTTACATTCCGGGGAATTTGCCGCCCATCATGCTGCCCATGCCACGCATCATCTTGGCCATGCCGCCTTTGCTGAACATCTTCATCATTTTCTGGGTTTCTTCAAACTGGTTGAGCAGGCGGTTCACTTCCTGCACCTGCACGCCACTACCAGCCGCAATGCGTTTTTTGCGCGTGGCTTTAATCAACTCCGGCTTGCGACGCTCTTCCGGTGTCATGCTATTGATAATGCCTTCGATACGGCGCAGAGATTTATCGACATCGTCGGTGTTAATTTTTTGCGCCATCCCGGCAATCTGGCTGGGCATTTTATCCATCAGTGAGGCCATGCCGCCCATTTTGCGCATCTGCAGCATTTGCGATTTAAAGTCATTGAGGTCGAACTTGGCGCCAGACTTTATTTTGTCAGCGACTTTCTTGGCTTCGTCCAGATCGACTTTCTTATGTGCTTCTTCAATCAGGCTGAGTACATCCCCCATACCGAGAATACGGCCAGCCATACGATCAGGATGAAAAGGTTCCAGACCATCGACTTTTTCGCTGACACCGATAAATTTGATTGGCTTGCCGGTCACATGACGCACAGACAGCGCAGCGCCGCCGCGTGCATCGCCGTCCAGTTTGGTGACGATGACACCAGTCAGAGGCAGTGTTTCACCAAATGCCTTGGCCGTATTCACGGCGTCTTGGCCCTGCATGGCATCCACCACAAACAGGGTTTCGGTCGGATCGAGATACGCATGCAAGGCTTTGATTTCAGCCATCATGGCTTCATCAATCGCCAGACGGCCTGCCGTATCGAAAATCACCACATCGTAGTAATTCTTTTTCGCCTGCTCCATCACCTGCGCGGCGATATCCAGCGGTTTCTGTTGCGGATTGCTCTCAAAGCAGTCTATGTCCAGCTGTTTTGCCAGCGTCTGCAACTGGGTAATCGCCGCCGGACGGTAGACGTCGGCACTGGCCAGCAGCACCTTTTTCTTTTGCTCTTTCAGCAATCTGGCCAATTTGCCTGAAGTAGTGGTTTTACCGGCACCCTGCAAACCGGCCATCAGAATCACTACCGGCGGTACAGCGGCCAGGTTAAGGCCAACATTGGCCTTACCCATCAGTTCGGTCAGTTCTTCGTTGACCACTTCAATCACAGCCTGGCCCGGGGTCAGGCTTTGCAAGACTTCACGGCCATTGGCGCGCTCTTTTACGCGGGCAATAAAGTCCTTGACCACCGGCAAGGCCACATCGGCTTCCAGCAGTGCCATACGCACTTCGCGCATGGCATCGGCGATATTGTCTTCAGTCAGGCGCGCTTGACCGCGCAGATTCTTAATCACGCCTTGCAGGCGGCCGGTCAGGTTTTCCAGCATGGGGAACTCTCTTTAATACAGGTCTTTGAATAAGTGGGGGATTTTACATCATGCTAGGCGAATACGCCGAGTTTTGCCATAATGCAGAGCATGATTCAACATCTTGTTCCCTATCTGGTTGTCGCTTTTATCTATATGGCAGTAGCGACGGATTACTGGCGAATTGCCAGACAGAACCGGCCGGCCAGCCAAACGCAATTACCATTTACCCTGCATAGCGCCATGATTGCCCTGGGCATCATTTTGCATGGCTGGTTGCTCTACCGTGATGTGTTTGCCCTGGGCGAAGTGAACCTGGGCGTGTATTACGCCTTGTCCGCCATTTTGTGGATGACTGTGCTGATTTACTGGATTGCCGACCTCAAGCATGCCTTGCACAGCCTGCAGGCGCTTGTGCTGCCGCCCGCAGCACTCTTTGTATTAATGCCCGCCTTCGCCATCAAGGATTATTACGTCGACACTGAAGGATGGACGCTGTTCAGTCTGCATATTGCCATTGCGATGGTGGCCTACAGCCTGTTTACCTTTGCTGCGCTGCATGCCTGCCTGATGCGCATTGCCGAACGCGCACTGCATAGGAAGAACAGCTGGCTGGCCTTGCCCGGATTCCCGCCGCTGATGGTAATGGATGCATTACTGTTCAAGGTATTGCGCATCGGTTTTGTGTTGCTGACCATTACCCTGGTCAGCGGCATGCTGTTCAGCGAGGAAATCTTTGATAAACCTCTGCAATTCAATCACAAGACTATCTTCTCCATCGCCTCCTGGCTGATTTACGCCTGGCTGCTGTTTGGCCGTTTCAAATACGGCTGGCGCGGCAAAACTGCGACGCGATGGACCCTGGTGGGATTCGTGCTGTTGCTGCTGGCTTATATCGGCAGCCGTTTCGTATTGCACGTGATCCTGGACCGCTGATGCCCTGAGACCAAACAAAAAACGCACTCTTTAAAGTGCGTTTTTTTACTTTCGGCGTTCAGTTATCGCAGGCTGATCAGCGGCCAGCCATGCTCACTGGCATAGCTGGCCAGTGTCTCGTCAGCATCCACCGCCACCGGATTAGTCACCAGTTTCATCAGTGGCAAGTCGTTATGTGAGTCGCTGTAAAAATAACTGGTTTCAAAATCCGCCAATGTCTGCCCACGTGCAGCCAGCCATTCATTCAGGCGTGTCACCTTGCCCTGCTGGAAGCTGGGTGTACCGGATACGCCACCGGTAAATTGCCCGTCCACCATTTCCGGGTCGGTGCCAATCAGGTTGTCTATGCCATATGCGGCAGCAATCGGCCTGGTGACA
Source organism: uncultured Methylophilus sp. (assembly GCA_966248215.1). Taxonomy (GTDB): domain Bacteria; phylum Pseudomonadota; class Gammaproteobacteria; order Burkholderiales; family Methylophilaceae; genus Methylophilus. The sequence goes on along the minus strand of CBIMYT010000009.1, from coordinate 82,653 downwards.
AAACTGTTGGTGGCGGTAATCACCATGCACAAATCACCGTTGGCCTTGTGCCGGTTAACCAGGTCCTGTGCTTTTTGCGTCATCATGGGCCGGATCACGTTCGCCATATATTTCTGATGCAACTCATCCAGAAACGCTTTGGGATGTTGTGCCAATGGTTGCAACTGGAATTTCAGGAAAGCATAAATATCCAGGGTGCCATTTTTATAATCCTGGTAGAACTGTTCGTTACGCTCACGGTGGCTTTTCTCGTCCAGCAAGCCCTCCCCGATCAGGAAGATACTCCAGTTATAGTCACTATCCCCTGCCAGCAGGGTGTTATCCAAATCAAACAAGGCCAGATTCTGCTTCATACCACTCACTTTTTAATCGTTAAACAATTTGCTCTTCGGGCACGGCTTCCCTGGTGGCTGTCAGCACCAGAAACACGCCTACCAGAATCACCGCCAGAGCGATATATTCCACCGTGTGGATATGTTCATCGGCAAACAGCGCGCCAAGTACAAACGCCACCACCGGATTGACGAAAGTATTGCTGCTGGCGATCATGGGCCGCACATGGTGCAGCAGCCAGTGATAGGCCGAAAAAGCCACGACAGACCCCAGCACCACCAGGAACGCGATGGCTGCCCATGACCGTGCACTGATTTGCACCGGTAAATGCTCGCCAAATACTGCACTGAATAGCAGGGCAATCAGTCCGCCACATAACATCTGGCTGGCAGCACCCATCAGGCCATCCGGCATGGGCATATGCTTGCTCCATACCGAGCCCAATGACCAGCAGGCCGCCGCGAACATCAGCAAGCCGGCACTTAACCAGTCGCCTTGCAGGCTGCCACGAGTATTCAACAATAAAATACCCACCAGGCCAATCGCAATGCCCAGCCACTCGCGGCGGCTGATTTTATGCCCCCACAGACTGGAAAAAATCGCCATCCAGATCGGTGCCGTGGCAATCGCCAGTGCAGCAACGCTGGAAGACACATGCAATTGCACATGCGTCACCGTGCCATTGCCCAACACCGGCAGCAACAGGCCGACCAGCGCCGCACCTCGCCACTGCACCAGATTAGGGGCGGCATGGCCCATACTGCGCAAGATGATGTACAGCAAGGTGCCAGCCACGGTAAACCGTACGCCCACCATGAAAAATGGCGGGAAACTCTCAATGGCGTATTTGATCGCCAGATAAGTGGAGCCCCAGATAAAATAGGTACAGGTCAGCGCAACGATCACCAGTAACCAATGATTTTTCTGCGTCATCACATTGACCTTTCATCGACACACGACCAGCACAAAATAAAACGCTTGCTGTTGCACTGCACAGCAAGCGCTCTCTTGCACTGAGTTACACCTGAGGATTCAGTTTTTCCGGTTTGGCATACAACCGGTTCAAGGCATTCAGGTAGGCCTTGGCAGAGGCCACCACAATATCGGTGTCCGCACCCTGGCCGTTCACAATCCGGCCGCCCTTGCTCAGGCGCACGGTAACCTCACCCTGCGCATCGGTGCCACTGGTAATATTATTGACTGAATACAGCAGCAACTCTGCTTCAGAATTGGCCACACTTTCAATTGCCTTGAAGGTGGCATCCACCGGACCGCCTCCGGTCGCTTCTGCCCGCTGTTCAACGCCATCACGGTTCAGCGTGAGAACCGCATGCGGAATTTCTCCGGTCTGCGAAGCCACCTGCAGGTAAGCCAGCTTGAACATCTCGCTATCCTGCACCACCTCATCACTCACCAGCGCATGCAGGTCTTCATCAAAAATTTCCGACTTTTTATCGGCCAGCTCTTTAAAACGCGCAAATGCGGCATTCAGTGCATCTTCGCTTTCCAGCTCTATGCCCAGCTCTTTCAGGCGGGTGCGGAAAGCATTACGACCGGAAAGTTTGCCCAGCGTCAGCTTATTGGCGCCCCAGCCCACATCTTCGGCACGCATGATTTCATAGGTCTCACGGTGTTTGAGCACGCCATCCTGATGAATACCGGACTCATGCGCAAACGCATTGGCACCGACAATGGCCTTGTTCGGCTGCACCGGATAGCCGGTAATGCTGGACACCAGCTTGGATGCAGGCACAATCTGCGTGGTATCTATGCGTGTGCCCAGGTTGAAAATATCGCTGCGGGTTTTAATCGCCATCACGATTTCCTCCAGGCTGGCGTTACCGGCACGCTCACCCAGGCCATTAATGGTGCACTCCACCTGGCGCGCACCATTCATGACGGCTGCCAGGGAATTGGCCACCGCCATGCCCAGGTCATTATGGCAATGCGTGGACCATACCACCTGGTCAGAATTCTTTACGCGCCTGATCAGGTCGGCCATGCGCTCGCCCCACATGGAAGGAATGCTGTATCCCACCGTGTCCGGCACATTAATGGTTTTGGCGCCGGCTTCGATCACAGCCTCAAATACGCGTACCAGAAAGTCCATTTCGGAACGCACGGCATCTTCGGCTGAAAACTCCACATCTTCGGTATACTCACGCGCCCATTTCACCGCCTGTACCGCACGTTCCACTACCTGGTCTTCGGTCATGCGCAGCTTGTTTTCCATATGGATTTTGCTGGTGGCAATGAAGGTATGGATACGGCCTTTAGCCGCTGGCCGGATTGCCTCGCCGGCACGGCGCACATCGTTTTCGCTGGCACGCGCCAGCGAACAGACCGTGGAAGTTTTAATCACTTTGGCAATTTCTGAAATAGCTTCAAAATCGCCCGGGCTGGCAGCAGCAAAACCGGCCTCAATCACGTCCACACCCAGCTTTTCCAGCTGGCGGGCAATACGGATTTTTTCTTCTTTGGTCATCGCGGCGCCCGGGCTTTGCTCTCCGTCACGCAGCGTGGTATCAAAAATTATAATTTGTTCCATGTCTGTTCCTAAATCTGACAGCAAAGATTTTACCCGCTTGCGCTGCACTTGACCATCACAATGCCAAGGTGGCTCTGCCAACAAAAAACGCGCCGATACTGGCGCGTTTTCAGTTTTAAACCCTGTCAGGCCTTATTTTTCCGGGCCATGCGATCACGCCCCCATAAGTAATAGCCGGACAAGGTATACACAAATACCACGCTGAACAATACTTCAGGCGGACTGTAAGAAATCAGCACAAAGGCCAGCACCACCGCCAGGATGGCAACGAAAGGTACAGAGTGCCGCAGGTTGATATCCTTGCCACTGTAGAATCTCAGGTCAGACACCATGGAACCGGCGGCAAATACGGTCAGGAACCAGGCAATCCACTTCACCTGTAGCGCGCCAAAGAAAATCTCGCGGCCATCAATGTTGTACTCGTAGGAGACCCAGACAAAACCGGCCAGCAAGGCCGCCGCCGCCGGGCTGGGCAAGCCCTGGAAATAACGCTTGTCCTGGAAAGGGTCGTCTATCTTGGTATTAAAGCGCGCCAGGCGCAGGGCGGCACAGGCACAGTAAATAAATGCCGCAATCCAGCCCAGCTTGTGCATGGGTTGCAATGCCCAGACGTAGACAATCAGTGCCGGAGCCACACCGAATGACACCATATCGGCCAGGCTGTCATATTCCGCCCCGAACGCACTTTGCGTATTGGTCATGCGCGCCACGCGACCATCCAGGCCATCCATCACCATGGCAATGAAAATGGCAATCGCCGATTGCTCAAAATTCTGGTTCATGGCCTGCACAATGGCATAGAACCCGCCGAACAAGGAAGCGGAGGTGAATAAATTGGGTAGCAGATAAATACCACGTTGACGCAAGCTGGTATATTCCTCGCGGCGCGACGATCGGTTTTGTGGTTCAGACATAGATGTGTTTAATAAGCAGAATATGCGCATTGTTGCGGGCAATCATAAAAAATGCAAGCGTCCGTCAACCAGGCAAAAGCCTGCCTGACAGCAAGAGAGGCAACTCCAGGCTGTGATAAAATGCGCATTTATTTCAGCCTGTTATCGCACGTTCATGCAGTTTTCCTTACACAATACCAACGGACTGGCCAGGCGCGGCACAGTTCACCTGCCTCATGGCGAAGTACAAACACCTGCCTTTATGCCAGTGGGCACATATGGCACGGTAAAGGCCATGTCTCCGCAAGAACTGGACGACATTCAGGCACATATCGTGCTCGGCAATACTTTTCATTTATGGCTACGTCCCGGACTGGATGTGGTTGCTGCACATGACGGGCTGCATAAATTCATGGGCTGGGAAAAACCCATCCTGACGGACTCTGGCGGCTTTCAGGTCTGGAGCCTGGGTGATCTGCGCAAAATCACCGAGGAAGGCGTGAAATTCCAGTCACCCATCAATGGTGATCGCTGCTTCCTGACGCCGGAAGAATCCATGCGCATCCAGCGCGTGCTTAACAGTGACATCGTCATGATTTTTGATGAATGCACGCCCTATCCGGCAAGTCATGACCAGGCGAGAAAATCCATGGAACTGAGCTTGCGCTGGGCGCAACGCAGCCGTGATGCATTTAATGTGTATCAAACCCGGACCATCGCACATACACTCACCATGGTCGGCGGCCCGGCCGAGGTGGGTCAATTGCGTGCCGACGACGCTCCTACCAACGGCAATGCCTTGTTTGGTATTATCCAGGGCGGCATGTACGAAGACCTGCGCGATATTTCACGCCAGGGCCTGGAAAACATCGGTTTTGATGGCTATGCCATCGGCGGCCTGTCGGTCGGCGAACCCAAGGAAGACATGTTGCGCATCCTGGCACATACCGCCCCGCAAATGCCCAAGGATAAACCGCGCTACCTGATGGGCGTAGGCACGCCTGAAGACCTAGTTGACGCCGTCAGCTATGGTATCGACATGTTTGACTGCGTGATGCCTACCCGCAATGCACGCAACGGCTGGCTGTTCACGCAATACGGTGACGTCAAAATCAAGAATGCCAGCTACAAGACGGATACGCGTCCGCTGGATGACGAATGCGAGTGCTACACCTGCCAGAACTTCAGTCGTGCCTATTTGCACCACCTGCACAGGATAGGTGAAATTCTAGGTTCGCGCCTGAATACGATTCACAACCTGCATTATTACCAGGTACTGATGCAGGGTATGCGTGCCGCGATTGAAGAAAATCGTTTTGAGGATTTCAAGGCGGAATTTGCCAGGAAACGGGCAGAGAAACGTTAATTCCATCCAAATCATCAAATTTATAGCAACGCTACGTACTTAAAGAATGATGCTTCGCCTTTAGGCAAGCCATTTTCTCGTGCTTGCAGAGAGTAACCACAACCCACGAAGTATGACGGCGCAAGCTAGCCTTCAGGTTAAGCAGGGAATGCCGGCCGCAACCAGCCATGCCAGGAAACAAGCGGGAGATGAGCGTCTTGTTTTTTGCCTTACTCTCCAATGACAGGCATAAGAAAGAACGGCGGTCCCAAGGCGAAACAAAACGCTATAGCACCCGTCAAAACCGAAAACCAAAGAATTACCTTCCATCTGTCACCCGCCTTCACTGCCCTATCTCGTTTATTCTGCTTCCTCCTGTGCTAGAATCGCCAGTTATCCCTCAAGACTGATCAGGAATAACAATATGTTTATTAGCAATGCCTACGCCGCTGGCGCGCCAGCAACCGACTTCATGAGCTTTTTACCCATGATCGTGATTTTTGCGCTGTTTTATTTCATGCTGATTCGCCCTCAGGTGAAACAGGCCAAGCAGCATAAAAGCATGCTGGAAGCCTTGAAAGCAGGCGATGAAGTGGCAACGACAGGCGGTATTGTCGGCAAAGTCACCAAAGTAGGTGAAAGTTTTGTCAGTATTGAAATTGCCGCTAACACGGTGGTGAATGTGCAGAAACACACTGTACAAACCCTGCTGCCACCCGGCACTTTAAAATCCATTTAATTACCCAAGACTAACCGGTCTTCTATTCCGTACAAGAGTTTGTTATGAACCGTTATCCGTTATGGAAATACGTGCTGATTGGCACCGTGTTTATTGTTGGTTTGCTGTATACCATTCCCAATTTCTTCGGGGAATCGCCTGCGGTACAAATCAGTCCAGCCAAAACTTCGCTCAAGGTAGACCAGGGGCTGCTGCAAAAAGTGGAAGATGCCCTGAAACAGGCCAATATTGCTGTGGATGGCCTGTTTCTCGACGCCAGCGGTGTCAAGGTACGTTTTGCCAATACGGATACACAACTACTCGCCAAGGACAAGCTGGCTTCAGCCCTGGGCAAGGATTACACGGTAGCACTCAATCTGGTACCGCAAACCCCCTCCTGGCTGCAAGCCATAGGCGCAAAACCCATGTATCTGGGTCTGGATTTGCGCGGCGGGGTACATTTTCTGCTGCAAGTTGACATGAAGGCTGCCCTGGATAAGGCGGCGGAAAGTACGGTTGGTGATTTCCGCATGTCTTTACGCAAGGAAAAAATCAACTATTACGGCATTGAGCGCAAAGGCCAGGTCGTCGTGGTCAAATTCGAATCTGAAGCCGAAGCTACCCGGGCCCGCAATCTGCTGGCCAAGAACTTTTCCGATCTCACTTACAAAACCAGCGGCAGTGCTAATGATTATACCCTGACGGCCAGCATGAGCGTAATGGCACAAAAACGTATCCAGGAATTTGCGCTTAAGCAGAACCTGCAAACCCTACATAACCGGATTAACGAGCTGGGGGTTGCTGAGCCTATCGTGCAACAGCAAGGCCTGGACCGTATTGTGGTGCAATTGCCTGGTGTCCAGGACACAGCCAAGGCCAAGGAAATTCTGGGCCGTACGGCGACGCTGGAAATCCGTATGGTGGATGAGGAAAAGTCCGATATGGCTACCTTGCAGAAAGCCCAGGCAGGCCAGATACCATTTGGTGACGAGCTGTTTACTGACCGTGAGGGCCGCCCTGTCCTGGTCAAGAAAAGTGTGGTGCTGACCGGTGATCGCATTACGGATGCCGGCCCTGGCGTAAATGGCCAGAATGGCTCTTCAGTGGTAAACGTCACACTGGATGGCCGCGGCGCAGGCATTTTCAAAAACGTGACCCGCGAGAATGTCGGTAAACGCATGGCGATTTTGCTGATCGAGAAAAAAAGTACCGAAGTGATTACAGCACCTGTCATCAATGAAGAAATCGGCGGTGGTCGCGTGCAGATTTCCGGCATGGCCAACGCACAGGAAGCCACTGACATTTCATTGCTGCTGCGTGCCGGCGCCCTGGCAGCGCCTATGGAAATCATTGAAGAGCGTACCGTTGGCCCCAGCATGGGTGAGGAAAACATCAAGCGCGGCATTCACTCGACCCTGTGGGGATTTGCAGCGATTGCCGTGATGATGATCGTTTACTACATGGTATTTGGCGGCGTTTCAGTCATGGCGCTGGGCGTCAACCTGCTGCTGCTGGTTGCCCTCCTTTCCATGCTGCAGGCAACGCTGACCTTACCCGGCCTGGCTGCGATTGCGCTGGCATTAGGCATGGCGATTGATGCCAACGTGCTGATCAATGAGCGTATCCGTGAAGAGTTACGTAACGGCAATACTCCGCAAGCCAGTATTCATGCAGGCTATGACCGTGCGTTTGATACGATTCTCGACTCTAACGTAACGACATTGATTGCAGGCCTGGCGCTGTTTATGTTCGGTACCGGTCCGATTAAAGGATTTGCGGTGGTACACGTGCTCGGCATTCTGACTTCATTGTTCAGCGCCGTGCTGGTTTCCCGTGCCATCGTGAACCTCCTGTATGGCTATCGCCGCAAGATCGACAAACTCCCTATCGGTTAATTGCTGTCACAACATTTGAGTACAGATTATGGAATTATTCAGAATTAAAAAAGATATCCCGTTCATGAGTTACGGGCGTCTGACCACCTCGATCTCGTTGATTACATTTATATTGGCAGTCTTTTTCCTGATGCATAGAGGCTTGCATTACGGTGTGGATTTCACGGGTGGTACCGTCATGGAGGTGCATTATCCGACCACGGCCGACATTCATGAAATTCGTGAAGTCATCGACGCGACCGGCCTGAAAGATGTGACGGTACAGAACTTCGGTTCCAGCCAGGACGTACTGATCCGCCTGCCAGTCAAGAAAGACATGTCGATTGCCCAATTATCAGAAAAAATCTCGGGGGCACTGAAGGCTTCGGATAATGGCGCGGAAGTACGTCGTGTTGAATCCGTGGGATCTCAGGTCGGTGAAGAGCTTTACGAAAATGGCGCGCTGGCGTTGTTGCTGGTGTGTGCCGGCATCATGGCCTACCTCGCCATGCGGTTTGAATGGCGCTTTGCGGTGGCTGCCATTATCGCCAACATGCACGACGTCATCATTATCCTGGGTTTCTTTGCCTTCTTCCAATGGGAGTTCACCCTGACCGTACTGGCGGCGATTCTGGCTGTGCTGGGCTACTCCGTGAACGAGTCCGTGGTGGTATTTGACCGTGTGCGCGAAAACTTCAAGAAAATGCGTAAACTCACCTCCGTACAAGTGATTGACAATGCGATTACACGCACCATGTCACGTACCATCATCACTCACCTGATGACACAGACCATGGTTTGTTCCATGCTGTTTTTTGGTGGGGAGACCCTGCACAACTTCTCGCTGGCGCTGACCATTGGCATTCTGTTCGGCATTTACTCTTCGGTACTGGTGGCCTGCCCGATTGCCATGTGGCTGGGTGTGAGCCGTGCCAACCTGCTCGGTGACACGGAGAAAAAAACAAAAGACGAAGCGGCACTCGCACCATAACGCCTCTTATTCGACGCTTGATTTTTAGCCACTGGTGGGTACACTAGTGGCTTCTTGTTTTTCACACCATACCTTTGGACAATATTCCCTTAAGCTGGCAAATTGGCCTGCTGCTGCTCTTACTGTCATTCACGGCATTTTTTTCTATCGCCGAAACCAGTTTAATGTCGCTCAACCGCTACCGCATGCGGCATATGGCCAAAGAAGGCCATCGCGGCGCCAAACTGGCCAGCCACCTGATTGCGCAAACGGACAAAACCCTGGGTGCCATTTTACTAGGCAATACCTTCTGTATTGTCGGCTCTTCCACCCTGGAAGTGATCATTACGCACCGCCTGTTCGGTGAAGGTGATTATGTGCTGATGTGGGGTTCACTGGTTATCACGTTTGCAATTCTGGTTTTCAGTGAAATATCTCCCAAAGTCATCGCCGCCGCACATGCGGAAAAACTCGGATTTGCGGCCAGTTACCTGCTTTACCCTCTTATCTGGCTATTCAGCCCGGTAGTCTGGTTCGTCAACCTGTTTGTCAAAGGCTTTGTGAAACTGCTGGGCGTGCGTGTCAATTTCGATCACGCACATGCCGTGACTACCGAGGAGCTACGCAGCATCGTCAGCGATGCCGGGCAATATATTCCTTCACAAAGCCGCACGATTCTGCTTAACCTGCTGGATCTGGAAGATATTATTGTTGACCATGTCATGACCGCTCATACTCAGGTGGAATTTATTGACCTCGACCATCCGGTAGACCAGATCATGACACAACTGTCCACCAGCCATCATTCACGGCTGCCGGTCAGGCAAGGCGATCATGAGGATATTCTGGGCATTATCCACGTGCGCAAGATACTGCCCTTGCTGCGCAATTTCCATATCGGTAACACGCCCACCAGGGAGGTGTTGCAGGCTGCCATCACGCCACCTTATTACATCCCGTCCGGCACACCGCTATATACCCAGTTGCAGCAATTCCAGAAACATCATGAACGCATTGCACTGGTGGTCGATGAATATGGTGAATTCAAGGGAATACTGACACTGGATGATATTCTCGAAGAAGTAGTGGGCGAATTCGCTACCCAGTCCCCCGAGCGTACCAAAGACTTCTACCAGAATGAAGATGGTAGCTGGATGGTTGATGGCAGCAGTCAGTTGCGCGATATCAACCGCAAACTGAAACTCTCACTACCCATTGATGGTCCACGTACCTTGAATGGCCTAATTCTCGAATACTTTGAAGATATCCCCGAGCCCAATACCAGTTTTAAAATTGATGACCATAAACTGGAAATCATTGATGCCCAGGACCGGATTGTCAAACGTGTCAAAATTTATATTTGAAAGCCATGCACAGACGCTCTCCGGCTCTTGAATTTTTTGATACAAGGCGCAAAATAAACCTTAAAGTCAGGTATGTAAAATATGGTTCGACCCAAGCGTGAAGGCGATTTACTCCTGGATCCGCAAATCGCCAAACCCAAACCTCCAGAACTATACAAGGTGTTGTTGCTCAACGATGACTACACCCCAATGGAGTTTGTCGTATTCGTCATTGAGCAGTTTTTTTCCAAGTCTCGCGAACAAGCGACCCAGATCATGCTCAAAGTACATACGGAAGGCATGGGCGTTTGCGGCGTGTATCCCCAAGATATTGCAGAAACCAAGATGCATCAGGTGCTGGAATCCGCCCGTGAAGCCCAGCATCCGTTACAGTGCGTGATTGAGGCGGCTTAAGCTTCTCTGACGTATACTGAGAATATCGAGGGAATATGGCGACAGTCCCGGCATTCACGGCGCAGCAGATGGTGGTAGGATTATCAGTGTTGCCTGTGCTTGGCCCATAGTAAAAATAGCCATAGTGAAAATAGTCATATTCCGGGATTGAATTTTTTGGCAAAAGGCACGATATCAATACCTAGACAAGATGCCGATCAGAATTGATTGCATCTGCAACAGAGCGTTTTTCGTAGTGTAGTGTATTAAGGAAAGTCATCATGATTGCTCAAGAACTTGAAGTTAGCCTGCACATGGCCTTTATGGACGCCAGACAAAAGCGTCACGAACTGATTACCGTTGAGCATCTGCTGCTGGCCATGCTGGATAATCCTACTGCGGCCGAAGTCTTGCGTGCATGTGGCGCAAAATTCGACACACTGCGGACTGAACTGACTCAATATATCGAAGAACATACGCCAACCGTAGCCGGCACCGAAGAAGTTGATACCCAGCCCACCCTGGGTTTCCAGCGCGTCATTCAGCGTGCCATGCTGCATGTACAGTCTTCCGGTAAAAAAGAAGTCACCGGCGCCAACGTACTGGTCGCGATTTATGGTGAGAAAGACTCGCATGCGGTTTTCTTCCTGCATCAGCAAGGCGTGACCCGCCTGGATGTCGTGAATTTTATTTCACATGGGGTGGCCAAGATTCAGGAAAGCGAACCCAAGGCCACCAGTACCGAGCAGGAAATCGAAGGGGAAAGCGCATCTACCGGTGCACTGGAAAACTTCACACTGAACCTGAATGCACAGGTAGTCGCCGGCAAAATTGATCCGCTCATTGGCCGCGGCCTGGAACTGGAGCGCGTAATCCAGACACTGTGCCGCCGTCGCAAAAACAACCCGTTACTGGTCGGTGAGGCTGGCGTGGGTAAAACCGCGATTGCCGAAGGTCTGGCTTCACGCATCGTCAATAAGGAAATTCCGGAAGTACTGGAAAATGCAACCGTGTATTCACTGGATATGGGTGCCCTGCTGGCGGGCACCAAATACCGCGGTGACTTTGAACAGCGCCTGAAAACCGTCATGAAACAACTGGCCGAGAGACCGGATGCCATCCTGTTTATCGACGAGATTCATACGCTGATTGGCGCAGGCTCTGCCAGCGGCGGTACTCTGGATGCAAGCAACCTGCTGAAACCGGCACTCTCCAATGGTTCGCTCAAATGCATAGGCGCCACTACTTATCAGGAATATCGCGGTATTTTTGAGAAGGATCACGCCCTGTCACGCCGCTTCCAGAAGATTGACGTGACCGAGCCCAGCGTGGCTGAAACCATTGAAATCCTCAAAGGCCTCAAAGCGAAATTTGAAGCACATCACAGCGTGAAATACAGCGCCAGTGCCCTGACTGTAGCTGCAGAATTATCTGCCAAGTACATTAATGACCGTCATTTGCCTGACAAGGCCATAGACGTGATTGATGAAGCAGGGGCTGCCCAGCGCATTCTGCCCAAGAGCAAGCAGAAAAAAGTCATAGGCAACAAAGAGATTGAAGAAATCATTGCCAAAATTGCGCGCATTCCGCCCAAAAACATTTCTACCGATGACCGCAACGCCCTGAAAACGCTGGAGCGTGATTTGAAAGCGGTGGTATTCGGCCAGGATAAGGCGATTGAAGTCCTGTCTTCTGCCGTCAAAATGGCACGTAGCGGCTTGGGCAATGGCAACAAACCTATCGGCAGCTTCCTGTTCGCCGGCCCTACCGGTGTTGGTAAAACCGAAGTCGCCAAACAGTTGGCCTATGTATTGGGCATTGAATTACTGCGTTTTGATATGTCCGAATATATGGAGCGTCATGCGGTATCACGCCTGATCGGTGCGCCTCCGGGTTATGTGGGTTTTGACCAGGGCGGCCTGCTGACTGAAGCAGTGACCAAACAGCCTTATTGCGTACTGTTGCTGGACGAGATTGAAAAAGCGCATCCGGATATTTTCAATATCCTGCTGCAAGTGATGGATCATGGCACACTGACCGACAACAATGGTCGCAAGGCAGACTTCCGCAATGTGACCATTATCATGACTACCAATGCGGGCGCTGAAAACCTGTCCAAAGCCAGCATAGGCTTTACCAACAGTAAAGACGTGACTGACGAGGCAGCCGATCTGAAGCGCTTGTTTAGCCCCGAGTTCCGCAACCGCCTGGATGCCATCGTATCGTTCAGCGCATTGGACCAGGAAGTGATTCTGCGCGTGGTTGATAAATTCCTCATGCAACTGGAAGATCAGCTGCACGAGAAAAAAGTGGATGTGACTTTCAGTGACGAACTCAAGGCCTATCTGGGTAAAAAAGGCTTTGATCCGCTGATGGGTGCGCGCCCCATGGCTCGCCTGATACAGGATACTATCCGCAAGGCACTCGCCGACGAGCTGCTGTTTGGTCGCCTGAATGATGGTGGTCAGGTGCATATCGATATTGACGAGCATGACCAGATCAAACTCATCTTCAAGGAAGAAGCCGTTTCGGCCTGAATGCGTTGAAACTTTGCACTCACCCCGACATCGTCTATAATGCCGCTACGGTAGCGTTCAACAAAATCACACAGTTATGCTGAATGACTGTGTGATTTTTCAAAAATGTCCGTTAATGAACTGATATCGACACGCTACACACACATCACTGATACCTGAATTGCTTAGGCAGTCATAAGTAACAGTCATGGTCATGGTCATGCCAAAAATTTTTTATTTTCTACATTTATTGTGTTTGTTGTTCGCATTGCAAACAACTGCTGCGGAACCCGCAGTAACAACCACGCTATTAACAGCTGGCAACACAGTGGTGTCCAATATCGTAGACGACTCCCTATCTGCCGATTTTGGTGAGGTATCTGGCAATGTCGATATGTTGCGAATCGCAGAAGTCGATGTTGATAAAATCATTGTGCCTGCCTTTAATTATCCGCTAAATCGCAGTGTTCACCTTGCTCCCGAGCATCAACTACCTGCCTATCATCTCCAGCTGGCTTTCCTGCTAGAACGACCGCCCCAATCCGCTTAACATAACTTCACTAGCAGTTTATCTGTACTAGTGTGCAATTTTAACTATGAATTAAGATGGCTGTGTCATGCTCCTTCACAGTCATCTGAAAAAGGATTGTCATGTTAAGTCATACCCACTGGCGGAAAGCGTCCAGGCTATTATCTTTATGTTATTTCGTTTCGTGCCCGGCATTTGCGCAACCTCTATTTGATCTGAACACGCTACTGAACAAGGCCGTCGCCGAAAACCCGATGATGGCGGTCAGCAAGGCACAAATCGAAGCCGCTGCAGCCGGCATCACCGTGGCCCGCTCTTTCTCCAACCCGGACCTTGAACTGATGGCAGGGCCTGCCAGATACCGTAGCATAGCCACACCCGGAGCTACCGAAAGAAACTACGGGATTACCATTTCGCAACCGCTGGAATTTCCCGGTACGCGTTCCTCACGCCGTGAGCTTGCCGAACAGCAGCTGACCTACGCCGAGAAAGGCATACAAACCACCAGTTTTGATTTGCGCAATCTGATCAAACAAGCCTATTTAAACGTTCTGCTGCGCCAGCAGATTCTGCACATGCTGGGAGAAAACCTGAATGTGCTGCAGGAAATCCAGAGCAAAATCAAACGCAAAGTGGAGGTAGGAGAAGCCGCCAGATATGAATTGATCAAGGCAGATACTGAAGTGCTGGCAGCCGAGCGGGATTACGCCAGTGCGCAAACCCGTATCGATGAAGCCAAGGCAATTCTGCGCGGTATGATAGGCAATATGCCCGATGAGTTTGAAGTGAAGCCAGAGTTACCTACCATCGCGACACTGCCCAGCATTATCGAGTTAAGGCAATCCGCCGAAAACAACCCTTACCTGCAACAGCTGATCACTGCGAAAGATAGCGCAGAGGCCAAGCTGAAACTTGAACAGGCATTGCGCTTTCCTGGCCTGACACTGAAATCTGACTTTACACAGGATCCTGACCTGAACACGCTCAGGCTAGGTGTGGTGGTGCCACTACCGGTCTGGAATCGGCGTGAAGGCCAGATAGCACAGGCTGCAGCTGGCATTGATGAAGCTGATGCCAATATCAAACTGCAGCAACAGGTGCTGCGCAAGGAAATTGACAGCGCCTATCAACGTCAAGTCATTGCCAGCAATCAGCTCAAAGTATTCGAGAACGGATTACTGCAGCAGTCTGAAGCCACGCTCAGCCGTGCTGAAGCCGCCTATAAGTTCGGAGAACGCGGCATCCTGGAATATCTGGATGCGCAACGCGTCAATCGTGATGTCAAGCGTGACTATCTGATTGCCAAATTCGATTATTTTTTCAGTGTATTGCAAATCGAACGTTTCATCGGTTCAGATTTGGTTCAACCATAAGGGGATGGTCATGTCTCGCGTTTTAATTTCAACTCTATTAATGGTCACATTGACCGTGATGTCCACGGCTTGCTCAAAGAAGCCGGCTACGCCCCCCGAAACCAAAGCGATCATAGACCCCAACCTGGTCACACTGACGCCGGAACTGGAAGCCAATATCAAGACAGGACCAGTATCTGAAATACGGTTTGTCGACACCTTGCGGATTCCCGGGCGCATTCAGGTTGATGAACAGCATGAGTCCAGAGCAGGCGCCTCTGTGACCGGCCGCATCAGCACACTGGATGTTCATTTGGGGGAAGAGGTCAAGGTAGGCCAGCGTCTGGCAACTATCAAAAGTACGGAACTGGCCCAATATCAGCTGAGTTACATTAAAGCCAGTCAGCAAATGCAGCTGCAGACTAAAGCGGTCGACCGCGCCAAGCAATTGTTGGAAGCTGATGTGATCAGCCAGGCCGAATTACAACGCCGGGAAGGCGAACTGAATGCTGCCAGTGCCGAAGTGAATGCCGCGCGTGACCAGTTACTGGTGCTGGGAATGACACCGGCCAGCATTGCGCAGCTGAGCCTGCATAATAGCGGCATGTCTACCAGTCAGGTAACTGCCAAAATCAATGGCACTGTCATTACACGCAATGCCAGACTGGGGCAGGTGGTCGCACCGGCCGAAGAGCTGTTTGTCATTGCTGACCTGTCGCATGTATGGGCGGTAGCAGAGGTACCGGAACAGCAAATTGCCCATATCATGGAAGGCCAGTCGCTGAATATTGAAGTGCCGGCCCTGGATAACGTCCAGTTGACGGGCACGCTGGCATTCGTAGGAGATGTTGTGAATCCGGCCACACGTACCGTCATGGCACGCGCCAATATCAGCAATGCCAACATGCAGTTAAAACCCGACATGCTGATTACCATTCTGCTGGAAGCCAAACCGGAAAAAGTCATTGCTATTCCATCCACTGCCATTGTGCGGGAAAACAATGCCGATTTTGTATTCTCGCAGACATTGCAATCCAAACAATACAAGTTGTTACCAGTAACATTGGGCCGGACGTACCAGGGTCAGAGAGAAGTATTACAGGGATTGCAACCTGGCGACCAGATCGTGCTGGATGGCGCTTTTCACGTCAACAATGAGCGTAAGCGCAAGGAAATGGAGTAAAGCATGATTGAGTCTTTAATTCGAGGCGCGCTCAAGCAGCGCCTGATCGTGCTGGTATTGGCTGTTGCATTGGTTGTGGCGGGTGCATTTGCAGTCAAGAAGCTATCGCTGGATGCCTTTCCCGATGTCACCAACGTACAGGTACTGATTGCCACTCAGGCCACCGGCAAATCTCCCGAAGAAGTGGAACGGCTGATCACGGTGCCACTGGAAATTTCCATGACCGGCTTGCCCGGCCTGACAGAAATGCGTTCGCTGAACAAGAATGCCTTGTCACTGATTACCCTGGTATTCACTGATGCCACCGATGTCTATTTTGCACGGCAACTGGTCATGGAGCGGCTCATGGAGGTCATGGAACGCATGCCTCACGGCGTGACACCCGTATTGGGACCGGTGTCCACAGGGCTGGGCGAAGTATACCAATATACACTGGACAAACCATCTGATGGCACAAAGGAGCTGGCACAGGAAGACCTGACGGAGCGCCGATCCATCCAGGACTGGGTGGTACGCCCGTTGCTGCGCGGGATTCCCGGTGTCGCTGAAATCAACTCGCAGGGGGGTTACGTCAAGCAGTATCAGGTATTGGTCAATCCGGACCGCATGACGCACTTTTCCATCAAACTCAAAGATGTCTATGAGGCGTTAGCGCGTAACAACGCCAACAGTGGCGGCGGCGTGCTGCCACATTACGCAGAGCAATACCTGATTCGCGGCGTGGGCCTGGTACAGAACCTGGATGATATCCGCAACATGGTGCTGAAGGAGAAAAACGGCATTCCTGTTTATATCCGTGATGTGGCCGAAGTCACTATCGGCCATGAAGTACGCGTAGGTGCTGTCCTCAAGAACGGTGATACCGAATCGGTAGGTGGCGTGGTCATGATGATGCGCGGTGGTAACGCCAAAGAAGTCGTCAGCCGTATCAAGGCCAGGGTGGAGGAAATCAACAGCCAGGGCATGCTGCCACATGGGCTGCAAATTGTGCCTTATTATGACCGTAGCGAGCTGGTAGACGCTGCACTGCACACCGTCACCAAAGTGCTGATTGAAGGCATTATCCTGGTGATTGTGATCCTGTTCCTGTTCCTGGGCGACGTGCGCTCCAGCCTGATTGTGGTTGCCACGCTGATTCTGACGCCATTGATCACGTTTATGGTCATGAATCATTATGGCATTTCCGCCAACCTGATGTCGCTGGGCGGACTGGCCATTGCCATCGGTTTAATGGTGGACGGTTCAGTGGTGGTGGTTGAAAACGCGTTTCACCATCTGGGACACCGTCCCGACGAAAGCAAGATACGAGTGGTACTTGAAGCCGCTTCCGAGGTGGCAACACCGGTCTTGTTCGGAGTGGGAATCATTATCCTGGTTTTCCTGCCGCTCATGACGCTGGAAGGCATGGAAGGCAAAATGTTTGCGCCACTGGCCTATACCATCGCCATTGCGCTGTTTGTCTCGCTTATTCTGTCACTCACCATGACCCCTGCCTTATGTTCCTACCTGCTCAAAGGTGGCAGCGGGGAAGATACCAGGCTGATACAGGCCATTAAGCGCCCCTACCTGAGCGCGCTGAACTGGGTACTGAATAACGAGAAAAAAACCATTAGTGCATCAGCATTGCTGTTTATCGGCACGCTGGCACTGTTTCCGTTCCTGGGCTCTTCATTTATCCCCGAGATGAAGGAAGGTTCCATCGTACCGGGTATTAACCGGGTACCGAACATTTCGCTGGAAGAATCCATCAAGATGGAAAACAAGGCGATGAAACTGATCATGGAACAAGTGCCGGGCGTCAAATCAGCCATTTCCGGCCTGGGCCGCGGTGAAAGTCCGGCAGACCCGCAGGCACAAAACGAGTCCACGCCCATTATCAGCCTGAAGCCACGCGACGAATGGCCGGAAGGCTGGACGCAGGATGATATTGCCGAAAAGATGCGGTCAGTGCTGGAGAAATATATTCCTGGCGTGCAAATCATCATGGCACAGCCGATTTCCGATCGTGTTGACGAGTTGCTGACCGGCGTACGTGCCGATGTCGCGGTCAAGATCTTTGGTGAAGACCTCGATGCCTTGAAGCAGAAGGCAGATGAAATCGCCAAGATTGCCGGTACGGTGAAAGGTGCGACGGAAATCAAGGTCGAAAAAGTGGCAGGCCAGCAGTACCTGAACATCACCATTGACCGTCAAGCCATTGCCCGCCATGGCATCAATGCCTCGGATGTACACGATGTGATTGAAACTGCCATTGGCGGCAGGATCTCGACCGAGATATTTGAAGGTCAGCGCCGCTTTTCGGCTGCCGTACGTTATCCGGCCTCTTTCCGTAACAACGAAGAAGCCATCCGCAATATTATGCTGACTTCCCCCAATGGCTCGCGTGTGGCACTGGAAGATCTGGCGGATATCGAGATTCAGGACGGCCCGGCCCAGATCAGCCGTGAACTGGCCAAGCGTCGTATCGTGATCGGCGTCAACGTCAAGGATCGTGATCTCGGTGGCTTTGTGGCAGAGCTGCAGCAGGTACTGGGGCAGAAATTGCAATTACCGGATGGTTACTACCTGGAATATGGTGGCCAGTTTGAGAACATGGAACGCGCCATGAACCATCTGATGATTATTATCCCGATCACCATTGCCGCGATTTTCTTCCTGCTGTTCTTGCTATTCCAGTCGCTCCGGTTTGCCACCATGATTATTCTGGTGCTGCCGTTTGCCTCGATTGGCGGGGTGATTGCCCTGTTTATCACGGGGGAGTACCTGTCCGTGCCCGCTTCAGTTGGTTTTATTGCCTTGTGGGGTATTGCCGTTCTGAATGCAGTGGTACTGGTCTCTTATATCCGGACCCTGCGTGAAGAAGGCAAGAGTCAATTGGAAGCAATCCGTCAGGGCTGCGCCCAGCGTTTCCGTCCGGTGATGATGACCGCTACGGTCGCGATGCTGGGCCTGGTACCGTTTGTGTTCGCCACCGGCCCCGGTTCAGAAGTGCAACGGCCATTGGCTATTGTGGTGATTGGCGGATTGATTACGTCCACATTGCTGACACTGATTGTGGTGCCAACCTTGTATCGTAAATTCGAAGAAAAAAGAATAGAGGCCTGATGCCAGCGCCTGGGTCTCGCTGAGAAGGATATTCATGAAAGAAATTAAAGCCGTTATCCAGCCGGCAAAGCTGGCTAAAGTTCGCGCGGCACTGCGTCAAATCAAGGATTTTCCCGGCATGTCCGTGAACAAAGTGGAAGGCTGTGGCAAACATCTGCAAATACCAGATGCAGGCGTGAAAGAAGAACTCACCGACTACAGCCCCAAGGTATATATCTACATGGTAGTGCCAGACGAGCTGGTAGAAAGAATCCTGCAAGTCATTACGGAAGTTGCGCATACCGGCAATATTGGTGATGGTATTGTCTGGGTCACGCCGGTCGAACGCATGATAAGACTGTCAGAGCAGATTGAGCTGCTGGGTTAACCCTTGTTCAATCTACGACGCTATTAAATCTATTATAGTGCCCGCCAGTCCAGCCCATGCTGCTGACTGGCGACTTGCACCCAGTCTGCGGCACACTGCAACACTTCACTCAGCGCCTGCTTTGCCAAAGCAGGCGTATTATTTTTCTCGCTCAAATGCGCCGCGACCAGGTGCTTGAGCTTGCGGTTATCCAGTCTGCCCAGTAATTCTGCGCTTGCCTGGTTATCCAGATGCCCCAGCCAGCCGCCGACGCGTTTTTTCAGGGAATGTGCATACGGACCGGTGCGCAACATCTGCAGGTCATGATTACACTCCAGTAACAAGCCTTCACAGCCCTGCAGCATGGCGACAATGTGCGGGGTGACGCTACCGACATCGGTCAGCACGCCGAGCTTGCGCATACCGTCCCCAAAAACGAACTGGGCAGGTTCACGCGCATCATGAGGTACCGGATAAGGGCTGACCTCAATATCCTGCAACGGAAACGCAGTATGCGCATCAATAATATGAATGGTGACAGGCTGTGAAGGCAGGTAACGCTGGCACATGCTATAAGTACCATGCGTCAGCCAGACCGGGATACGGTAGCGCGCTGCCAGCTTGAATACCCCGCGCGCATGATCGTCATGCTCATGCGTCACCAGAATGCCGGACAACTGTTCCGGTTGCAGGTCCAGCCGCGCCAGCCGCTGTACGGTTTCCCTGACACTGAATCCGCAGTCAAGCAAAAGCCGGGTTTCCCCGGCTTCTACCACAGTCGCATTACCAGCGCTGCCACTGCCTAACGATGCAAACCGCATGCAGACCTCAATTATTTCAACTGATCATACATCAGTGAAATAATCCGGTTAGCCGTGGTCGAAGTATTGCGTTTGTTATCCGTCGTCAATATATAGACATCGGTCGTGTCATCAGCATTTTCCAGCACCTGGATATGGTATTGCTTGCTGGATTTATCGCCGTCAGAGGTCCCCTTCCAGAACCTGGTTTTATCACCCGGCTTGATATCAGCCGCTGCTGGAGCTTTCTCGTCATCGTCACTACCCCAGAACTTCAGGCGCTCAAACAAACTCTTCTTCTGCTTGATAGGGTCTTCCGCATCAGTATCCGCATAGCGCACATAGAAAATACCTTCGGAACGGTTTTTGTCTTCCGTGACAAACCCGATGCGATCCAGTGCCAGTCCAACACGGCGCCAGGCACGGTCAAATGGTTCGTTCAACTTCAAAGTCACGCTCTGGTCGGCCTCTTTCACCACGTCAGCACGCTTGTCTGTCGCGACCTGTGCCATGACCTGATCTGCTTTTTCCTCCTCCAGACCCAGCTTGACCATCATGCGACGCAGCAACTCGGCATCCAGGTCCGCATCAAATTCCTGGCCGGCATTGTTTTTATTTTCTGCTGCATTAATGCGATAACCGGTATCAATTTTCCCTAACTGGGTATTGACGTAATTCTTGCCGTCATCCGGCGCACCGGCCACCGTTCTGTGTGTCATGTAAATTTCAGTCGTACCTTCTTTCTCGCCACGCTCCAGACGGGTACGGAATTTACGCCTGTCTGCCAGGCCGGACAGTTTATCCAGCCAGGCATCAAACTTCTCGCCATAGCCGCGATTATCTTCCTTGGGTTTAATCGCATCGGTTTCCAGCCACTCGGTTTCAATCACCCCAATTTCAGGATTCTCTACCCTGACGGCAAACCCCTGATCCAGCCAGAAATCACGCACCACGGGCCAGATTTTTTCCGGCGGGGCATTGACCACCAGCCAGCGCTGCTGGCCAGCTTTGACCATGCGCACATTTTTCATATCAGCCAGCACTGGTTGCGGACCATTTTGTTCCAGCGCTTCCTGGTTCTGGCTATAGGCGGAGTAACTGGTGCTGCCAGGCACATTATAAGTGCTGCTGGTACGCACAGCCGTCAGGTCAGGAGGTACTTCCAGCGGTCTGGAACGCCCGGCACCCTTGTAATCCGAACTGTTATCAATAAACGGCAGCGAATCGCAACCGGCCAGCACCAACACAAGACTCGCCAGCATGGCACGCTGACACAAAACATTACTGATGTATTTCACTGATATCACCCTATTTTTGTCTTGCCCCGCTAGGAGGCAATTTCTGCCTGTTTCATGGCGTTGCGCAATACTTCATGATATTGGGATGACAAATTGACCAATGGCAGGCGAATGCCGGTCGCAATCAATCCCATTTGTTGTAATACCCATTTCACCGGAATCGGGTTGGCTTCCACAAACAGTTTCTGGTGCAAGGCAAACAGCTTGGCATTTGCCGCGCGCGCGTTCGCCACATCACCACGGAGTGCAAATGCACACATTTCATGCATCAGCCGCGGGGCTACATTGGCCGTCACGGAAATCACCCCTTTACCTCCCAGCAACAGCAATGCCAGCGCACTGGCATCATCGCCGCTGTAAACAGCAAAGCCTGCCGGCGCACGCAACAACAGATCCGTACCACGCTCAATACCACCGGTCGCATCCTTGATGCCCACAATATTCGGCACGTTTGCCAGGCGCAGCACGGTGTCATTGCTCAGATCGCAACCGGTACGGCCTGGTACATTGTAAAGAATCTGCGGAATATCCACAGCCTCGGCCACCGCCTTGAAATGCTGATACAAACCCTCCTGGGATGGTTTGTTGTAATAAGGCGCCACCAGCAGGCAGGCATCAGCGCCCAGCGCCTTGGCGTTTGCTGTCAGCTCAATCGCTTCTGCAGTGGAGTTGGCACCAGTACCCGCAATCACCGGCACTCGCCCTGCCACATGCTCTACGGTCGTCTTGATTAACAGGCAATGCTCGTCTACATTCACGGTGGGCGATTCACCTGTAGTGCCCACAATGACAATACCATCCGTACCCGCGTCGATATGAAAATCGATCAGCTTCTTCAGGGCGTCAAGATCCAGACGACCATCTTCAAACATCGGGGTAACGATTGCTACCAGACTGCCCGTTAACATACTTCTGCCATTCAATAATAAAGCGTTTATTTTAACTGATTATACGGGTTAACGCCAAAGATGCGCACCGATATCCATCAAACGCGCCTCCCTGAAAAACGCACGCAAGGAACACTGCTCCAGCTGCCAGCCAATCATAAAAACCTGTAAAGCTGACGCAGAACAAGGTCTGCGCATGCGCGTCTGACCGCATGGTAAAAAACAGTTTCGGCTATAATAAGATCTTTCTGTTTAACGCTGAAAAGCGCGGTCTGGTTAGCCTGGATGCAAATACCGAACAATGAAGCAATTGCGATCATTGACAATGCCGACACTCGCGATCCGCTCTATGCCCTGATAGACCGGATTGACGACATGCTGCCGCAGACCCAATGCCAGCAATGTGGCTATCACGGCTGCAAACCTTACGCAGAAGCCATTGCACACAATCTCGCACCTATTAACCAGTGCCCGCCCGGCGGAGAATCCGGTATCCGGGCGCTGGCCACACTGCTGAACCGGCCTTACCTGCCTCTTAACCCGTCACATGGCGCCACCAAACCCGTCGCGATTGCTGTCATCAATGAACAGCAATGCATCGGTTGTACATTGTGTATCAAGGCTTGCCCGGTGGATGCCATTCTGGGCGCCTCCAGACAGATGCACACAGTGATCAGCCAGGAGTGTACCGGTTGTGAATTATGCCTGCCGCCCTGTCCGGTTGATTGTATTGTCATGCAGCCGGCAACCGCCTCAGGTCAGGTGCAGGCAGACGGCTCCAGAAGCAAAGCCGCCGCCAATATTGCACGCAAGCGTTACCGGCAGCGACAAGCGCGCCTGCGGCTTGAAAATCAGCCAATGACCCAAACCTATGCTAAACAAGAGATGTCCAGGCCGGCGTCTTCCAGGCACGCCGCCGATGCTGCCATGAATGATGCTGGCACGGACGCGATTAAAAAGGCTGCCCTTGCCGCAGCCATGGCACGGGTTAAAGCGCAAAAAATGCGCACTGACTGATCATTAACTTTTAACCTTCTTGCAGAGACTGCTTCCATATCCCTGACGCTTTTATGAATGCTCAAAAAAGACTCGCCATTTTCGAAAGACTGGCCCAAGCGATTCCCAACCCGGCGACAGAGCTGGAATACACCACCACATTTGAATTACTGATTGCCGTGATCCTGTCTGCGCAGGCCACAGACAAAGGGGTCAATATTGCAACCCGCAAACTGTTCAAAGTAGCCAATACCCCGCAGGCTATCCTGGATCTGGGCCTGGAAGGCCTGGAAAGTTACATCAAAACCATAGGTCTGTATCATGCCAAGGCGCAAAATGTGTTGAAATGCTGTGCGCAGTTAATCACTTTGCATGGCGGCGAAGTGCCCGACACACGTGAAGCGCTGGAAGCCCTGGCCGGCGTCGGCCGCAAAACGGCTAATGTCATCCTGAATACGGCATTCGGCCATCCGACCATTGCAGTCGATACCCACCTGTTTCGCGTCGGCAACCGCACCAGGCTGGCCACCGGCAAAACCGTGCTGGAAGTCGAACAGCGTTTCCTGAACACCACACCCAAACAATATCTGCACGATGCCCATCACCTGCTTATCCTGCATGGACGCTACACCTGTACTGCCCGCGCACCCAAGTGCGGCGAATGCTGTATTGTCGATTTGTGCGAATTTCATGACAAGCAGCTGCAGCCAGTAAAACCTCCTCCGGAATATTAATCATGGCCTTATTCAACCCCAGCCGCGATGAAGTACGCCAGTTTTTCTTCGATGCCTGGCAAAAATTCAGGCAGCAGCAACAGCTCACCGACCTGGAAAAAATGGCGGTAGGCATCATGCATGCCCATCCGGAATACCATACCATTCTGGATGATCCGGAACACTATCTGCAGCAAGCCTATTACCCGGAAATGGGAGAGACCAATCCGTTCCTGCACATGAGCCTGCACCTTTCCATCCAGGAACAAATCAGCATTAACCAGCCACCAGGCATCACGCAGGCCTATGGCAAACTGTGCACACGCTATCAGCAAGAACACGAAGCGCAGCATGCCTTGCTGGAGTGCCTGGCAGAAACTATCTGGCTGGCACAACGCAACCAGACCGGGCTCGATGCCGCCCACTATCTCCAGCTCATAGAACAACGCGCAGGTATTGCTCCTTCAGCGTAAACTATGCTTCAATCAATCGTGACATTCTCGACTGAAATCAGCATGACATTGCCACATTGACGGGAACGCATGGCATTATCATGGGATCAATAACCATTGGGATCAATGATTCCTGTTTTCAACTGGCTGATAAAAAGGAGCTACCATGAGTAAAATTGCTGTCATTTCCAGTGCTGTTGCGCTATCCGTTGCCGCTGTGGCCGCACATGCGACCGACAATCCGTTTGAGTTGAAAACCCTGGGCCAGGGCTATCAGGTAGCCGATGCCGAAAAAGCCAAGGATGGAAAATGTGGCAACGGCAAATGCGGTGCTGAAAAGAAAAAGGCCGGAGAAGGACATCATCATGACAAGGCCAGGGAAAGCACTGACGCTGCAAACAAGATGAAAGAAGGCGACTGTTCAGCTGAAAAAATGAAAGATGGCGGTTGTCATGCCAGCAAGTAGCTGATTCTTTCCGGCATGGCACACCTTCCGGATATCCACGGCGCAGGGTTGGGGCTCAAGCGCGAGCTGATTCCCCAACTCAGGCAGCATCATGGCGAGCCATGGCTGCAGCATCTGCAGTTTCTGGAAATCGCCCCGGAAAACTGGTTAGGGGCAGGCGGGAAATATGCCGCGGATCTTGCCTGGTTTGCCGGGCGTTACCCCATCGTTTGCCATGGTCTTTGCTTGTCACTGGGCGGGCCAGACCCGCTCAATCTTGTATTCCTGCGCCAGCTAAAACAATTTCTCACGGATTTTGATATTCCGCTGTATACCGAGCATTTGAGTTATTGCAGTGATAGTCACGGTTATCTGTATGATTTACTGCCCATGCCGTTCACCGAAGAGGCCGTACACCATGTGGCACAACGCATACGGCAAACCCAGGAGATTCTGGAGCGGCGGATTGCGGTGGAAAACACCTCGTTTTATGCTGCCTCCCCTATTTCGACCATGGATGAAAGCACGTTCATCAATGCCGTCCTGGAAGAGGCCGACTGCGATCTGCATCTGGATATCAACAATGTGTATGTAAACAGCGTAAATTTCGGTTTCAATCCCTATGCATTTATCAGCCAGATGCCTGCCGCCCGCATTGTGTATGGTCATATCGCCGGTCACCTGCAGGTGCAACCCGATTTACTGGTAGATACGCACGGGGCTGCCGTGATTGATCCGGTGTGGCACCTGTTGGCGTTTGCCTATCAAACCCTGGGTGTATTCCCCACTCTGCTCGAACGAGATACCCATATTCCGCCGCTTGCCGACATCATGCAGGAAGTCGATCACATTCATCATATCCAGCAAGCGGCTCCGGCATTCATGCGCACGAACAAGGTCGCCTGATGCAGACATTCCAGGAATACCAGGCAGCGTTTACCGCACATCTGCGCCAGCCGCAGCAACAGCCACGACCGCGCGGTGTGAATCCCGGACGCATGGCCATTTACCGGGAAATCGTCTTCAACCAGTTTCTCTCCAGCGTCAGCGCCTGCTTCCCGGTACTACAGTCCATATTGGGCAAACGCCGCTTCAGCAAACTGGCCAGGCAATGTTTTGCCAGCCATCATTTTGCCAGCCCTTTGTTCAGGGATATTCCCAAAGCATTCACGGATTTCCTGTCTGGTCTGGATTTGGCAACAGATTCGCTGCCACCGTTTGCGGGCCAGCTAGCTCACTATGAATGGATAGAGTTATATGTAAGTCACCTGGTGGCTGAAGCACCACCTGCACCCGAGGCAGTTATCCACCAGGCAGATGACTTGGCTGATGCCATTGTGCAACTGCAACCTGCACATCAGTTGCTCAGCTATGATTACCCGGTGCATCAGCTGTCAAGAAAACAGGCACATTTACCTGCGATGCCCACTTACCTGCTGGTGTTCAGAACGGCGGATTTCAAGATACAGTTTGTCCAGCTCAACGACATGACCTATCAGCTGCTGCAAGGCATACAATCCCAGGCCTTGCCGGTCAGCCATCACCTGGCCCATGTCGCGGATAATTTGCTGCCGCATCTTTCTCGACCAGCCATTACCGCATTCGGCCTGCAGGCATTACACACTCTCTATCTGCAACAGGCAATCGTTGTCCGCAAACCCGGGGCAGTATAATGTGCTATTCCCGCGGACAGCCTTACTTGTCAAACAACTGGAAATTCTCCTTTTTTGCGCCTGCGGTCATCCCTTGCCAGCTTTTTGCATGGCCGGCGGAACAGGATCAATCTGCTGCGAAAGAACCTGATAGAATAATTACATAGCTATAGATACCACACTTATCATGCATACCACATTGGCCAAACAGGCCCTTAAACAATTCCGTATCATTTTCGGTGCCGTCAGGCATCACTTCAGAGACATCGAGTCTACTTGCGGCATTTCCGGCTCGCAATTGTGGCTGTTACACGAAATCGCCAGTCATCCTGAGCTGGGCATTTCCCGGCTGGCAGAAAATCTCTCCATTCATCAGTCAACCTGCAGCCTGCTGGTCGAAAAGCTGGTGAAAAAGCAATTAATTGAAAAACAGCGCTTAACCGCAGACCAGCGCAAAGTCGGTCTACTGGTCACTGCTGCCGGCAAGGAAGTACTCGCCAAAGCACCGCAACCGGTAGATGGCGTATTTCCGCAGATACTGGCAACCATGGATGCCAATGCCTTGCAGAGTCTGAACAGTGCACTGGAGCAGGTGATTATCAAACTGGATGCAAAAAC
This sequence comes from uncultured Methylophilus sp., assembly GCA_966248215.1. Taxonomy (GTDB): domain Bacteria; phylum Pseudomonadota; class Gammaproteobacteria; order Burkholderiales; family Methylophilaceae; genus Methylophilus. The sequence continues at coordinate 55,344 of CBIMYT010000009.1, read as the reverse complement.
TACCGGCTTAAGCGATCAGCACATGGCGGATCTGTAACCCAGGTTTCATTGGTGAACTGCGCGCGAACAATGTAAAAAGCCGGCATATTGCCGGCTTTTTCGCAAAGGAAGAATAACGTTTTACTCAGTCACCGAACACGGCGCGTTCACGTGCCGAAGCTTTCTCAATCACGGCCGATTTGGTCGCATTATCCATATCCCACCACTGCTGGATTTCTTCCAGTGTGCGGAAACACCCCTGGCAAAAACCACTGTCTTCATCCATGGTGCACACGCCCACACATGGTGAAAGAACTATTGTCTGATCAGTCATAAAAACTCCTTTTCCTGCTAACTCAATGCGCCATGGCAATTCTTATACCGCTTGCCGGAGCCGCATGGACACGGCTCATTGCGCCCTACCCGCACACCTTCAGGCAAGTTCAATGGCTGCTGCGCACTGCCACCATTATCGGCAGCAGCGTTGTAGTCACTGTGCTGATACTGCACATTCTCGGCCTCTGCTGCACGCATGGCTTCTTCGGCACGCCGCTCTTCTGCTTCCAGCTCCTCACGTGAGCGCACCTGCACCTGCATGGTGATTTTGGTGACTTCGCTCTTCACAACATTCAGCAGTGACTCAAACAATTCAAATGCTTCACGCTTGTATTCCTGCTTGGGGTTTTTCTGGGCATAGGAACGCAAATGTATGCCCTGCCGCAGATGGTCGAGCGCGGCCAGATGTTCACGCCAGTGGTTATCCAGACTTTGCAGCATCACCGAACGCTCGAAGTTGCGCATATTGTCATTGCCAGCCAGTGCCTCCTTGGCAGCATAACTTTCGTTGGCCGCCTCGAGAATACGCTCGCGCAAGGTTTCCTCATGCAAGTCCAGATTACTTTCCAGCCACTCACCAACCGGCAAGTTCAAACCAGTCTCATCCTGCAGAGCCTTTTCAAGACCGGCAACATCCCATTGCTCTTCAACACTGCCTGGTGGCACATATGTATTGAACAGGCTGTTCACCACATCTTCACGCATGGCGCGTATGGTCTGGCCGACATCAACCGATTCCAGCAACTCATTGCGTTGCTCGTAAATCACTTTACGCTGGTCGTTGGACACATCATCGTACTCCAGCAGTTGCTTGCGGATATCAAAGTTGCGGCCTTCCACCTTACGCTGCGCATTTTCAATCGCGCGCGTCACCATTGCATGCTCAATCGCTTCGCCTTCCGGCATATTGAGGCGGGTCATAATCGCAGCCACACGCTCACCGGAAAAAATACGCAACAGCGGGTCTTCCAGTGACAGGTAGAAACGGCTGGAACCGGGGTCACCCTGGCGGCCGGAACGGCCACGCAACTGGTTATCCACGCGACGCGATTCATGGCGCTCGGTACCGATAATGTGCAAACCGCCAGCGGCCAGTACTGCGTCGTGACGCTGTTGCCACTCGGCTTTCAATTGCTCAATTCTGGCAGTCTTGTCTGCCTCGCTCAAATTGGCATCGTTCTGGATGGCATGAATTTCACCTTCGGAATTCCCGCCCAGCACAATGTCAGTACCGCGGCCTGCCATATTGGTCGCAATGGTAATCATGCCCGGACGGCCTGCTTCGGCCACAATGCTTGCCTCACGTTCATGCTGCTTGGCATTCAATACCTGGTGCTCCAGCTTGGCCTGGGTCAGCAATTGTGAAATCAGTTCGGAGTTTTCAATCGAAGTCGTCCCCACCAGCACCGGCTGGCCTTTTGCCTGGCAAACCTTGATATCCTCAATCACGGCTTTATATTTTTCCATCGCCGTGCGATAGACTTTATCCATGGCATCAATACGCTTGACCGGCCTGTGCGTAGGAATCACCACGGTTTCCAGGCTGTAAATCTGGTTGAATTCGTAAGCTTCGGTATCGGCCGTACCGGTCATGCCGCTCAATTTGGCATACATGCGGAAATAATTCTGGAAGGTAATCGAGGCCAGCGTCTGGTTTTCCTTCTGGATGGCAACGCCTTCCTTGGCTTCCACTGCCTGATGCAATCCATCCGACCAGCGGCGGCCCGGCATCATACGGCCGGAAAACTCATCCACAATCACGATTTCGCCATTACGTACCACATAATGCTGGTCACGGTGGTACAGATTCTGCGCGCGCAGGGAAGCGTACAAATGATGCACCAGCGTAATATTGGCCGGTTCATACAGGCTGGAACCGGCTGCCAACAGGCCACTTTGTTCCAGAAGCTGTTCAGCATGTTCATGACCAGCTTCACTCATGGTCACGCTTTGCGCTTTTTCATCGACCCAGAAATCACCTTCGCCATCTTCAAGCTGCTGGCGTACCAATTGTTTCGCCACTTCATTGATGGCGCCGTACAAATCGACGCTATGCTCGGCCTGACCGGAAATAATCAGCGGCGTACGTGCTTCATCAATCAGGATGGAATCCACCTCATCGACCAGTGCGTAGTGCAATGGACGCTGCACGCGCTCATCCTTGCTGAACACCATATTGTCGCGCAGGTAGTCGAACCCGAATTCGTTGTTGGTACCGTAAGTGATATCCGCCGCATATGCCTGCTGCTTGGCGTCATGCGGCATTTGCGACAGGTTAATGCCCACGCTCAAGCCGAGGAAGTTGTACAGCTTGCCCATCCATTCCGCATCACGTCTGGCCAGGTAATCGTTGACGGTCACGACATGCACACCTTTGCCGGTCAAGGCATTCAGGTAGGTAGGCAGAGTCGCCACCAGCGTTTTACCTTCGCCGGTACGCATCTCGGCAATTTTGCCGGCATTCAGCACCATGCCGCCTATCATCTGTACGTCAAAATGACGCATGCCCAGTACACGCTGACTGCCTTCACGTACGACAGCAAACGCTTCCGGCAACAGTTTTTCCAGTGTTTCGCCATTGGCGTAGCGCTGCTTGAACTCTTCCGTTTTTGCTTTCAGTTCATCATCCGTCAGCGCCTGCATGGCAGGTTCCAGCGCATTAATTTGTTTGACGATTTGCTGATATTGTTTGACCAGCCGCTCATTACGGCTACCAAATACTTTTTTGAACAACGAGGCTAACATGAGTCACACCGATTCCCGCCGGGCGGGGTTAAAGAAATAAACTGGGATTGTATAAGATATAAAGGGAAGTTGTCTCGATTATTGCACGCAGTACCGGAATTTGTCAGGAATGGTTTCTGAGATATTCGCGCGGATCCAGCGGGTTGCCGTTCAGGCGGATTTCATAATGCAGATGAGGCCCGGTCGATCGCCCGGTGCTGCCTACCAGCGCAATTTTCTGTCCTTTTACCACACGTTCGCCTGCTTTCACCAGTAACCTCGAGTTATGCGCATAACGCGTTTCCAGGCCGGAGCCATGATCGATTTTCAACAGGTTCCCATAATCCGGTGTTTGCACGGAGGTGGTGACTATGCCATCGGCCGCCGCATACACCGCTGTGCCGACACCAGCGGGAAAGTCCAGTCCTTCATGAAACGCACGATGGCCATTGAGCGGATCAATGCGCCAGCCATAACTGGAGGAGTTATAAAGGACATTGATGGGTGCACTGTTAGGCAGCATATCTTTCAATACGCTTTTCAACAGTAGCTTGGCTTCAATTTTTCCCTGGTATTCGTCACGAAAATCAAGATCTGCCGACATCTGCTCAATCGTCGCTTTCAAATCCTCTTCCGTCAAAGGTGCCTCTTTCACCAGCGGGCCACCCTGCCCCATCACTTCATTGACAGAGGTACGCTCATCGGCAGGCTCCAGATTGGCTTTCACACCGGCCAGCTTGGACAAACGCTGATTCTGCGCATCCAGTCGCAGGATACGCGCCTGCAACTCGCCGATTTGCTTGGCATAGGCATCAAGATGGCTCTGGGTAGACAACATGGCGCCGCGCAGGTGCGGCGGCAAAATCGCTTTCACCCCCTGGCTTTTAATCTCCTGTTGCGGCGTGATAAACAATAAAATCAGCACCATGGGCACCAGGATCAGCGCCAGCATCAAACCCAGACTTTCAAAGAGGCCCAGCGTCTTTGGTTTGGTCATTTTTTCTGAAACAATAATGATATTAATCATGCCAGGAACTCTCGTTTTTAACCATGCTGCGTACAGGCACAGACGGTGTAGTACAATATTCAAGCATTCTGCGGACAACCATGCATGTTAAAAATCAAACAGATTTTCAATCGCCATCACGACCTTCAGCCATTATTGCAAGAGGCCAGTGATCGTCAACAATTGCAGCAATTATGGGCTGCGGTTGCCCCGGAATTTTCTATGTTTTCCCAGGTGCTGGCAGTGGAACATGGCCTACTTACCATAGGCGCTTACTCAGGCGCCGTTGCCAGCAAAATCCGGCTAATGGAAGCCGGTCTGCTACAAAAAATTCAGGATTTTTGTCAAAAATCCCAGCAAATCAAGGGGTTAAACCTTAACGCAATCAAGGTTAAAGTGCAAGTAAAATCTCGCCAGCAAAGCCGGCATAAGCGTATCAAATCTCCGTCAAATCAGGCTTTACAGACATTAGAGTCCTGTGCGGAGCACATTGACAACCCTGCACTTGAAGCTGCTTTACGTCATTTCATTGATCACCAGCGCCATCGTTAACGCTTCATTATCCGCACACCGAAACTCGTCCAAACCCCGCTTGTAGGCGCACTTTAATAGTGCAATAATGCAGCAACCTGTAACATTTTATTTACAATTCATGAGACAGGTCTGCACGCAGTCATTATCTTCAACATCGCTTCATCAGGAACAGGAGAAGTCATGTCAGTTGCATTAATGTTAGCCCTCGGCGCCGCAGTATTGGCAGTAATTTATGGCGTAGTCATGAGTCAGTGGATTTCCGGTTTACCTGCAGGCAATACCCGGATGCAAGAAATTGCCGGGGCGATTCAACAAGGCGCAGCCGCCTATCTGGCCAGACAATACAAAACCATCGCGCTGGTCGGCGTTATCCTGGCCGTGCTTATCGGCTTTTTCCTCGGCACACCCACCGCCATCGGCTTTGTAGTAGGCGCTGTACTTTCCGGTGCCTGCGGTTTTATCGGCATGAATGTATCCGTGAAAGCCAATGTACGCACTGCACAAGCCGCCACCAGCGGCATAGGTGCAGCGCTGAATGTCGCCTTTAAAGGCGGGGCCATTACCGGCATGCTGGTCGTAGGATTGGGACTATTGGGGGTGGCTGGCTTCTATGCCTATCTGGGTGCAGAGCAGGCCACTGACCTGAACCCGCTCATCGGCCTGGCATTTGGCTCATCACTGATTTCCATTTTCGCGCGTTTGGGCGGCGGTATTTTCACCAAAGGCGCTGACGTCGGTGCCGACCTGGTCGGTAAGGTGGAAGCCGGTATCCCTGAAGATGATCCGCGCAACCCTGCCGTGATTGCAGACAATGTGGGAGACAACGTCGGGGATTGCGCCGGCATGGCCGCAGACTTGTTTGAAACCTATGCCGTGACACTGATCGCCACCATGGTGCTGGGTGGCCTGATGGCATCGGAAGTGGGCAACAGCGGCGTGATTTACCCGTTACTGCTTGGTGCGGTTTCCATTGTCGCCTCCATTATCGGCTGCTTCTTTGTCAAGGCTTCGCCCGGCATGAAAAACGTGATGCCCGCGCTTTACAAAGGCCTGGCCGTAGCCGGGATACTGTCACTAATCGCTTTTTACTTTGTCACGCAATATGTGTTTCCACAGGGTTATACGCACGGTGAGATGGCAGTTTCCAGTCAGGCCCTGTTTGGCGCTTGTGCCGTAGGACTGGTATTAACCGCCGCGCTGGTATGGATCACGGAATACTATACCGGTACCGATTACGCGCCGGTCAAGCACGTGGCACAAGCTTCTACTACCGGCCATGCCACCAATATTATTGCCGGCATAGGCGTGTCCATGAAATCCACTGCATTACCGGTGATTTCGGTCTGTATCGCCATTTTCGTGTCCTTCCATCTCGCAGGCCTGTATGGTGTCGCTGTTGCAGCCATGGCCATGTTGAGCATGGCCGGCATTGTCGTCGCGCTGGATGCTTACGGCCCGATTACCGATAACGCCGGCGGTATTGCCGAAATGGCCGAATTGCCGGGCAGTGTACGCGATGTGACTGATCCGCTGGATGCGGTCGGCAATACCACCAAAGCCGTGACCAAAGGCTATGCCATTGGCTCTGCCGGGCTGGCTTCGCTGGTACTGTTTGCCGATTACACCCACAAACTGGAAGGTGCGGGCATTTCTGCCAGTTTTGATTTGAGTAATCCGCAGGTCATTATTGGCCTGTTTATAGGCGGGCTGATTCCTTTCCTGTTTGCTGCCATGGCCATGGAAGCAGTGGGTCGTGCGGCGGGCAGCGTGGTGGAAGAAGTACGCCGCCAGTTCCGCGAGATTAAAGGCATTATGGAAGGCTCTGCCAAACCGGAATACGGCAAGGCGGTCGATATGCTGACCACCGCGGCCATCAAGGAAATGATGCTGCCGTCACTGCTACCTGTGGCCGTACCTATCCTGGTGGGTTTGTTTTTAGGGCCGGTCGCGCTGGGTGGATTATTGATGGGTACGATTGTCACCGGCCTGTTTGTGGCGATTTCCATGTGTACCGGTGGCGGCGCCTGGGATAATGCCAAAAAATATATTGAAGATGGTCATCATGGCGGCAAAGGTTCAGATGCACATAAAGCCGCAGTCACCGGGGATACGGTGGGAGATCCCTACAAGGACACGGCTGGCCCGGCTGTCAACCCGCTGATCAAGATCATCAACATTGTGGCGCTATTGATTGTGCCGTTACTGCATTGACCTGTTTTGCAAATAAAAAAGTCGGCCTGAGGCCGACTTTTTTATTCAAGCTGTTCAGTATCAGAACGCCGGTTTTACTTCTGCTTCATTGTAACGTGCAACGCCATCCGTAATTTCCTTGTGCGCATCTTCAATGCCCACCCAGCCTTCGATTTTCACCCACTTGCCCTTGTCCAGGTCTTTGTAGTGCTCAAAGAAATGCGCAATCATATCCAGGCGCCAGGGAGAAACATCGCTCAATGATTTCTGGTAAGCATACAGGCCGCAGACTTTCTCAATCGGCACTGCCAGCACTTTGGCATCACCACCGGCCTCATCTGTCATTTTCAGCATGCCCAGCGCACGACAACGCACTACCACGCCTGGCAGCAAAGGCACCGGTGTGATCACCAGCACATCCACCGGGTCTCCGTCATCGCCCAGCGTGTGCGGAATATAGCCGTAGTTGCACGGATACTGCATGGAAGTACCCATAAAACGGTCTACAAACAGGGCACCACTGTCCTTGTCCACTTCGTATTTGACCGGGTCGCCATTGGCCGGAATTTCGATAATGACGTTAAAGTCGTGAGGTAAATCCTTGCCGCTAGGCACCAAATTCAAAGACATCTTTTCAAACCCATTTCACAAAAACTCGCCATTATAGCGAACATAAACCTTTGTTACAAAACACATTATTTTTGGCTCCCAGTCGCAGACACCTGCTCGCGACAGGCCTGTCTCACCACGTCGGGAGTCAGTTTCAATGCCAGGTGAAGCAACAGGGGAATAATCACTAATTCGTCAAGCTGGCCGATCACCGGAATAAAGTCAGGAATCAGGTCAAACGGCAATACCAGATAAGCCAATGCCAGCCACAATAAGGCTTTTGCCAGCGCTGGCGTTTGCGGATGCGCATGCAATGCACGGTAAAATGCCAGCTCCTGCCTGAGGCGGCGGGCAAGCGTTGCGAGTTTGTCGCGGAAACGCATCAAGCGCTTACTCGACTTGCAAGGTGCGCCCGGTCAACCTGGCAAACGCCTCCATATACTTGTCAGAAGTACGCTGTGCCACATCTGCAGGCAACGCAGGTGCAGGCGGCGTTTTGTCCCAGCCGCAGCTTTCCAGCCAGTCGCGCACATACTGCTTGTCATAACTGGGTGGATTGGCGCCCAGCTGATACTGATCAGCAGGCCAGAAACGAGAAGAGTCCGGCGTTAAGACTTCATCCATCACGTGCAACACACCCTGCTCATCCACGCCGAACTCAAATTTGGTATCGGCAATAATAATACCTTTGCTACGCGCATATTCTGCAGCTTTGCTATACAGGGCAATGGCGGCCTTTTCCACCTGTGCGGTCAGGTCTTTGCCGATCAGGGATTCCACCTGTGCAACGCTGATATTTTCATCATGCTCGCCAACAGCGGCTTTGCTGGATGGCGTGAATAATGGCGCGGGCAACTGTTGCGCCAGTTGCAAGCCGGCAGGCAGGGCAATATCACATACCGTGCCTTTGGCCTGATATTCTTTCCAGCCGCTACCCACCAAGTAGCCACGCACAATCGCTTCCAGCGGCAGGGCTTTCAGTTTTTTCACCACCACCGCGCGGCCTTTGACCTGTTCCACTTCGTCAGGCGCAACCACGGATTCCGGTGCAATTCCGGTCAAATGGTTGGGCACCACATCCTGCAATTGCTCGAACCAGAAATTGGCCATTTGAGTCAGCATGGCGCCTTTGTGCTGAATACCGGTCGGCAATATCACATCAAACGCACTCAGGCGGTCGGTACTCACCAGCAGCATGGTGTGCGCATCGATATCGTAAATATCCCGCACTTTGCCCTGATGCAGTTTTTTCAGGCTTTTAATCGAAGTTTCCAGCAAAGGTGCACGCATAAATATCTACCGAAAAGTAAAAATATGATTATAAATGGCCCGTCTGTTTACAGGCGAGCTGTTTGTTTCGTCAGCAACAGAATCGTTGAAGATAATACGCTACAAGCTATCACACTAGCTGGCACGGGCTTCCAGCATGGCTACCGCTGGCAAAGTCTTGCCCTCCAGAAACTCCAGGAATGCGCCGCCCGCTGTCGAGATATACGAAACCTTGTCGTAAATGTCATATTTCTGGATCGCGGCAATGGTGTCACCGCCACCAGCCAGCGTAAATGCCCCGGTTTCGGCAATTGCTTTTGCAATCGCCTTGGTGCCCTCGCCAAACTGGTCAAATTCAAATACGCCAACCGGACCATTCCACACGACAGTACCCGCTTTCATGATAATGTCCACCAGCTCGGCGGCTGATTGTGCGCCAATATCAAAAATCATGTCATCAGCCAACACGTCATCGGCAGACTTTTTGACCGCCGGTTCGCTGGCATCAAACTGTTTACCTGTCACCACATCTTTGGCAATCGGCACACAGGCACCACGATCCGACATCTTCTGCATCAGGCATTTGGCGGTATCGACCAGGTCGTCCTCACATAAAGACTTGCCCACTTCATGGCCAGACGCTTTCAGGAAAGTATTGGCAATACCGCCACCAACTACCAGCTGGTCCACTTTATCTGCCAGACTTTCCAGCACAGTCAGCTTGGTGGAAACTTTGGAACCGCCCACAATCGCCACCAGCGGGCGGTCGGGTGCCAGCAAGGCTTTGCTCAAGGCATCCAGTTCCCGAGTCAGCAAAATACCGGCGCACGCAACGGGCGCAAACTTGGCAATCCCGTGCGTGGAAGCCTCTGCCCTATGTGCGGTACCGAATGCATCCATCACAAACACATCGCACAAGGCGGCATACTTCTGCGCCAGCTCGTCGTTATTTTTCTTCTCACCAACATTGAAACGGCAGTTTTCCAGCAAAATCAGCTGACCATCTTCGGTACCCAGGCTATCTGCTGGCGCATTGTCAGCAAGCCAGTTTTTCACCAGTCGCACTGGCTGGCCTAGCAACTTGCTCATGACATCTGCCACTGGCTTGAGGGAGTTTTCTTCAGAATACACGCCCTCTTCAGGGCGTCCCAGATGCGAAGTCACCATGACCTTGGCACCGGCTTTCAGGGCAAATTCAATGGTTGGCATGCTGGCGACAATACGGGCATCACTGGTCACAACCCCATCTTTGACCGGCACATTCAAATCGGCGCGAATAAAAACACGCTTGCCACGCAAATCGAGATCAGTCATTTTGATGAATTTCATACACGTACTCCGCGGCCAACACCGCTCAAAAATCAGGATTGAATGCAAAAACGGGGCATGTTGCCCCGTTATCATTACGCAATATGCTGCACCAGGCGCAACAGGTTGCAAGTATAGCCATATTCGTTGTCGTACCAGCCGATGACTTTGACAAAGGTCGGGTCCAGCATGATACCGGCATCGGCATCAAACACGCTGGCAGCCGGGCTGCTGCGGAAATCGGTGGAAACCACTTTTTCAGAGGTGTAATCCAGCACGCCTTTCAGTGCGCCAGTGGATGCCTGTTGCATGGCATCACAAATCGCCTCATAAGTAGTTTCGCTGTTCAATTCAACTGTCAGGTCCACCACAGAAACATCGGCAGAAGGTACGCGCATGGACATACCGGTCAGTTTCTTGTTCAGAGCAGGAATCACTTTTCCCACTGCTTTGGCAGCACCGGTACTGGAAGGAATAATGTTTTCAAACACACTGCGACCACCGCGCCAGTCTTTTTTGGAGGTGCCGTCCACGGTCAGTTGTGAAGCTGTCGCTGCATGAATCGTCGTCATCAGGCCGCGTTTCACACCAAAATTGTCCTGCAATACCTTAACCAGAGGCGCCAGGCCATTGGTGGTACAGGAAGCGGCAGAAATAATCGCCTGACCGGCATACTCGTGATGGTTTACGCCATATACAAACATAGGCGTATCATCTTTGCCAGGCGCAGATTGCACCACTTTTTTAGCGCCTCGATTCAGGTGCGGCTGACAACTTTCCTGGGTCAGGAATGCGCCTGTGGATTCAACAATCACTTCGGCACCGCCCTTGGTCCAGTCAATATTGTTGGGATCACGTTCAGCAGTCAGGCGGATACGCTTGCCATTCACCACCAGGTCACCGTTATCAGCTTCCACGGTGCCACGGAAACGGCCATGCACGGAATCATACTTCAGCATATACATCATGTATTCGATGTCGTATGAGCTATTGATGGCGACCACTTCAACATCGTTGAACTCAGCTTCCTGGGCAGCAGCACGCAATACCATGCGGCCAATCCGCCCAAATCCGTTAATCCCTAACTTGACTGCCATATTCCTCCCGGACAATACAATAGAACTAAAACTCAGCATTTTAACCTAAACCACATATACTGGACAGATTGCAAGTATTTGATTTGATACGTGACAACCCGAAAAAGTAACAATAGTCTCCTCCGGGTTGGGCAGGCATTTATTAAGAAAGTTGAATATGTCAGAAAAAATTATTCTTGCGGGCGGCTGTTTCTGGGGCATGCAGGACTTGTTCCGTCACTTGCCTGGCGTACTCAGTACCCGCGTCGGTTATACCGGTGGCGATATGCCTAATGCCACTTATCGTGACCACGGCAACCATGCCGAAGCGATTGAAGTCGTGTTTGATCCCACCCGCATCAGTCTGCGGCAGTTACTGGTGTTTTTCTTCCAGATCCACGATCCTACCACGCCGGATCGCCAGGGTAACGACCTGGGGCCATCTTACCGTTCGGCAATTTTCTATCTGAACGCTATCCAGAAGGAAATTGCCGGGCATTTGATCAGTGAAATGAATGACTCAGGCATCTGGCCGGGAAAAGTGGTGACCGAAGTGACGCCTGCCAGTGATTTCTGGGTGGCCGAAGCGGAGCATCAGGATTATTTGCTACGTTACCCGAACGGCTATACCTGCCACCGCATCCGGCCGGAATGGATTTTGCCGCGCGACCGGGTGGAAATGGTTTAACGTAGCTTAATGAATTTACTCGTTGTCCGCTGGCGATGAGTGAGCGACGTTTGGCTTGCGGGGCTTGCCCCCGTAACGTCGGCTGGAATGCCGCAGGAAAGTAGCCAGCTCATTCAGCGCCAGTTGATAGACCTCGCGCTTGAACTCAATCACATCTTCCAGTGGCACCCAGTATTCGCTCCAGCGCCAGGCATCAAACTCAGGATGCTCGCTGGCACGCAACGAAACATCGGAATCACGCCCGGTCAGCCGCAGCAAAAACCAGATCTGCTTCTGCCCCCTGTAGCTGCCACGCCATTCACGCTTGATCCAGCTGGTAGGCACATCGTAGCGCAGCCAGTCCCGCGTACGGCCCAGTATTTTAACGTGTTCCGGCTTGAGGCCCACTTCTTCCATCAGCTCACGATACATGGCCTGCTCAGGCGTTTCACCATACTTGATGCCACCTTGCGGGAACTGCCACGCATGCTCTCTGATACGCTTGCCCCAGAACACCTGATTGTGGGTATTACATAAAATAATCCCCACATTAGGACGGTATCCATCACGATCTAACATACAAAACTGCCTAAAATATTTAATGCAATTTTTTCATACTTTGCTCTTTAATGAAAGGATAACCATTCGACCTGATGGTAAGTTACCGCACGCACGTCTATTATTGATAGCATGCCCGGGATAACATTCCTCCCAATTCCGGTCGTGATCAAGGCGCGCCATATCCTGTAAGCTTTAAACAAGCTACCCGAGGTACAATCCCTTCTCTTAAAACCAAGACGGCTACATCCATGATGCAATGCGCCCAGGGAACATTTCACTGTCAACCTAATCCATACAATCGCGTTTGAATCACCATGTACCCGATTTTCTGCCACTTTAATAACCATATTCAGCACACCTAAAATATTTTGAAAATAGCCAGTCTTGCCACCGCCCTTTTATTGTTTAGCTTTACCGCCACTGCCGGCAATCTCGCCTATATCACCAACCAGGGTAGCGATACCGTTTCCGTGCTGGATATAGGTCATCAAAAAATCACGCATACCATCAATGTTGGCAAAGCGCCGGTAGGCGTAGCCATTGCGCAGAAGCAGCAGCGCGTTTACATCAGCAACGCCAACAGTCAGACGGTATCGGTCATTAACAGCCGTACCCAGCAAGTCATCGGTGAAATCCCGGTGCATATCCAGGCTGTCGGCATTGCACTCAGCCGTGACGAAAAAACACTGTATGTGGCAGACTGGGGCGGCGCACAAGTGATTGCCGTTGACACTGCCCGGCCGGAAAAACAGCGGCCATTCAAAGCTGGCCAGACGCCTTCCGGCATGGTGGTCAGCGCCGATAACAAAAAACTGTTTATCGCCAACCGTGACAGCAATGATGTGACCGTGGTGGATACACGCACGCTGCAAACCATTGCACAAGTGAAAGTCGGCCTGCATCCTTTTGCACTGACTTTAAGTCCGGATGGCCGCACCCTGTTTGTAGTGAATGTAGTGAGCAATACGCTGACCCTGGTTAATGTGGACTCTTACCAGACCAGCACGGTAAAAACCGGTCAGCATCCTTATGGCGTCACTATCACTCCTGACGGTCGCCTGGCCTATGTCAGCAACAATCACGCAGAGAGTGTTTCAGTCATTGACCTTGCCAGTGGCAATACCGTGAAAACCATAGAAGTGGGCGATTCTCCCGAAGGCATTGAATACGACAAAGCCAGCCGGCAGATCGTTGTCGCCAACTGGGGGTCGGATACGGTTTCCATCATAGACCCGCGCACCAATACCGTCACCCACACGCTGGACAGCCCCAAGCTGTGCCGCTCGTTTGGGCAATTTATTCTGGAAGCAAAATAAGCGTGTGCTTCCTCCATTTTTTCAGTTTTTTCACAGGATTCCTTATGAATTAGTCGCAAAAAGCCGTTTTTTTAGGTAAAGTCACGGGTTATTTTAAAACTCGAAGACACCTTACTTTTAGCTTTAATCTGTAAATTTCAGGAGATATGAAATGAAAAAAATTCTGGGCGTAATTGCCGTTTCTTTATTGCCACTGGTTCCACTGACTGCGTCTGCGCACGGTGCCGCCGCATTGCGTTTTGAAAAAAGCGTGACCATCAAAGCTCCAGCCGCCAAAGTATGGGCACTGGTCAAGGATTTTGGTAATGAGCAAGCCTGGCATGCCGGTGTGGAATCTACCAAAACAGAACAGAAAAAAGACGAAAACGGTGACGACGCCACTTTCCGTACCGTAAAACTGAAAAATGGCGGCACCATGTATGAAAAACTGCGCTCAGTGGATGACGAAGGTATGCGCATCAAGTATGAATACGTACTGGAAAAAAGCACACTGCAAGTCTCCAACTTCTACCCAATGATTACCGTGACAGCCAAGGGCAACGAAACTGAAGTCACCGTCAAAGGCAGCTACACTCGTGCTGACTCTTCCAACATTCCAAAACCTGAACAGAATGATGAAGCAGCAACCAAAGCGCTGGAAGACTTCTTCGGTCAAGGTCTGGACAGCTTGAAAAAGGTTGCCGAATCGGGAAAGTAATTAACCAGGGTTCTGCAAAAAACGCTCAAGGCAACAGTAAACCCTGGTGGAAATTCTGGTAAGTCTTACGTTGTAAGAAGTTTGTTTTGCAAACACAGTTCAGGCCAAAAGCCCGACACTGTCACAAATAAAGGGATTGTGTACACGCAATCCCTTTTTGCTTTTCAGGAAACATGCAAAATCGCGCATGCCGGCAAACTGACCAAAAACATCACTCTATCTAGCTGAACATGGACAAAGCCTGTCACTTTGCGTCATCTCGCTCTCAATACCCCTGCAGAGATCTATCCGGCCTCAAACCAGAGAACTAAGCCATAAAAATACCTTAATTCTTTATTTTCAATCAGTTACCATCAAAAATCCAAAATGGCACAGCTATTGCTTAATGGTCATGCAACACTGTTGGAAAAAGCAGTGCATCAAAAAAGCTGCACCCACTTTAAACTTTGACTAAAGGAAATATAATGAAAAAACACGTACAACAAGGTTTTACCCTGATTGAATTGATGATCGTGGTAGCCATTATCGGTATCTTGGCTTCTGTTGCGATTCCGGCGTATCAGGATTACACACGTGATGCGGCAGATAATGCATGTATGGCCGAAACAAGTGCGTATGCAAAAAAATCTTTCGCAGATATTCAACTTAGCAGAACTCCAGTTGCTCCTCCTACAGGTGGGGCTTGCACTACAATCACTAGCGCAGCGACGATGTCCGCAACAAGTCTAGGTACCATTACAGGCACTCCAAAATCCCCAGGAACAGCATCAATTTCATGCAACCTGGCCACTGGCGGCACCTGTACTAAATCCACTACTACAACACCCCCAACAACTCCATAAAGCCTAACAAGCACTAAAGCCCTGTGAAAGCAGGGCTTTAGTTTATATAGTACAAAAACAGAAAATTCAACTTACTCACATTCTGCAGATCAATTAATGCGGAATAGGTCACCAATGCGTAAGCAAACAGCTTTACTCTAAATTGAGCTAATGCTCGCAGTCGTTGACTGAAGCCTCCGCATATGCCTGAAGAATGCGTACTGTCATTCAACTCAACAAACCCATCAACGCAATCCTCAACCCTGCTCTCTTCTGTCTGCCAAAAAATTAATAGCGGCACCCACCTTCAGCAAAAACACCCGAAAAAACCACTATCTGTGATCTAGTCACAGAAACGAACTGTAGCAAAGCCATACCGACGTCCTAACGCCAGCGCTGCAATCATTCACTTCTCATCGATAGCCGATAAACACCCGCACGGCTGCTATACTGCCCGTTTAGCGTTAATGAATCTAAACAGCATGTTAGAAAATCTCATAATTAACCAGCAAGGCAACGAAACCGCCACTATTTTCTGGCTGCATGGTCTGGGAGCCGATGGTCATGATTTCGCACCCGTCGTGCATATGCTGGATTTGCCGCATATCAAATTTATCCTCCCGCATGCACCCTACCAGCCGGTAACTTTAAACAATGGTTACGAAATGCGCGCATGGTATGACATTTTCGGGCTACAACCCGACAGTCCGCAGGACGAAACCGGTATCCGCAGCATGCAATCCACGCTGAATGCCATGATAGAAAGCGAAATTGCGCGCGGCATTCCCTCACAGCGCATTTTACTGGCTGGGTTCTCGCAAGGCGGCGCGATGGCCTTGCATACCGCCACCCGCTTTGAAAAACCGCTGGCGGGCGTGCTGGCACTATCGACTTATTTGCCGCTGAAAAACCAGTTGCAAAGCGAGCGACAGGCCGCCAACCAACATATACCAATCTGGATGGCGCATGGCCGATTTGACCAGGTGATTGCACTTTCCACTGCGCAATCGTCACGCGATACGCTGCAAGCAGCGGGCTATCCGCTGAGCTGGCACGAATACGATATGCCGCACAGCGTATGCGACGAGGAAATCAGCGATATCCGCGACTTCCTGCTGACGGCGTTACCGGCCTGAACGTATTGATCGCATTGAGAATAATCCCGCAAGCAAAGGGAGTTTTGTTAAAATGTCAGGCGTTTTAACAGGTTAATTCTCATGAGCGATTCCAAAAACGCCTCCCCGGCCAGCAGTGACTCCCAGACTTTTGCCCAGCGTATCGCGGCACTGGAGACCATCGTCCGCAATATGGAATCCGGCGAACTGCCTTTAGAGGCAGCGCTCACAGCTTATGCTGAAGGCACGCAGTTGCTGCAAGCCTGCCAGGCTTCACTGCAGCAGGCCGAGCAAACCGTCATGATCCTCAACCAGCAACAGCAATTGAGCCCGTTTGAACCAGAGTAACCTTTTGCCGGGCCGCTTTTACTTTTACTCATGACGCATTCCGCATTCGCATTTGAACACTGGGCCAGCACGCATCAGGCGCGTACTGAAAAGGTATTGGCGCGCGTATTGCCCGGCGAAGAAGTTTTGCCGGAAAGACTGCACTCTGCCATGCGTTACTCGGTATTGGGCGGCGGTAAACGCGTGCGTGCCTTGCTGTGCTATGCCGCAGCTGAACTGGCAGGCACCTCTGTTGACAGTGCCGATGCTGGTGCAGCGGCCGTGGAATTGATTCACGCCTTCTCGCTGGCACACGATGATATGCCGTGCATGGATGACGATGATCTGCGCCGCGGCAAACCCAGTTGTCACAAACAATACGACGATGCGACCGCCTTGCTGGTCGGCGATGCCCTGCAATCGCTGGCTTTTAGCTGTCTGGCAGAAACACAGGCCCCACAAGCGCTAAAGCAGGTGCAACTGCTGGCACATGCCACCGGTTCACGCGGCATGTGTGGCGGCCAGAGCATAGACCTGCAAAGCACAGGCAAAACACTATCCCGCGCTGCGCTGGAAACCATGCATCAGTACAAAACCGGCGCGCTGATTCATGCAGCGACCTTGCTGGGCGCTTATTCCGCTGACAAAACCGATGCCGCACTGATTAATTTGCTGGATCAATACAGCCGCAATATGGGACTGGCATTCCAGGTGGTGGATGACATCCTGGACGCCACGGCAGATACGCAAACACTGGGCAAAACCGCTGGCAAGGATGCCTTGCAGGAAAAATCAACCTATGTCAGCCTGCTCGGCATTGAGGAAGCAAAAACACTGGTGCAATCCCTGTACCGCGAGTCATTGCAATTGCTGGATGGTTTCGGCACCGAGGCTGACGCCCTGCGCGGTATTGCCCGGTTTATTTGTGAGCGCCAGTTCTGATCATGACTTCACTGCTGTCTCGCATTCAATCGCCCACAGACCTGCGCAAGCTGGATCGCTCGCAGCTTAAGGCACTGGCAACGGAATTACGCGCTTTCCTGATTCACAGCGTCTCGCAAACCGGCGGCCACCTGGCCTCCAACCTGGGCGTGATCGAGCTGACCATTGCGCTGCATTATGTTTACAACACGCCGGATGACAGACTGGTGTGGGATGTCGGACACCAGACTTATCCGCACAAAATCCTGACCGGTCGCCGCGACGATATGGCCAACTTGCGTAAAGCAGGCGGCATTGCCGGCTTTCCAAAACGTGACGAAAGTGAATACGACACTTTTGGCACAGGCCATTCCAGCACGTCGATTTCTGCTGCATTAGGCATGGCTGTCGCCGCCAAAGCGCAAGGGCTGGATCGTCGCAGCGTGGCCATTATCGGTGATGGCGCAATGACAGCAGGCATGGCGTTTGAAGCACTGAACAATGCCGGGGATATGGATACCAATCTGCTGGTTATCCTCAACGACAACGACATGAGCATTTCCAACAATGTCGGTGCGCTCAACAATTACCTGGCCCGTTTAATGTCCGGCAAACTGTATGACAGCGTGCGCCGCAGCGGTAAAAAAGTGCTGGATATCATTCCACCGGTCAAGGAATTTGCCCGACGTGCCGAAGAACATGCCAAAGGCATGATGACGCCCGGCACCCTGTTTGAAGAATTCGGTTTTAACTATATCGGTCCGATTGACGGCCATGACATTGATACGCTGGTCGATACCTTGAGCAATATCCGCCAGTTGCAGGGACCACAGTTCCTGCATGTGGTGACACAAAAAGGCAAAGGCTACAGTCCGGCCGAAGATAATCCGAACAAATATCATGGCGTCAGCAAATTTGATCCGCAAAACGGACACAGCCTGGCGCAAGGCGAACAACGCCCAAGCTATACCCAGATCTTCGGCGACTGGCTGGTGGATATGGCCGCCGCAGATAAGCGGCTGACAGGCATCACACCTGCCATGTGCGATGGCTCCGGCCTGAACCGTTTTGCCGAAACCTATCCACAACGTTATTTTGATGTCGGCATTGCCGAACAGCATGCACTGACATTTGCCGCAGGCATGGCCTGTGACGGCCTGAAACCGGTAGTGGCCATTTACTCCACCTTCCTGCAACGCGCTTATGACCAGCTGATCCATGACATCGCGCTGCAAGACCTCGATGTGTTGCTGGCCATTGACCGCGCCGGACTGGTCGGTGCAGATGGCCCTACCCACGCTGGCAGTTTTGACCTGAGCTTTTTGCGCTGCATCCCCAATATCGTCATCATGGCCCCCAGTGATGAAAACGAATGTCGCCAGATGCTGACCACCGGCTATCTGCACACCGGTACGGCTGCCGTGCGTTACCCTCGCGGCAGCGGCATAGGTGCGCCCGTTTCTGCAGCGCTGGAACCGATTGAAATCGGCAAGGCACAACTGGTGCACCAGGGCAGAAAAGTTGCCATTCTGGCCTTCGGCAGCATGTTGCAGCCCGCGCTGGAGGCTGCTGCCTCCCTAGATGCCACCGTGGTCAATATGCGTTTTATCAAACCGCTGGATGAAGCCATGGTACTTGAAATTGCCCGTAGCCATGACCATATAGTGACTGTAGAAGAAAATGCCATCATGGGTGGCGCAGGTGCCGCCGTGATGGAATGCCTGCAAGCGCAGCATGTGGTGAAATCTGTGTTGTGCCTCGGTTTGCCGGATCATTTTATTGAACACGGCAGTCATGAATCCATGCTGGCTGCATGTGGTTTGGACAAAACCGGTATTGGTGCTGCTATTGAGAAATTAATTTCCGAGTAGTAAACTCAACTATTAATCAACGGGCGGGCAATCCCGCCATGGAACTCTGATGAATCAACCCGTTATTCCTGCAGTGATTGAAGATGTACAGAACACGCCTGACGTGCGCCAACTGGATATTAATAAAGTCGGCATCAAGTCTATCCGTCACCCGGTCATTGTAAAAGACAAAACCGGTGGCGAGCAGCATACCGTCGCCGTGTTCGACATGTTTGTGCATTTGCCGCACAACTTCAAGGGCACGCACATGTCGCGCTTTGTTGAAATCCTCAACATGAATGAACACGCGATTTCGATAGACTCTTTCGAAACCATTCTGCGCCAGATGGTAGAGCGCCTGGAAGCAGAATCCGGCTATATCGAAATGCATTTCCCCTACTTTATCAACAAAGCGGCCCCCGTTTCCGGCGTGAAAAGCCTGCTGGATTACGAAGTCACTTTTATTGGTGAGATCAAGAACGGCCAGTTTGAAATTACAGTAAAAGTCATGGTCCCAGTCACCAGCCTGTGTCCATGCAGCAAGAAGATTTCTGACTACGGCGCACATAACCAGCGTTCGCATGTCACAGTCACTGCGCTGCTGAATGAATTCATGTGGCTGGAAGACCTGATTACCCTGATTGAAGATCAGGCCTCCTGCCAGCTGTATGGCTTGCTCAAACGTCCTGACGAAAAATTCGTCACCGAACGCGCCTACGACAACCCGAAATTTGTGGAAGACATGGTGCGTGACGTGGCGGCGCAGTTGAACAACGAGAAGCGTATCGTCAAATACGTAGTCGAATCAGAAAATTTCGAGTCTATCCACAATCACTCAGCTTATGCGTTGATTGAAAAGGATAAAAGAGAGAATGCATAGCACCAGACTCGAAATTTCAGTGTAGGCTAACATCGATTTCGATGTTAGCGAAGCGGCCGAAACTAAAACTTTGAGAGCATTCACAATCACAGTGCATACGCCTTAATCGAGCGGGATAAACGCAGCAGCTAAATCCCGTATCCAACGACAAAGCCCGCAGCGCGGGCTTTTTTACATTTATACCCGGCTAACTAAACATGCCATTGCGGGCATATGGCTGTGCCAGTCGCAGGCCAAACGCCACTATCACCGCACCGGCCAGTGGAAACAATGCTGCCAGCGTAAACGTCAGCTGTCCGCCCAGGGATTGCAAGGCAAACCCGCCAAGCAATCCGCCCAATGCCCCACCTATCCCGTAGGCTACGCTGTTATAAATCGCCTGCCCCTTGGCCTGGTGACGTCCCTTGAAATACTGGCTGACGACTTCAACGGCCGCCGCATGAAAACTGCCGAAGGTAAACGCATGCATGGCCTGCGCCAGCAACAATAAACCTAACTGTTCAGGCACCAGACCCATCAGGGAGAAACGTAATACACCGATCAGCAAACTGATGAGCAGAATGGTTTTAAGTTTGAAACGCCGCATGATCCATGGCATCTTCATAAAAATGCCGATTTCACACAGCACACCCAGCCCCCACAACCAGCCTATCATGTCTTTGCTGTAACCATGTTCCGCCAGGTAGATGGAGTAAAAGTTATACATCAGGCCATGTGCAGTCACCATCATGGCGCAGCCAAACAGCAGCGACAGGACAGCAGGCTGCTTCAGTATCTGCCAGACCGAAAAATGGTCATGTGCATGCGCTGGCACCTGTGCTTCCGGCAGTTTCCAAGTCAGCCAGAGCAAGCTGCATTGCACCACCAGAATAAACCACAGCAGGCTGCGGATGCCAAACCAGTCCGTCAGATAGCCCAGCAGCACCGACGCCACGATAAAGCCCCAGGAGCCCCACAGACGGACTTTGCTGTAATGGCCATTAGTGGTGGCCAGGTGTGCCAGCACCAGCGACTCAGACAATGGCAAGGTAGAACTGGTGAACAGGCTTAATGCAGCCATGACAATAAACATGCTGACAAAATCATGCGCCCAGAAAATGGCGACAAATCCCAGCAGGCCCAGCAACGCCGTCGTGCGTATCCAGCGTACGCGCTGCTTGGTATGGTCTGCCAGCCAGCCCCACAGGTTAGGTGCAATAATCCGGCTGAGCTGAAATAACGACATCAGGATGCCAATGTCCGCCGGAGAGAAGGATTCAGCGCTCAGGTACAAGCCCCAGTAAGGGACAAACGCACCAACAAAAAAATAATAGATGAAATAAAAACGGGACAGGTTGAAATGCAGGGCACGACTCATAAAAATTCAACCTGAAATGATGAACAATCACTACACTCGAAAAAGAAATGGCCCGTATTTTTACGAGCCATGATGATTAAATACGCGGTACGTTGCTATGCACATCGGCATTCTGTGCACGGTGACGCAAGGCATGATCCATCAGCACCAGCGCCAGCATGGCTTCGGCAATCGGTGTTGCGCGTATGCCAACACAAGGGTCATGCCGACCTGTGGTCTGCATCATGACCGGTTCACCTGTCTGGTTAATCGAGCGGCGTTCCTGTGGGATACTGGAAGTCGGTTTGAATGCAACATTCACCACAATCTCCTGGCCGCTGGAAATACCGCCCAGAATACCGCCGGCATGATTAGTGGCAAAACCTTCCGGCGTCAGTTCATCACAATGCTCACTGCCGCGCTGGGCAATCGAGTCAAAACCTGCGCCGATTTCCACGCCTTTCACAGCATTGATGCCCATCATGGCATGCGCAATATCGGCATCCAGGCGGTCAAAAATCGGCTCACCCAAACCTACTGGCACATGTTCGGCAACCACGGTAATACGCGCGCCAACTGAATCGCGCTCACTGCGGATCTGGTCCATATAGGCTTCCAGCTGTGGCAAGATGTCGGTATTGGGTGAAAAGAACGCATTACCTTCCTGTGACAGTGCATCCCAGCTGACGAATGGAATTCTGATTTCACCAATCTGACTCAGATAGCCGCGAATCTGAATGCCATACTTTTCCTTGAGCCACTTCTTGGCAATGGCACCGGCAGCCACACGCACGGCGGTTTCACGCGCGCTGGAACGGCCACCCCCGCGATAATCACGGATACCGTATTTCTGCGTATAAGTGTAATCCGCATGCCCGGGCCGGAAGGTGTTCATGATTTTGCTGTAATCCTGCGAACGCTGGTCAGTGTTGCGGATCAGCAAACCAATCGGGGCGCCCGTAGTCTTACCTTCAAACACACCGGACAGGATTTCCACCTGGTCGGCTTCATTGCGCTGGGTCACATGCCGGGAAGTGCCGGGTTTGCGCCTGTCCAGGTCAATCTGCAAATCTTCGGCTGACAATGTCAATCCGGGCGGACAACCATCAACGATGCCACCGATGGCAGGACCATGGGATTCGCCAAATGAAGTCAAGGTAAACAGGGTACCCAGAGTATTGCCAGACATGCGATTGCTTTCAATAAACAGTTTGGCTTATTTTATCATAGACTGGCTTGCCGCCTGCCCGCAGCTTGCTTTCCACGCACAGCTTGATTACCCTAGAACTGAACCCGCTGTATTTATGGACGATTATGGCCAAACGCAAACATATCCACCGCAAACGTCACCTGCTGACAAACGCCAGCACGGCACTGACAAGCGAGACTGAATTACCGATTGAGGCAGAGCCTGCCTGCATCCATAAAATCTGTTATACCGCAGACAAGCTTGAATCCGGACAACTGACCCTGCAGGATATTACCCATTGGCAGGCACCTTCTGGACAGACTGCCTGGATTAATGTGCATGGTGTACTGGACATCCCGTTATTACAGGCCGTCGCCAAACGCTTCAAACTGCACCCGCTGGTGCTGGACGATATTTTAAACACCGAACAACGCCCCAAGCTGGATAGCTATGCCGACTACCTGTTTCTGGAAACCCGGTTGTTTTACTATGATGCTGATAGCATGACCGTCAGCTCCGAGCAGATCAGCATGGCATTGGGACGAGAGTGGTTGCTCACATTTCAGGAACGGCCATCTGGCAGTTTCGAGCCAGTACGCGAGCGGCTGCGCCAGGGTCAGGCGCTCATACGCCACAGTGGTGCCGATTACCTGTGTTACGCTTTGCTGGACAGTCTGATGGAACGTTATTTCCAGGTACTGGAAGCGATTAATGACGATGCCGAAGCGCTGGAAACGCATCTACTGGATAAGCCAAGTCCGGAAGATTTGCAGAATATTCACCGTCTCAAGCATGTGAGCATTCAGTTACGCCGAGCCGTGTGGCCCTTGCGCGAAGTGCTGAACAGCCTGATTCGCAACGAACATGGTTTTTTCAGTCCGCAAACCCTGCCCTATTTACGTGACCTCTACGACCATACCGTGCATTTTACTGAATCACTGGAAGCCATTCGCGACATGCTGAGCGGATTGCTGGATGTCTACATGACCAGCCTGAGCCAGCGCGTGAACCTGGAAGTGCGTGCATTAACGGTGGTGGCCATGCTGTTTATGCCAGCCACGCTGATTGCCGGGATATTCGGCATGAATTTCAGCGAAATGCCATGGACGCATGATCCCTATGGCTTCTGGTGGGCTGTGCTGATCATGCTGGGCATTGCCCTGATCATGCTGTTGATGTTCTGGCGTCGGCAGTGGCTGGGTAGCCGCCATTAACCGATAAATCCTTGCTTAGACGGTTGCCGGTAACTGCTTGATTACATCCAGCAACTCAAAGTACAAGGTCATGTAGTCACGTGCGCCCTGACTGGCGGCATCATATTCAAATATATGCTGGCCAAGTCGCGCACTTTCGGTAAAGGCGGACTGTTCCGATATTCTGGTCAGCAGCACTTCATTAGTAAAGAGACGGCGCATTTCCTGCTCTACTTCGGTCGTCATTTCCTTGCGCTTGTCAGTGCGTGTCAGCAAGTAACGCCGGGCAATCTTGCGTTTCAGTACCGGCTCAAGCGCATTCAGCGCTTTGCCCACTTTGGCAGCCGAATGAATGGATAGATAATCTGCCGATACCGGCACCAGCACCAGGTCACTGGCAAATACGGCACTCAGTGAAATCACTCCTGTAGAGGGAATGCAATCCATGAATACCGTATTGCCTGGCTGCATCAGACTCCATTGTGCCAATCCTTCTCCTAGCCGCTTCAAAGTCGCCGGTCCGCGACCAAACTCGCTATCCACCTTCATTAATTCTTTAGTGGCAGGGATTAACTGTAATCCGTTACGCAAAGGTTGTACCAGATCAACCAGAGGCGTTTCCGACTGGTAAAATCTGAACAGATGCTTCTGCATATCCAGACCGACATGCTTGTAAACTTCAGTCAACTGGGCCTGCGGATCCATATCCATCAACGCCACGGGCTGGCGCTTGCGCTGCCAGGCGGCTGCCAGGTTCAGCGCGGTCGTGGTCGCACCTACGCCTGCTTTCTGATTAAAAACAGCTATTTTCAACATGAGTCAATCAATGGGTCAATAACAGGATCACAATACGTTCAGGGTTCAGCGGATTATGCCAAATGAATGGTCATCATAAACGATGTTATTCCCGGAAACTACCCCGGAAGCGGGGCGTGAGCAATCAGCAGACAAAAAGAAACCCGCTTAGGCGGGTTAAAAGGGGGTTTGGATCAGGAGGAAATCAATGCTAGTCGTTGAAAAATCAACCTAGCCATCAAACAAAACATTGTGTGTTTCGTTCAAAGATGTTGCCAGTATAGGGAGGAGTTATTGCAGCAATTTGACGGAGCTGTAACTGAATTGTAAAAGTCAAAATTTAATTGTTATTAAATTGTAACCAGTACAAAAGCGCTGGCCGTTTCAGGAAAACGGCGAGGAAAGCGGGTATGTTAGCAGAATCACTTCTGCCAGCATACCCGTTGAGGATAGATCACAAAAAGCGGAGCTAACTGAAAAAGTCGCGCGCTTTATCTACCCAGCTTTTGTTTTTCGGACTGTGTTTACCGGCATCCGCTTGCGTACTGCTTTCAAACTCGCGTAACAGTTCCTTCTGTTTTTCCGTCAGTCGCACTGGCGTTTCCACCACCACATGTACCATCAGATCGCCATGCTCACTGGAACGTAATGGTTTGATGCCTTTGCCGCGCAGACGGAACACGCTGCCTGTTTGCGTTTCAGCCGGAATTTTCATTTTGGCCGCGCCATCCAGTGTAGGGACTTCAATTTCACCACCTAATGCCGCGGTACTGAAACTGATCGGCATTTCACAATGCAAATTGCCGCCTTCACGCTGGAAAATTGCATGGTCTTTCAGATGCACAACCACATACAAATCACCTGTGGGTCCGCCATTGACACCAGCCTCGCCTTCGCCACTCAGGCGGATACGGTCACCTTCATCCACACCTGCCGGGATTTTGACATTCAGCGTTTTGTTCTGCTTGACGCGGCCACCACCATGACAGGTCGGGCAAGGTTCTTTCACCATCTTGCCAGTACCGTGACATTTCGGACAGGTTTGCTGTACCGAAAAGAAGCCCTGTTGCATACGCACCTGGCCATGACCGTTACAAGTGGTACAGGTAACAGGAGATGTCCCTGGACGGGCGCCTGATCCGTGACAGGTTTCGCAGGTGGATTGCACCGGAATGCGGATTTTGGTTTCAGTACCCTTGGCAGCATCTTCCAGCGAGATTTCGAGGTTATAGCGCAGGTCAGCGCCGCGATAGACATTCGAACGCTGGTTGCGGCCACCACCGCCAAAAATATCACCAAAAATATCGCCGAACGCGTCACTGAAATTACCCGAGTTAAAGCCGCCGAAGCCGGCACCGCCACCCATGCTTGGGTCAACGCCCGCGTGACCATACTGGTCGTAAGCGGCACGCTTCTGCTCATCACTTAGAATTTCGTACGCCTCTTTGGCTTCCTTGAAACTTTCTTCTGCCTTGGGGTTATCCGGGTTGCGGTCAGGATGATATTTCATCGCCAGTTTTTTAAAGGACTTTTTAATTTCCTCATCACTGGCGTCGCGATTCACTCCCAATACTTCATAGTAATCTTTTTTTGCAGCTGCCATAGTTATTCCGTTTAATGCGCCTGTGCCATAAAGACAAACACACCCGCGATCAGCGTAGTGTGTTTGCCGGCAGGATTGAAAAAAGAGCGGGCATCTTCTGCCCGCCGTTTTACAGCTTAGTCTTTCTTCACTTCTTCAAACTCGGCATCGACCACATCGCCTTCAACCGTTTTTTCACCTTCAGCTTGAGCACCTTCGGTGTTGGCCTGCGCCTGTTGCTCGGCATAGACTTTTTCACCCAGCTTTTGTGAAGCTTCCATCAAGGCATTGGTTTTGGCTTCAATAGCGTCTTTATCATCACCATCTTTGGCAATCGCTTCCAGCTCTTTAATGGCATCTTCGATCTTGGCTTTTTCATCCGCGTCGACCTTGTCACCGTGCTCAGCCAGCGATTTTTTCACGCTGTGCAATACGCTGTCTGCCTGGTTACGTGCATCCACCAGCTCACGCAGCTTTTTGTCTTCGTCAGCATATTTAGCGGCGTCTTCTTCCATGCGCTGAATTTCCTCTTCAGACAAACCGGAGTTAGCCTTGATGGTGATTTTGTTCTCTTTGCCAGTCGCCTTGTCTTTGGCAGACACATGCAGAATACCGTTGGCATCGATGTCAAAAGTCACTTCAATTTGCGGCATGCCACGTGGTGCCGGTGGAATATCGCTCAGGTTGAACTGACCCAGGCTCTTGTTGCCGGCAGCCATTTCACGCTCACCTTGCAGCACGTGAATGGTCACGGCATTCTGGTTGTCTTCCGCTGTTGAGAACACTTGTGATGCCTTGGTAGGAATCGTGGTGTTTTTCTTGATCAGCTTGGTCATCACACTGCCCAGCGTTTCGATACCCAGAGACAATGGTGTGACATCCAGCAACAACACGTCTTTCACGTCGCCCTGCAATACGCCGCCCTGAATTGCCGCACCGACCGCAACAGCCTCATCCGGGTTCACATCTTTACGTGGCTCTTTGCCAAAAATCTCTTTCACTTTCTCTTGCACTTTTGGCATACGGCTTTGACCACCGACCAGAATCACGTCAGCGATGTCAGAAGGAGACACACCGGCATCTTTCAATGCTGTTTTACATGGACTGATGGTGCGCTCAATCAGGTCTTCCACCAGTGATTCCAGTTTGGCACGGGTGATTTTTACCACCAGGTGCTTAGGACCAGTCGCATCTGCCGTGATGTACGGCAGGTTTACTTCAGTCTGCTGGGCACCGGACAACTCGATCTTGGCTTTCTCGGCCGCTTCTTTCAGGCGTTGTTTTGCCAGCAAGTCGTTACGCAGGTCCAGACCATTTTCTTTCTTGAACTCATCAGCCAGGAAATCAATGATGCGGTTATCGAAGTCTTCACCACCCAGGAAGGTGTCACCGTTGGTAGACAATACTTCAAACTGGTGTTCGCCGTCGATTTCAGTAATTTCGATAATGGAGATATCGAACGTACCACCACCCAGGTCATACACCGCAATCTTGCGGTCGCCTTCCTGTTTGTCCAGACCGAATGCCAGAGCCGCAGCGGTTGGTTCGTTGATGATACGTTTTACTTCCAGACCAGCGATACGGCCTGCATCTTTAGTCGCCTGACGCTGGCTGTCGTTAAAGTAGGCTGGCACGGTAATCACCGCTTCAGTCACTTCTTCGCCCAGGTAGTCCTCGGCGGTTTTTTTCATCTTGCGCAATACTTCGGCAGAGATTTGTGGTGGCGCCTGTTTCTTGTCGCGCACTTCCACCCATGCATCGCCGTTATCAGCCTTGGTAATGGTGTAAGGCATCAGATCGATGTCTTTTTGTACTTCTTTTTCGTCAAAACGACGGCCAATCAGACGTTTCACCGCAAACAAAGTGTTTTTCGGGTTGGTCACAGCCTGACGCTTGGCTGGCGCACCTACCAGAATCTCACCATCTTCCTGATAAGCAATGATGGAAGGCGTGGTGCGTGCACCTTCGGCGTTTTCAATCACGCGCGGTTTGCCACCTTCCATCACAGCGACGCAGGAGTTGGTCGTACCCAGGTCAATACCAATAATTTTTGCCATATTATTCAATCCTTAAATTCGTTAATTTCAATACCGATGTTCTAATAATTGGGATCCCTGAACAGATTTCAAGTCCCTATTACAAATGTGGTTGTCCAGCGTTATTTCGCCTGTATGACAGTCACCAGTGCCGGACGCAGTATACGATCATTCAGGCTGAAGCCTTTTTGCAGCACACTCAGCACTGTATTCGGCTCGCCTTCGGCAGGCACCATGCTGATGGCCTGATGCTTGTTCGGGTCGAACTTCTCACCCACCGGATTGATTTCAGCAATATTGAATTTTTCGAATACGCTTAATAACTGTTTGGATGTTAATTCCACACCGCTTTTATAACTGGCCACATCGGCACTTTCCACAGCCAGTGCCGCATCCAGGCTGTCTTTCACGGCCAGCAATTCACCTGTGAATTTTTCCAGCGCGAACTTGCGCGCCTTATCAATATCTTCAGCAGCGCGACGACGGATATTTTCACCTTCTGCCTTCACATACAGCACTTGCGCCCTGGCTTCTTCCAGCGCAGCTTCCAGTTCAGCAATACGCGCTTCATGAGCTTCTGTCGCCTGTTCTGGAGTTCCCTCGCCAACCACTGGCTCGTTAGGCATTTCATCTACGGATGTTTGTGGTTCTTGCATGCTATTCCCCTATGAATTCAACACTTTTTCGTTTCACGATTAGTCCAACATGGGGATGCCCCTACTGATTTCAAGGGCAAAGCAGCGATTTGTTGCAGCAGCAAATTAAAAGTTACAAATTATGGGATAGCGTATAAAGTGGCCTGACCGACTGCCTCCACCACCGCAGGAACATCCGGTACCTGCTGTTTACCGCCCACATTAATGGCCGCAGCAAGACGTCCGCCAGCCACACCGGTCAAACCGGGGTCAGTATCGGTATATAACGCCACCACCGGAATATCCAGTGCCGCAGCCAGATGTGACAATCCAGTATCGACGCCGACAGCAAATGCGGCCTGCGGAATGACTTTGGCCAGCTGCTGCAAAGTGAGTTTTGGCAACACTGTGGCTGTTGGCACTTGCGCAGCTATCCGCCCGGCACGTGCCTGTTCTGCAGGTGATGCCCATGGCAAACACATCGCAAGTCCCTGCGCTGCATAGCGCTGCCCAAGCGCAATCCAATGTTCTTCCGGCCATAACTTGCTGTCACGACTGGTGGCATGCAGTGCCATCCAGAAGCGGGATGGTAACTGCACAGTTTCCGGCATAAGGGTAGTCACCAGCCGGCCGCCCTGCAGGCCATAATCCGGCAGATCCTGCGGCACTTTATATCCCAGGCCAAGTGCAGCCAGCGTGCGCATACGAATCACCGCATGCTGGCGGTAAGTAATCGCATACTGATGCTGGTAAAAACGACTGGCCAGCGGCTCACGAATGGAGCGCTTGTCATAACCATAGCGCGGCCCACGCGCCCAGGTGGCCATCACTGCACTTTTAACCAGTCCCTGCAAATCCAGTACCGCATCATAAGCCTGTGCAGCCACCGCCCGCTTCACGGCAGCGATTGCGCGCCAGGTCTGGCAACGCCACCACTGTTTGCGCCAGCGGCGCACCGCGACGGTAAACACTTGTTGTACTCGCGGATGCAAACGTGGAATATCGGCAAAACTCTCCTCGACCAGCCAGTCTATCTGTGCATCGGGAAAATGCTGCAATATGTCCTCGATAACAGGCAGGGCATGAATCACGTCGCCCATGGAGGTAGTTTTGACTATCAGGATGCGTTTCATGGGCGCTATTTTCGCATACAATGCCATCGCATGAAGTTTGCCTTTTTGATATTCAAGTACTTTCCATTCGGCGGCATGCAGCGCGACATGCTGCGCACTGCCCAGCAACTGGTCAGACACGGTCACCAGGTTGAGGTGTTTGCCATGTCCTGGCAGGGAGACAAGCCGCCGGGCATCCAGGTGCATCTGATGCCGCAGCGCGGCTGGCTAAACTACCAGCGCTATCAGAAGTTTATTGATGCCGCCTTTGCGCACATCCGCCAGCAGCCGTTTGACTACATCGTCGGCTATAACCGCATGGCAGGTCTGGATGCCCACTTCGCAGCGGATCCATGCTTTATCGAACGCGCACATAAGCAGCGCAGTTTCTGGTACCGTTTGCTGCCTCGCTTCAAGTGGTTCGCCGCTTGTGAAAAAGCTATTTTCTCAGCCGAATCCGGCACTGAAATCCTGATGGTGGCCCTTACGGAAAAACCCGTGTTCCAGCACTGGTATGACACGCAGGATGCGCGGTTTCATTACATTCCTCCTTTCCTGTCTGCCGAACGCTTCCAGCCTCAGGATCGCAGCGAAATGCGTGCGCATTTGCGACAAACTTTCCAGTTTGGCAAGGATGACTTTGTGTATATGCTCACCGGCTCGGGGTTCCACATGAAAGGACTGGATCGTGCAATTATTGCGCTGGCAGCCCTGCCGGCGAATGTGCTGGCGACTACCCGTCTGATTGCCGTGGGTCAGGATAATCCGCGGGACTTTGAAAAACTGGCAGCCAAACTGGGCGTGACAGATCATGTCGTCATTTCCAAAGGTCGCGCAGACATTCCACAGTTAATGCAAGGTGCAGATATCTGCATACATCCGGCACGACGTGAAAACACCGGACTGGTTATTCTGGAAGGCATGGCTTGTGGTACGCCCATGCTGGTGACTGACACTTGTGGCTATGCTCATTATGTAGAAGAAGCCCGGGCTGGCATCGTCTGTCACTCCCCGTATGATCAGGCAGAATTTAATGCCCAGTTCAGAACGATGCGCCTGAATGACGCCGCTGTAAATGCAGAGTGGGGGCAAAACGGATGGCAGAAAGCGCAACAGCTGATGCAGGAAAACGATGGTAGCGCCGAGGCCGATATACTGATTCGTCTGGCCAGCAACAAGACCCGAGGAGTCTGAACACCCGAAATTCCGGCGAGTCGTGATGACCGGGCCTGTATTTACTCCGGGGACTGATGTGGCATAAATGGCATATTCCGCAACTTTTCTGCCGCCGCCTTGCCCGCCTCGCTGCGCTTCAAGGCATACACCCTGGCCTGCCCCAGCAAGCCTGCAGAAGGAAGCTGAGGGTCATCCGGCAAGGCAGACAGGGCCTCAAAAGTTTGCGCATAAGGCGCTACCACCTGTGCATCCATTTGCGCAGCCAACTCATCAAAACTGGCACTTCCTGCCCTGCCTTCCAGCACAATCTGCTGCCAGTGATGCTGGGCTTGCTGATCGACCAGGTTGAGCTGCTCCAGTTGCTGCCGGATAGCCAGTTCGTCATGCCAGCGATATTTCGGCACCGGCAGATGCGTCAGCAGGCAAACAATGGCAAACAGCCAGACAGCACCCGCCAATACTTGCATGCGCCTGAGCGTTGCAGGTGCAATTTCAGCAGGCAACAATATCAACGCCATCAGGATACCGGTGACAAATCCGCCGATATGCGCCGCATTATCAATGCCCGGCACCACATAGCCCATGAATATGGTCAGCGCAGAAAACAGTAGCGCGCCCCAGAATAACCAGCGGAACGCCTGCGTATGCATGCGATGCCGGTCAAACCAAACCGTTACCAGTAATGCGCCATAAATACCGAAAATAGCTCCGGAAGCGCCGCCTGACACGGCCTGGTTACCTTGTATTACCAGTGACAGCAGATTGCCGCACACGCCGCTGACCAGGTAAATCACAAGAAAACGCCAGCTGCCCAGCATGCGCTCCACCAGCTTCCCGCCATCCCACAAGGCCAGCATATTCATACCCAGGTGCAGGGCGCCAAAATGCAGGAACATGGCGGAACCCAGTCGCCACCACTCGCCATCTGCAGTCGCGGGGGCAAAATTTGCGCCCCAGGCCAGTTGTACGACATTCGATGTATGCCAGAAACCAGCCCCTTCCCACCACATGAGCGCGAACACCAGCACATTCAATGCAATCAACACTTTGGTGGCGGGAGGCACGGTTGCGTGCAAGGCCATGCGGGGAGGTGTAGCTGATGTCATCTAGGTTAATGGTTCCTGAAAAGGCAGTTCCAGTAAAGGGGGTTGCTGTAATCCTGTAATCAGGGTTTGCAGATTTTCCTGCGGGTATGACATCTGCGGATCCACACTGTTCGCCACCCAACCGCAACAATGGATGTTTCGTTGCCTAAGCACTTCGGCAGTCAGCAACGCGTGATTAATACACCCCAGACGCATGCCGACGACTATCAGCGCCGAGAGATTCAGCATCTGTATCAAATCGGCGATGGTTTGCTGCTGCTTATTCAGCGGCACCAGCAAACCACCGGCGCCTTCGACAATCACGACATCGGCCATGGCTGACAGTTGGGTGTAGGCGGCCCGGATAACTTCCAGGTCAATCTCCACGCCGACCTGATCTGCCGCAATATGGGGTGCAATCGCCGGTTCAAAACAATAGGGATTCACCAGTTCAGGTGGTGCGGACACATTGGAAGCCGCGGTTAACTGCCGTACATCGTCATTCTGCCAGCGCCCGTCCAGCCACTCGTAGCCCGATGCCACCGGCTTCATACCGATCACAGTCAACCCCTGCGCCACCAGTTGCTGCATCAGGCGTACCGTCACCGTGGTTTTGCCAACCCCGGTATCGGTACCGGTCACGAAAAAATGGCGTGGCAGTGCCTGCATGGCTTATCCCTGCTGACCTTTGCGCGGCATAAACTGCACCGGACTGCTGCCCGGCTCCGTATAAGGCTGGCTACCAGTCCAGGCATGCACAAACACTACCTCATAAGTCGCAGGCAGTTTACCGTCCTGGCGGAACGCTTCGTAGCCTTGCCGTAACTGCTGTAGAAAACCTTTACCACTCAAACCCTTGGCACGCCCGGCAGTCGCATTATGGGCGCCTATGGCCTTGAGGTCGCGCATCACTGATTCGACGGTATCGTAAGTCAGCGTATAGTGCATCACATCCAGCACCGGCGCACTGAACCCGGCACGCGTCAGCGCATCGCCAATATCATGCATATCAATAAAGCGGCTTACATGGGTATGTCCGGCACCGGAAGCAGTACGCAGTTCCTTCAGCGTATCCGGCCCCAGCGTGGCAAACATCAGCAGGCCATCGGGACGCAAAACCCGGCGTAACTCCTGTAATGCCGCATCCAGATCATTGCACCATTGCATGGCGAGGTTGGACCATACCATATCCACACTGCCAGTCGCTAACGGCATGGACTCGATATCACCGCACACAAACTGTGGCTGTGCTTGCCAGAACTTATATTTGGGAAACAAGCTGCGACTGCGTGCCAGCATGCCTTCGGCAATATCCAGTGCGATACCTTGTGCCTGTTTGAAGTGTTTGAGCAAGGCGCCCAATCCATGTCCGGTGCCGCAACCGGCATCCAGAATCACCTTGGGGGAGAGTTTGACCACGTCGAGACGGCTGAGCATTTCCTCACGCACCTGGCGTTGCAGAATGGCAGCCGCATCATATTGTCCGGCGGCGCGATGAAACGACTGCCGCATGCGCGACTTGTCGATCTGGTACACATCCTGCATTCAGCTCTCCGCAGATCCGGCGGCCTCATCGGCCATGAATGCATCTATCGCGTTGCAGAACGCATCGGCATGTGACAGGAAGGGTGCATGCGCCGCGCCGGCAATCACGCGCAATTGCGCGCGCTGCATATGCATGGCCAGCCAGTGTGCGGCGGACACCGGTGCCAGTGTGTCACGGTCACCGTGAATTAACAGCGTGGGCTGGAACAGGCGACCGACCTCTTCACGCAAATCAGTTTGCAACAGAATATCCAGGGCCTGGTTCAGATTGTCCTGCGTAGGCGTCGGTTTGGCGGCAAACGCCGTGCGCAACTGGCGCACAGTGCTGCGCGCATCCTTGGCATGCATGCACTGCAAGGTGAGAAAGTTCAGCAGCGTCGCAGTAAAGTCCTGTTCAAACCGCTGGTTAAACTGTTCAAAATGCCGCGCTGCAATACCGTGTGGCCAGTCAGGCTTGCTGACAAAACAAGGGTTAGTGCCCACCAGAATCAGTTTTTCCACGCGGTCCGGCTGGTTCAACGCAATCTGCTGCGCGACCAGCCCGCCCATGGACCAGCCCAATATGGTAGACACACCAGGAATCTCGTCTGCCACGGCTTCTGCCAGACTATGCAAATGATAGGGATACACGGCACGACTTTGCCCCATGCCTGGCAAATCCACCAGAAACAGGCGATAACTGGCCGACAGGCGCTTGGTCACGCGTTCCCAGACGGCACTGTTCATGCCCCAGCCATGCAGCAAGACTAGCGGTTTACCCTGCCCCATGATTTCCACAAAGCAAGTCATGCCTGCACTCCGGCCGGAATCTCGCGCTCGGCGGCATGCAGTGCCGAGATGAGTGCCCGTACATCCGCCTCACGATGCGCGGCAGACAGGGAAATACGCAAGCGTGCGGTATTCACCGGTACGGTCGGCGGACGAATCGCCGGGACCAGAATGCCACGCTCCTGCAGATATTTGCTCAGTGCCAGTGCCTCATGGTTATCGCCAACGATCAATGGCTGAATCGCCGTTTCAGATGGTTGCAGTTGCCAGCGCGTCAGTGACAGCTCACTTTTAAGCAGGGCAATCATGTCAAACAATTGCTTTCTGCGCGTATCACCGGTTTCAATTTCATGCAGCGACGCCAGCAATGCAGCCGATAATGGCGGCGGCGCAGGCGTTGTATAAATATAGCTATTGGCATGCTGGATCAGGTAATCAATCACTACCTGTTCAGCGGCAACAAACGCACCGGCCACACCTGCGGCCTTGCCCAGCGTGCCCATCATGATCAGACGTGGGGACTGCAAGCCCAGATGCCGGAGCGAACCGCGACCTTGCGGACCAAGCACACCAAAACCGTGCGCATCATCGACGTAGAGATAGGCATCGTAACGTTCACACAACGCCAGGTAGTCGGCCAGCGGTGCCAGGTCGCCATCCATGCTGAATACCGCA
This sequence comes from uncultured Methylophilus sp., assembly GCA_966248215.1. Lineage (GTDB taxonomy): Bacteria > Pseudomonadota > Gammaproteobacteria > Burkholderiales > Methylophilaceae > Methylophilus. Next base: position 20,031 of record CBIMYT010000009.1, on the reverse strand, counting down.
TCGGCAGTCACCAGTTTGTGGCGAGCCGTGCTGGCTTGCAGCAGTTTTTCCAGCGCGGCCACATCATTATGCGGAAAACGGTGATGCGTCGCACGTGACAGGAAAGCACCATCATTCAGGCAGGCATGATTGAGCTTATCTGAAAACACTGCATCGTCACGCCCCATCAGCGCACTGACCACACCGATATTGGCCATATAGCCGGTAGAGAACAGCAGCGCGGCCGGTTTGCCGACAAAAGCAGCCAGTGCCTGTTCCAGCTGTTCATGATAGCGGTGATGGCCGGTAATCAGGTTGGAAGCACCACTGCCAACACCTGCCTCAGCGGCAGCCTGTTGCAATGCCGCCACCAGCGCACCATCATTAGCCAGACCCAGGTAATCATTGCTGCAAAATGACAGAAAAGCCTGTCCGTTCGCCGTGATATGTTCGGCCTGTGGAGAGTCCAGCAGGCGGCGCTGGCGCATCAACCCCAGTGTTTGCCGCTTCTCCAGGTCAGCCTGCAAATAATCCAGCAAGTCGCTCATCAGATTTTCTTCAGGCCCAGTTTGGCAAATAAAGCGTTGTCTGTTTCAGCTTCAGGGTTGCCTGTAGTGAGTAATTTCTCACCGTAGAAAATACTGTTGGCACCGGCGTGGAAGCACAGTGCTTGCACGGCTTCACCCATGCTTTGGCGACCGGCAGATAAACGCACAAAACTGGTCGGCATAGTGATACGTGCAATCGCGATAGTCCGTACAAACTCCAGCGGATCCAGCGGATCTGTTCCATGCAATGGCGTACCTTCCACCTGTGTCAGCAGGTTGATAGGCACACTTTCCGGCGGTTGCTCCATATTCGCCAGTTGTGCAATCAGACCGGCGCGCTGGGCACGGGTCTCACCCATGCCGATAATGCCGCCGCTACAGACGTTAATATTCATGCTGCGTACACGGTCCAGTGTATCCAGACGATCCTGATAAGTACGTGTGGTAATCACATCACCGTAAAATTCCGGTGCGGTGTCCAGGTTATGGTTGTAATAATCCAGACCCGCCTCTTTCAGCTGTTCGGCCTGGCCATCTTTCAGCATACCCAAAGTAGCACAGGTTTGCAGACCCATGGCTTTGACTTCAGAAATCATTTTCAGCACCGGCTCCAGGTCACGCTGTTTCGGGCCGCGCCAGGCAGCGCCCATGCAGAAACGGCTGGCGCCGCTATCCTTGGCCGCTTTGGCCGCTGCCAGCACATCATCCAGCTGCATCAGGGGTTCATTTTCAACCTCGGTGTGATAGCGCGCAGCCTGTGGACAGTAACCGCAATCTTCGGAGCAGCCACCGGTTTTAATCGACAGCAAGGTGCTGACCTGCACGGCATTCGGGTCAAAATGCTCGCGATGCGTGGTTTGCGCCCGGTGCAACAGGTCATTGAATGGCAGTTCAAACAATGCCATGATATCGTCCACCTTCCAGCGTTCGACCGTGCGGTGTTCGCAACTGGCCGGGGCTTTCAGGCCATCCAGGTTAATAACGGAAGTATGAAGGTCGCTATTGCAAGCGCTAGAAGAGGTTTGCTGTTCCATGGTGATCGCAACTATAAAAAAGTGAATAATAATTGGGCTGAATTATAGGTTGTTTACCTGTTCACGTGAAAAAATTTTACAATAGCTTAAAATTTAATCAACTCAACCTGCTTCCATGGTGGCAGCGCTGGCTGGCGGTGAATTTGCCCTGTTATTTATGCGGCGCACCTGCCAGCCACAATACGAGATCCATTCCACAGGTTCCGCTTTGTACGGTGTGTGCAGCCTCGTTGCCCTGGTATACGTCGCCACGCTGTCCGCAATGCGCACTGCCCATCGCGCATGACGTCACCTGCGGAGCCTGCCTGCAACATCCGCCTGCTTTCGACCACACGCTGGCGCCCTTCCGTTATACATACCCGTTGAACCGGTTGTTACATCAATTCAAATACCATCAGCATCTGGCCATAGGAAAATGGCTGACAGAGTCCATGCTGTCATCCTTGTCGCCGCTTATCACCAATACACGCCCCGATATCATGATTGCGATGCCCATGCACATACATCGCATCCGCCAGCGCGGGTTTAATCACGCGCTGGAACTGGCAAAGCATCTGCATCATTCGTTAGGGATTCCGCTGGATATTCATGGCTGCACCCGCATTGTGGACACACCTTCTCAAACCGGTATGGACATGAAAACCAGAACCCGCAATCTGCGCAATGCATTTGCCTCATCCAGACACTGGCAAGGACAGCATGTCCTGGTGATTGATGACGTGATGACCACAGGTGCCAGCATGCATGCTGTCAGCAAGGTGCTGAAACAGGCGGGCGCTGGCCGTGTAACGGCGCTGGTGTTTGCCCGCACGTTGAAGAATACCGAGGATTAAGGAAAGTCAGGCTGCGCTCAAGCCAGCAGCTTTATTTACTGCGATTGCGGTGTGCCCCCCAGCTGGCGGATACGCTGACTGACAAATTCGCCCATGCGCTCACTCAATGGCAGGCTCTGTGCCAGCTGTAATTGCTGCAAGGCCTGGGCATTCTGGCCGCTGGCCTGCAAGGAGATGGCATGGGCCACCATGATATTTGCCTGGCCCGGACGTAACACCGTCGCCCGCTCAAAATAGGGTAGTGCGGCCTGATGCTGCCCCAATTGCTGGCAGGCCATGGCCAGTATCCACTGGCTGTCTGCATCTTGTGTCAATGCCTTTGCAACCGGCTTCAATGTATTCAGCGCGGCTTCCGGCTGTCCGTGTGACAGCTGCCATTTGGCCAGTGACCTGGCAAGCCCGAACTGTTCCGGGTAGCGCCTGATACCTGCCTGCAATACTGAAACAGCCTCCGCATCCTGTTTATCTTCAAACAAATAAGCCGCCAGCAGCTGTCGCGCATCTTCAGAAGATGGAGTCACTTCCAGCGCCTGCCGCAATACGGACAAAGCCTCACTCACGCGCCCCTTCTGCTCGTGGTCAACCGCGCGCTGAATCAAAACATTCACTTCCTGCTCAGGGCGCAGGCGCTTGTTAACGATACCGCTGTTATCAGGCGCAATGGATGCCGCCCCTTGCTTGCTTTTTACCAGCGTCCCTTGCTTCTCAACAGCATCAGCCTCTGCTGGCGGTTCAATAAGAGAGACTACGGTGGCCGCAGTGTCACTTGCTGCAGGTTTGATGGAAAACTCGCCTTCCACCTGGGGAGCAACTTCAGTTTTATTGGCGGCGCGACGCATGGGAACAGATTCTGTTACCGTTTTATTCTGTTTTACTGCAGGTTCAGCGCGCACATTCTGCCACTCGCTAAACAATGTACGGGTCAGTTGTGGATGAGCGTCCAGTGCCTGACTCTGAGGCATGGCTGCTTGCGGAGTTTCCGCCACGGCTGCAGCTGGCAACGCTGGTACCGGCGCTGGTACAGTGATATTGGCCGCCTGAGTCGCTGGCAGCGCAGATTTGGCGGAAAGATAGGCAGACAACACCGGCCAGTTGGCACTGAGCCAGATGATCAGCCCCAATATCAGCACGCTCCATAACAGTTTTTTCAGCCAGCTTGAAGAAGCAGATGACGGGTCGGACAAAACCGGTTTGACTTGTGTTCCCGCCCAGCCATCGGCAGTGCTGCCCTGGCGCGCTTCTACATCTTTCAATACCTGGTTAATCAAGCTCACGATGTTCCCCAACTGTCAGCGGCCAAATCCTGCCAGCGCGCCATGCAATGCCAACCACCATTTAAACCCATGTTCCAGCCAGCGGTGCTGTGCTTTCACACTGGCCTGCGTGTCCAGTATCGCCGCCTTGACATCGTCCACAGTCACACCCTGCTGCCCTCTGCCAAAAGCAGATAATAGTGACTTGTGCGCCAGAATGTTCAGCAACCTGGGTATACCGTTCGCATAGCGGTAAAGCAAGCGCATGCTGGCAGGCGTGAAAATCATGCCGCCCTGGTAGCCGGCCACATGCATGCGATGGTTCAGGTAAAACCCCAGCTCGGACCACTGCAATCCCTTGAGCTGGTATTCAAAACTGATGCGTTGGCGCAATTGGCGGATGGAGGGGTGGTTGATGCGATCTTCCAGTTCAGGCTGACCGAAAATCACTACCTGGATCAATTTGCGTTTTTCGGTTTCCAGGTTGCTGAGCAAGCGCAGGGCTTCCAGGGTTTCCAGCGGCATGGCCTGCACTTCGTCCAGGCAGACCACCACATGCTGCCCCTCTTCGGCATAGGTCAGCAGTTTTCTGTGCAGCGTATCTATCATATCGTGATGCGTGAAGTCCGGCTTGAATGCCACGCCGAACTCGGTCGCCAGCGTCATTAACAAAGCGTGCGGGTCAAGATAGGGATTGGGCATGAATGCCACCTTGCAACCGGGTTCCAGTGCCTTGAGCAAGCGACGGCATAATAGCGTTTTGCCTGTGCCGACTTCGCCGGTAATTTTGACAAAGCCCTCTCCCGAGCGGATCGCAACCAGCAGTGTATTCAATGCTTCCTGCAAGCTGCGTGTCGCGTAATAAAAACTGGTATCCGGCGTGATGGTGAAGGGATACTCGTTTAGCCCGAAATGCTGCAGATACATGCCAGCCCCTAGAAGCTTTCTTCCTTCAGTTTGCCCATGCGCTCCTGGCTTTCCAGCATATCCTGCGCCCAGTCATCACCACTACGTACCACGGTGGACTTCAGCAGGATAACCAGTTCTTTTTTCCTGCTGATTTCAGTCTTCTGGCGGAACAGATTACCCAATCCCTTGACATCACCCAGACCAGGCACTTTAGTGCGCTCATTGCTAACTTCTTCAGACATCAAACCGCCAATCGCAATCACGCTGCCATCCCTGGTACGCACTATGCTATCGGTTTCATTGATATTGGAGGATGCAGTCGGGATGGTATAAGTGCCGCCGTTGGCACTGGACAGCGTCACCGTTCTGTTCACTTGTGTGACATCGCTGACGAAAGGATGCACGTGCAGGATAATGTTATCGTTTTTATCAATCTGCGGCGTCACATCCAGCGAAATCCCCGAAAAATACGGCTGCAACTGGATATCCGGTGTCACAATCGCGCCGCCGGTCGTGGTGGTCACATTGGTTCTGACATTCGTCACATAAAATGCGTCATTCCCCACTTTAAGCACGGCTTTCTGGTTATTGAGGGTAGCGATCCTGGGACTGGAGAGCACCTCCACATTGCCTTGTGTTTCCAGGAATCTCAGCAATGCAGCGAAATTACCGCCCTGCACCGCAATCGCAAAGGCAGAACCGCCCAGTGATACTGGCGAGCTGTTGTCCAGAAAGCCAGGGGCAGAACTGGAAACGGTACCATCAGTGATCGACCCAGTAGTGCCCAGCGAAGTGTTGCCATTGACATTACCAAACGTCACATCGCGCGCACCTCTTCGTAAGAATGCCCAGTTAACACCTGCCTGCGATTCCCTGTTCAATTCTACTTTAAGGATCTTTGCCTCCAGAATCACCTGGCGGTCCACGGTCACTTGCATCAGGCTTAAAAATTTCTCCACCTGGCGTATTTCCTTGGGCATGGCCCGCACCATAATCAGGCCGGACTGCGGGTTGATCACCACTTTACGACCACTTTCCTCCCCCACAATGCTATTGAGAGAGTTCGCCATTTCACCCCAGAAGTCGTTATTGGTGCCCATGCTGACATCGGATGCATAAATCTGCATATTGGCAGCGCCACCGCCCGAAGAGGCTGGCGTACCTACAGCAGTCCCGCCGGATGATGCAGCAGTACGGCCGGCACCCGACGCATTCGAGTTGCTTACCGTGCCAGATGTCACTTTGGTAGCCGAGTTTCCTTTACGCGCCCCGGTGATGTAGTTCACCTGGAACACCCGCGTCTGTATGGTCTGTGGTTCTACAAAAATCTGCTTGCCATTCATTTTGTATTCGTAACCGTACAGATCACGCAAGGCATTCAATGCTTCAAACAGCGTCACATCTCTCAGGTTGATGGAAATATCACCTTTCAGCTCGGGGCTCAATGCAATGCTGTAGGGACTGCCAGACACAATGCCCATCAATACCTGTGTGGCCGGCGCCTTGTTGACGACCAGGTCAAACCTGGGTTCCACCCGCTTGGCCAGTGATTTTGGCGGTTCAATTTTCAGCGGCTCGAATAACTCCTCGGTGATTTCCTTGGGCGGCGGCATAGTCTGCGCTTTTGCCTGGGCAGCGGCTTTTGCCAGTTCGTCCTGCATTTTGGGATTAATGGATACATTGCTTGGCGCAAACGGGTTGCTATTACATCCCGCCAATCCGGCGCTGATGATCACCCAACCCAACGTATTCATAAAAATTTTCATAGCAGTCTCTCTATTTATTTAATCCCTAGGTTGCACCCGGCACAACCTTCAGGCATTACTTATATTATTTCTTTACTTTTTCGGCATGCCTGGCCGTTTTTGCTTTTATCTTGACCGGCGGTCTGGGCTCCACGATATAGCTGGATAGTCCCAGGCCAATGATTTTCTTCTCGCCAGTCTTGCTGACAAACATTGCCTGCCGGTTTTTAACCGAGCTCAGCCTGAAGCCGTTGTAACTTTCCCCGACCTGCACCAGCTGGTCATTCACCACGGCAAAACCGCCGCGGTCATTTTGCTGAATGGCGCTCACCGTCCATGGCTTTTCCGCCTGCGCTTGTGCATTAGGCAAATACTCCATCACGGATGCAGGCGGTTTGGTCGGATCCACCATTCCGGCAAAACCATTGGTCTGCACCAGCAACATCCCCAGCACGACTTTCATCAATACCCGCATGCTAAATCCCCAACCATGCATTCTCGCCGCTCAGGGTATATACCTGAACGGTCAGTTCACTGTCCGGATACTCGGCTTTCAACTCTGCACTATCCCAGGCAACGCGCTGGCCAATGGCTTTCAGTGACTGTGCATAAGCCATCAGTGCAAAGTATTTGCCTTTCAGTTTGACTTTCACTGCATGCTGGTACACGTGCGGCACGTGCTGCCAGGCATCCGCAGTCGCAGCGTCTGTATTGCCTGCCGAGCCAGGTGCGGCTTGCGCCTGAATCAGCTTTCTTTGCTTCTCTATAAAGTCAGCCACTGGCAAAGACTGCATTTCCATGACCTGCACATCGCTATGCTGCTGCAACAGTTTTTTCAGCAATAGCACCATTTCCTGTGGTGGCACCATGTGGGCAGAAATGCTGACCAGGTCCTCCCCCTGGCTGGCAATTTTCTGGTTCACATCATCAATCTCGCGCTGCAATGCACTGCTCCCCGGTTGTGGTGCTGCCTGGCTGGCCAGGGTTGCCATTTGTTCCGTCATGGCAGCGGTGTCATTTTGCAGCTTGAGAATTTCCTGTTGCGTGCTGGCAGCTTGCACGCGCTGCGGTTCCAGCAGAAACGTATCCATCAACCCGACCACGGCAAACAGGCCGGCGCCGAAAATCATCCAGCGCTCCCGCTTCGAGAGCGCCAGCCATTTGCCGTTCAGGGTGTGTAACTGTTCAAATCGCATCCGCATTACGCTTTCTATTGTTTCCGCCCGTTATGGTTGTTTCACCGGGTTCTGTTCCACCTGGGCTGGCAGCGCCTTCGGCTGCTGTACCGTCTGGCGTACAAAATCATCCCAGCTGACGCTACTGACCGGCTTATTCCTATCATTTGCTTCGCGGCCCTTGACGTCAAAAGCATACACTTTCAAAGTGTCCGTCGCTGCAGATGCAGTGATCGCTGCCGGTGCTGCTGTACTTACAGATGGAGATACAGATGCAGTTGCAGGCGCTGGTGATGGCGCAGCAACTGCTGCAGGCGGCATGGCATCAGCTGTTTCTTTATCGTTGTCTGTATCCATCGTTTCGTTATCCGCAGGGGCAGGCGCTTTGGTTACAGCCGTGGCAGCAGGAGGGAGTGCTGGTGCTGCAGCCACATCTGCCACTGGGGCTGCCTGCTGCGGCTTATGCAGCTCCACCTGCTTGAATTGCAAACCGGAAAACTGCGTACCCGCAAACACTTTCTGCGCCGATAACAAATCCAGGTATAAGGGAATATCCTCAGCCTGCAGCGACTGCCCTGACAGTGAAACATGCTGGAAGGCTGGTTCAATTTTGAATCCGGTCAACCATAAGTCCGGCTGCTGCTGGCCGGTCAGTGCACGCATGTAATCAATCAGGTGCCAGGCATTTTCAGAAATCGATTGCTGGAAGATCGCCAGTATCTGCGTCTGCATCTCCAGTCTGGCTTTCAATCCTTTCAACTCGGCTTCCAGTTTACTGTTATCCACCGGCACCAGTCGTTGCGCAAACTCGTCCACTTTTTTCTGCATGGCATCAGACTGCGCCAGCGCCTGGCTACGCTGTGTCTGCAATTGTGCATTTTCCGAAACCAGGCTGCTGTAGAAATACAGCATGGCCATGACTGCCAGCACATATACGCCAGCCACAAATGACAAGGTAAACCAGTCTTTGGACTTGACCAGTCCAGGCTCAAACAAATTGACCTGCTGGCTCATGCGGCGATCTCCTCGCGCAACGCTGCACCCAGGGCCGGCAGCAGCATGGCCTGCATTTCCAGACTGGAGAAATCCTGGTTCGCCGGCAGGTCTACTATTTCTTCCAGGTTAAAGACTTCAACCGGTACATAAAGGCTGGTGCTCAAACCGTTAACCAGATAATCACGATTAGCTACCGGCGCTACCACCAACCGGTTCAGGCTCAGATAAGGAAACTGCCGGTCAAAGCTATCCAGCGAGCGCTGCAACTCCAGCACCAGCTTGTCAAAATTGCTTCTGAACAGCTCACCGCGGTCATTGAGGAAATCCCGGTCCAGCTCAATCAATCGTGCGTGATACAGCTCGCCTCTGGCCGTGAACGTCAGCAGACAGCCTTTCTGCAGCATGCTCAACATGACGAGGGCGCGGTCTTCGGCTTCCAGCAAACGGGCGATATTACGCTGCACCAGCGCATACACATCCACAGATTTCAAGTTGAAACCGGCTTCTACCATCTGGTTACCGATTTGCGACACTACCGCTTTTTTGGCGCATATGGCCAGCATGGCAGGCTGGCGATTGGCATAAGAAGGATCCAGCGGTACGTTAATACCATCCACCACGGCCTGTTCAACCGAGTAATCCAGCAGATCTTTCACTTTCCAGCGTAACGCCTGCTTGATTTCGGACTCAGGCATGGTGGGTTTGTCAATCTGCAATACATTGTATTGGTCAACATTCAGCACCACATTGCATGGCACGGTTTTCAAGTCGTTTTTAGCCACAAAATGTCGCAATGTCGAGGTTGCCTGAAGCGGCACCTGCTGAATCGCAGCAAATGAAACCGCGGGTTTGGCACCATCCAGGCCGGGCGTCAAAGCGACCGTGCTGACATGCATATCGGTGAAGCTGACGCCCACTTGCTGCCTGTTCTTCTGTCGTTTAAACCAACTTAGTGGCATCCATTTACTCTCTGAAATAATTTTCTATTTAAAATCAATGTACAGCAATAAGATCTTAAAGCTTTATCGCAAAACATTGTCACACAAAAATGATATCCGACAGCCCAATGTGTGACTTCAGCGCGTCGACTTTTCATATTTGTGGCAAATTTACAAAATATGTCACCTGCGGACACTTTGCTAACTAATAGCAACTTTAGTGCCTGGGCGAATAGTTCAATCCTTGAATCAAAAGAATAAAACCACCTGATTTAGGTGGTTTTATGGATGTTTAAAAGAAGTTTTCCCGCATGTAAATGACCGGTGCCTTGTAGATGCCGAACGAGGCGCGCCCCAGAGGATCCGTGATACCCAGCCAAGACAGATCACCACTGGAGGCATCCGACTGACTACTGCTGAGACAGGTTTTCTCACCGCCTACGGCGCTTCCCAGATTCACTTCCAGATCGACACTGCCGGTATTGGGTTTACCATCCGCGCCGATTTTAGGCGCACTGAGCTGTACACCCAGTTTGCCTGCACTCACGGCCGGATTGCCACTGAGTACGGTTTCACAGGCATTTAAATTGCCCCGGTAGTTTTTCATCACGATGGTTTGCAATGGCACCACGGTGCAATTATCGTCCACACTGCGCCTGTAAGCATTCAGCGCACCATCCCAGTATTGCGTCTCCATCTGCACGGGCAAGGGTAACAACTCGGAACCATGCGCCGGCACAATCGCCAGGCGGCCATAGCGATACTGCACACCAGTCGCTACATTGGTCACGTTAGAGCCTATGGTTTTGCCACTATCGGTCTCCTGCGGTTGTGCGGTAACGCTGATGGTCTGGCTGGCAGTCTGTGCGGCCGGACGTGTAATCCGGTAACCGGCCGTCACCAAAGCCTCGCCCTGATTCCAGGTGCCACTGACCGCAGGTGTCACCGCACTGGCACCAAACGTCGCTCCACCGGTCAGCGCAGGCGTCACTGCAAAGTGAAAATCCGCCCAGCTGGAGAGATCAAACCTGGCATAATCAGGTAACGGGCTGGCAGCATCTGTATAGTTTCTGGTAATGGCTGTTGGCGAATTATCGCTGTCGTTAGTAGTGTTGCGCGCCTGCACCCTGAATCTGGCCGCCAATCCGGGTTTGGAAGCACTGACACTGTCCTGGCCATAATAAACAAACGTATCGCAACCTTTGGTCACGGTATCCGAGACCACCCGGAAGGCTGCCGGAATAAAGCGTCCGAAATAATTGCTTTCACTCAGGTTGCCGATTTTGCAGCCATATTTTTTCGGTGTAGTTCCGCCGCCGTCAGTATTAAAAGCATTGCTATTGTCACAGTCGCCATTGGTGCTATCAACAAAGGTAAACGTGTCGTCATAAATCGCCTGCGGCCTGAACTTGAAGTGCCCGACTTCACTATACTGGAAGCCATCCCCGGCACTCACTCCTGAGGTCGCCGCCACAAAGCTGCCGCTCACCGTACCCACTGCCGGGGCGCCCGGATGGGCTTGCAACAGGCCATTGTTAATCATGGGCATGCCGTTATACCCTGATTCCCCCGTGAAAACTCTCAGGTTGAAATTATCGGTACGTGTCCTGAATACCGGGGTCACGGTCGCAGCGGGTATTGCAGCAGCGGCTGTCTGGAACGCATTCAGCACCGGCTGTACAGAATTCGAAGTCACGCTAAATCCCGCAGGGCGCACAGAGAAATTATCCGTTGAGCAGCCGCTTTTATTGACTTTGGTATCTGTCACCTTGCATCTCAGGCGAGGGTAAGCGTTGGGGATATCTGAATCACTGAACGACACCGTTTTCTTGCCGGCATCGGTCGAAATAAATGACACCGTTTTACTCGCCACCACGGTTGCTCCACAACCGCCGTTATCATTCACCAGTTCGACCGTGACATTATTGCTGGCGTATCCAGGTGCCTTGTTGCCGCCCGTCAGCAACGCATACACATCAAGACTGAAACCCTTGCCGGCAAGCTTGGTATAAATGGGATTACGTGCGCCCGCATTGGTAGCCAGATTAGTGTAGCTCACTCCGCTTTCCATGCACTCGAAAGTGTTCAGGCACGGCGTATTGGTAAAGGTAAGATTGCAACTTTGCGAGTTGCTTGAAGTATCCCAGCATTTGATGCCGTTCAATGGCGCCTTACTTAAGCCACTGACACCAAGCGTATATGTGGCAGCGGCATTGGCCTGTAATGCTATCGTAGCTACCGGACCGGCAGAGCCCACTTCGAAGGAGCCTGGTGTCACTGTAATATTTGCGTTGTTTGGTGACACGACCAGGCTTCCGCTCAAAGCACCGGAAGTCACCTGGCTCTCAACGGGACAAGGCACGGTAGAAGAAGTGCAGGCCAGCACCTGCACATCGGTCGGGCATAAAGTGGCCGTTCCGGCATGCCGAATTTCGAAATGGTCATAGTTGGGAACCGCCGTGGAACCGACGACAAAATCATAACTAAAGGTATATTCGCCCGGAGAAGTGAAATCATATTCAATTGCCGCACCGGTATCGGTTAATTTGTCACTGACAGTGTTAGATAGCGGATTGGATTTACCGATAGCACAGGCATTCGAATTCGAATTTGACCAGAATGTGTCCCAGCTACCGACGCAATATCGACTGAAACTGCCATTGCGCTCACGGAAGCTTTCAACGATATCGAGATTAACGGGTAGCGTTGTGCTGGAGGGGCAGGAAATATTGGTGGTTCCTCCGGAAGAACAACTGCCGGGCCAGGGATAGGTTCCCGCCACCTGCTTGCCATTGGCATCCACATACCGGACACCGCAGCCACAATCCGAGCCGCCCAGATAAGTATCAACGACATGGTAATACCTGACAGGGTTATTAGAACTCACCGGATATGCAGCTGGAATTTTGAGTGTGACATTCGCCGTCACAAAATCAAACGGATAAGTATAGTTCCAGACAACAGTGACCTGCGGACCTGAATTTCCCGCCCGAAACGTCGAAGTAGTCGATTGTATTGCACCCTGCGAAGGTGTGGCAGGTACAACGGTAGAAACCGTACGGCTAGCATGCGCAGTTGCGCCGCTATAAGCAAAATGACTTGGGCCATACATCGAATTATTTGCACGCAAATAAATCCCGTTATCCAGATTATTGTGGGGTGGCACCACGGTCGGGCTATAGAGCTGCCCGGTATTATTCAGCCGACGGACCTGCATTTGCGTCGTATCCTCAATATAAATATGCAGGCCATTGCTTGCGTTGGTGCCTCCGGCAGCATTCAAGCGCACAACATCAGCGAAAAGGATACTTGAATAAAGCATCCCTACCATTCCCACCGACAATAATTGTTTAATGAATCCGTACACTACGCATTCCTTGCTAGTTACACGCTTCACCGGCAGGATCGTTATAAATGCACCGGCTCAGTGTCACTGTCATTTTTCTTTCTATGTAATCCTGCGTCCCCGCCACACCGGCTGAAGCGGTGGAGGTGATGGTGTAAATGCCGATATCCTGGGTATTGCCCTGGTCTTTCGCCATGGCCCGATTGCAGGTCAACGCAATATTAAAACCATTGATAACAAATGGTGTCGGTACCGCCGGACAGGCCTGCATACTGGCAGGTGCCAGCACCTGGTAAGCCGTCCACTCCACGCCTGCCCTGGCTGCCAAATATGCCTGGGCTCCCTGTACATCCTGAATCGTGCCCATATGCGCCAGCAATGCCAGGCGCATGGCATACCCCACCAGCGCAGACAATACCACCAGCAGGAATATTGCCATAGGCAACATAAACCCTTTTAGCCGATAAACTGCGCTTTTCATGGCGAATTCACCACATTCACCAGGTTCAATAACCGTGCCACGCCGCCTCTTTTTGATAGCTCCAGCTGCGCAGTGAGTACTCCGGAATGCTGCATCACACCTTCGGTGTAGGTAAAGTGGCACCCAGTGACATCATCTGCCACCACGCTGGCATTTGCGCTGCTAAAACTGGCCGGGTGTGCCGAAGGAATACTGATATTGCTCACCATCAGCAAGCGCTGGTTGGCCAGGTCGCAGACATAAGCCACTGCACCATTGACGACGTAAAAGCGGCTGGCAGGCGAAGGTAAAGGAAAGGCAGCGCCTGAAAACTGCAGCTGGTTCAAACTGCTGCCAGAACTGGTTAGCGTACGTATCGTATCGCCAGCATAAACATCCGCGCCCTGTATGCCGAGGTTATAAATCGCCAGCTGATCGCCTGCGCTGACGGTGACCGGCTCTCCCAGTACATTAAAGCTGTCATCCGCTGTCACAAAATCCAGCGTATCCTGCTGGTAACGTCCACCCGCTTTAATCGGCACAAACTCGACGTAATCGCCGCTAGCGGATACCCACACACTGTTAGGCAAAGCATTGCGGATATCACGCGACATGCGGCGCAAAGCCACATCAGCACGATCAGCCAGTTCATAATAAGCTTCAGAATTCACGTAAGCCATTACGGAATGATGGATAAACGTAGATGAAATGCCGCCGATAATGGCGGTGATCACAATCACCACCACCAGCTCAATCAGGGTAAACCCTGCGCTTGATGCAGTAACAGGTTTAAATTCGCGGCGCATAGCGCACCCTGAAGCCGGTTAAGCGAATAGTGGTATTGGCCGGTCCGGTGACCGTGACTACGATGCGCAAAGCCGCATCGGCAGGCATGCCGGTAAACGGCGCTGTGCCACCTGCCTGCGTAATAGCTACAGATGCCGCATAAGCATCCAGCCCGGCAATGGCTGCGCTGCTGCCGATGCGACAAATGCCCGGACAGTCACCACCCGGCATGGTAAAACCACCATAATCGGCCACATTATCAAACGGATCGCTGGCGCTATAACGGCTTTCGCTGGCGGGTGAAGGGCCACTGAGGTTACTTTGGGAAACGGTGCAGTTACCGGCGCTGCTGGCCGTGGAAGCATTCGGGTCATCCGGGTCACAGAACGTGAACGGCATCTGCTGGATTTCCTGCATCAGTGATTCAGCAATCGCAATCGCCTGCTTGCGCGCCAGCGGATCTGCAGAGTGACTGCTCATCCAGGCCAGTGCGCCCACCACGCCGGCAATCGCCGTGGTCACAATCACAATAAACACCACCAGCTCAACCAGCGAAAACCCCTGTTGGCGCTTTTCTTTGCCCAAGACTGATTGTTTATTGTTGTAGTGATTCATGTTCGTCATGCCATCTGCCGGAAATGACAGTATCAGTGTACGTAGCCGGTGTCGGGTTCAATCCTGACAACAATGGATTGGGCAGGATTCTTTTTGTTGCTCACCGTATAACTCGCCGCTGCATTAGGTAGTGCGCGCCCCAGCGCATCAAACCCCAAGCTATCATTGCTCGCCTCTACATTCACATTTTTTGAAACAGTTAATACATAAGCGGCACCGGTTTCGGGGCTGATCACGGCCTGATTACAGCCAGCATCAAAGCACAGGCTCACAGTATTCGGACTAGCACCGGCGTTACGCACTGCAAAGACATCGCGTCGCTGGGCAATCGCTGTTTTCTGCGCATAGCGTAGTGTGGATGAAAGTAAACCCGCGTCACCGCGGGTTTCGAAAATATCGCCATTAGCGAATCGGGGGGCTGCTACGGCAAGGATCACTCCCGCTAAGGCAATCACAACCACCAACTCAATGAGCGTAAACCCCTTGGAGTTCATACTCTCAAAATTTAACCACCACAATTTGTTGCAGTAACAGCGGATACATCTACAATTCCACTTACGGGATCATAAGTAATTTTACAATCTGTAAATCCTACAGCGTTAAAGGTTGCATAATCTGTTGTCGCGTAACTTGCTGCATCTAATGTTTGCATAGCACTACCAATTCCACTGGCACTGGCCGCTGGATAACCACTAGCATTTAAAGTGACGGTAGTACTATCCATTTTTGCTGTAAGATCGCTGGCATTTGCTCCAGAAGCCATCCACTGCGCACGCGCCAAACTGGCTGCAGATCGCATGGAAGCCGCAAGCCCCTTCATTGTCGCAACGCGTGCATTTGACTGCACATTAATAAACCTCGGCAAAGCCGTCGCTGCCAAAATCCCCAATACCGCAATCACCACTACCAATTCAACCAATGTAAAACCAGCCTGTTTGTTCATTCCCATGACTCCTAATCAAAAATTTCCTGCTTTATGTTATTGCAGTGACAGGTTCAAAACTGCGTTAATGTCCTTCCAGCAAAAATTATGCCAGACACTTTTGGTCCACGTTTGTCAGGTTTTGTAACCCTGATTACGCCCATCGTTACCACTTCACCACACATACTGCTAACCACCTTTGAGCATCACCGAACTCATATCCCAGATCGGCAGGAATACCCCCAGTGCCAGCACCAGCACCAGTGCCCCTAAAAACATAATCATAATCGGCTCAATCTGCGCACCCAGCGTTTTGACATCATACTCGACGTCTGCCTGATACATATCGGCAATTTTCTGCATTAATTCATCCAGTGAGCCGGATTCTTCGCCGATGGCGATCATTTGCAACACCAGTGAGTTGAATACGCCGGTCTGGGTAGCGGTTCTTAAAATGGTCTCGCCACGTTCAATGCCGGATGACATGCTGAGGATTTTGGCGGCAATATAGTCGTTTTCCACCGTTTGCGAAACCAGGCGCAAGGCAGACAGAATAGGCAGGCCACTGCGGGTGGCCAGCGCAAAACTGCGCGCAAACCTGGCCATGGTGCCTTTGAAGATGATTTTTCCGGCGATAGGAATACGCATTTTGAAACGGTCCCACTGCGAACGGCCAGCGGCGGTGCTGGTATAAGATTTAAACGTCCAGCCGGCAGCGGCAATCATGCCTATCATCACAAACCAGTAATTGCGCATAAAGCCGGAAAAAGCGATCAGCATCTTGGTAATCAGTGGCAGATCGGCATGCATGCTGGCAAAGACTTTTTCAAATTGCGGGATCACCATGATATTGATGACCACAATCGCGATTGCCATCGCCGTCATGACAAACATCGGGTAACGTAGCGCAGATTTGATCTGCCCGCGCATAAAACGCTCAAACTCGATATGCTCGGCCAGGCGCAGGAAAACATTATCCAGGTTGCCGGTGGTTTCCCCGACGCGGATCATGCTGATATAGAAACTATCAAATACTTTGGGATGTTCTGCCATCGCCGCTGATAACTCACGACCTGCATCCAGGCTGGTGCGTAACTGACCCACGACGCGCGCCAGCTGTTTATTGCCGACAGAACTCTGGATACCGCTGAGCGCTCGCATAATCGGAATACCGGCCTTGAGCAGGGTGTAAAGCTGGCGACTGAAGAGCATTACATCCAGGTTGGTCACTTTTTCTTCAAATAATTTAAAAGCGACGGCTGTCGTTGTCTGCTGCCTGATTTCTATGGGCGTGATTCTGGACAGCATAAGCGCTGCACCCAGTGCATCATAGTCTGCGGCTTCCTGTGTGCCGGAAACCATCATGCCATCTTCATTACGCCCTTTGTATTCAAATATTGGCATGCGCGTTATTCTTCAAACTGGTTATCCACACGCATGATTTCTTCCAGCGTGGTTTTGCCTTCCAGAGCCAGTTGCAGGGACTGGTCGCGCAAGGTTTTGCCCTTGAGCCGTTCCCGCGCTTTCTGGATAAAAACATTGGTATCCGGCAGGTTGGCCGCCATCGCCAGGTCATCCGTCATTTCGAGGAATTCATACAAACCGACACGTCCAAGGTAACCGGTGCGGTTGCAATGCTGGCAGCCCTTGCCGTGGCGGAAAGTCGCAGGCACGGTTTCATCACGATGCACCTGACGCAGCCAGACAGATTCGGTTTCAGTCGGGGTGTGCTCAACCGCACAATGCGGGCAAATCAGGCGCACCAGGCGTTGTGCCATCACACCCAATAAAGACATCGCGACCATAAAGCGCGGCACACCCATATCAATCAGGCGCACAGGTGCGGTGGAAGCATCATTGGTGTGCAAGGTGGAAAGCACCAGGTGACCGGTCATGGAAGCGCGCAGGCCAGTCTGGGCCGTTTCTTCATCACGCATCTCGCCCACCAGCACAATATCCGGGTCCTGCCGCAGAATGGCACGTAGCAACCTGGGAAAATCCAGTTCGATTTTTTCGTTAACCTGGGTCTGGATAATACCGGGCAAGCGGTATTCCACCGGGTCTTCCACGGTAATCACCTTGGTTTCCGGCGTGTTCAATTCACTCAGCGCAGAATACAAGGTAGTGGTTTTACCGCTACCGGTCGGGCCAGTGACCAGCACCATGCCGCTGGGGCGCGCAATCATTTTGCGGAAACGTTCCAGCAGGTCGGGCGGCATGCCCAGCTTATCCAGCTGGAAGTGCGCGGTATTCTGGATCAGCAACCGCATGACCACGGTTTCACCATATTGCGTGGGCATGGTGGAAATACGCATATCCACCGCCTTGCCTTTGACGGTAAAACCAAACCGGCCATCCTGTGGCAAACGTTTTTCGGAAATATCCAGGCCGGCCATGATTTTCAGGCGCATGATCAGGGCGGATACAATCTTGATATCCGCCTGGGTCTGGAAATGCATCACGCCATCAATGCGGAAACGGATCAGCAGTTTATTTTCCTGCGGCTCGATATGTACGTCAGACGCGCGTACCTGCACCGCATCTTCAAAAATGGTCTGCAGCAGTTTGACGACCGGCGCATCATCAATGCCCAGATCCACACCCATCAGGCTGGCGAGATCTACATTGCTGGCAGCCAGATCTTCCTGCAACTCCAGCGCCAGTGAGGAAATCTCCTCAGTCAGGCGATATGAGCGATCTATGGTCTGCATCAGCAGGCTTTCCTGCACCACGACGATTTCAATATCACGCTTGAGCAGACGGATCAGTTCGTCATAAGCGTAAACATCGGATGGGTCGACCATGGCGACCAGGTAACTGTTGAGGCGCTCTTCCAGCAGAATGGCGCGGAAACGGCGGGACTGGACTTCCGGCAGTTTCTGCACCTGTTTCACGTCCAGCTCGTACTGGCCGAGATCAAGGAAAGGAATATTCAGCTGGTGCGCAACCGCTTCGGCAATCTGCCGCTCGCTGGCAAAGCCTTTGTCGGCAATCACACGCCCCAGGCGACGACCGGTTTTACGCTGCTCTTCCAGCGCTTGATCCAGTTCCACCTGAGTCATGAAATTCTGTCGAACCAGAATTTCACCTAATCTGATTTTTTCGGGACGTGCCATGGCTTGTAATTAGTTATCTATATAGACTTTTCTCGTCTATCATATCATCAACTTTCCCAACCCACGTTTACAAACAAGCTGCAAAAAATGTTTCATATTGTGCTTTTTGAACCTGAAATCCCGCCGAATACCGGCAACATTATCCGCTTATGTGCCAATGCCGGTGCGAAACTGCACCTAGTCAAACCGCTGGGGTTTGAGTTATCAGACAAACACCTCAAACGTGCCGGGCTGGATTACCATGAATATGCCGAGCTGAAGGTCTATGAAAACTGGACCGAATGCCAGCAGGCGCTAACAGGCAAACGCATGTTTGCGCTGACCACCAAAGGCAGCACGCGACATAGCGATTTGCAGTTTCAGGATGAGGATGTGTTTGTGTTTGGCCCGGAATCACGCGGCCTGCCGGAAGACATTCGCGCCCAGTTCACGCCTGAGCATAGAGTCAGACTACCCATGCTGCCACATAGCCGCAGTTTGAATTTATCCAATTCCGCAGCGATCCTGCTGTATGAAGCCTGGCGACAGGTGGGTTTTACAAACGGCGTTTGAAACGGGCAAAAAAAGCCCCGATTAAGGGGTAAATCGGGGCAACAGGCCTCATCGTAAAGGCTTCCGCTCAGGGAGGAAAGAAGCGGAAAGATGATTCATCATCATCGTGCTGGTATGAGTGCGGTGTGTTTTGAAAAGTTCCGGTTAATTTATTCAAGTCACTAATTACCAGTCATTTCGCTGTTGTTTGCGATCAGATGAAAGGTAAAACATCATTGATTAATGATGCTAGTGTCAATCATTGATGTAACGATTTTTCGCCTTGATGGCGAGTCACTTTCTGGTGCTTGTCCCCCAGAAAGTAACCAAAGAGGAGGACACCCACCATCACGGCCTACGGCTCCCTTGATTTCATTACTCGTCAGTCGCGGTTGCAGAACTCAACCTGGCAGCTTACACACACCGCAAGCTGCTGCGGGATTCAAACACGCTGCAACCTTATTCCGCCTGCCAAGCAATGAAATCAAGCGTGATGGGATGGGATTTATCTCGCCTAACTAGCAGCGTGGCAGTTTATACCGTTTCAATCTCACAGCCTGTTAGTTAAATCCAAACAACGGTGGCGCTCATTGCTTTTCGGGGCCCCATCTGCCGCGCCGAGTAGCGCAGCCAAAACAAGATGAAGGGAGCGGCTGTCCGAATCCCGCGGTGGCCTGCGAAGTGTGCAGGCCGCTAGGATGAGTTTCGCGACCGCTTGTTTTGGCGAGCAACGCAGGAAACAAGCGGAAGCTGGGGTGCATTTCTTTTGGTGACTTTATCTTTGTGCAAGTTGTATAGACCGGAGACATGGTTGACGCATGTACGAGGACATGGTTGACACATTA
>CBIMYT010000008.1:0-101887 GCA_966248215.1 uncultured Methylophilus sp. | reverse complement strand
GAACGACTGGACAAACATTTATTCCTGTTCATCAGCTAGTGTGGCGATGTCTATTTCGTACGCCAGAATGAGATCATGGAACTGATTAAACCCGGCAAGCCGCTGGCGAAATTTATTCCGGGCGCAGACACTTCCGACGACGAGAGCAGCAGCAAACAACTGGTTTACTGTAAGGATTTGTCCGGTGTAAAGGATTCCTTGCTGATAGGGAAAACGCTATATGTGGCTTATACGGCATGGGATGAGGTGGCCAATGGCGTACGTCTGGCAGTCAGCGAGTTCGAAGTCGATGTTGAAAATAGCGAGGTCAGTTTTGACAGGGAAATTTACATCAGCCGTCCGGCAATCAAGGAGCCCATTCTCGGCCACCAGGTCGGTGGCAAACTGGTATTGGGCGAAAATGACCGTACCTTGTATTTGAGCATAGGGGATTTTTCCAAACCTGACCGGGTACAGGATAAAACCACTTCACTGGGCAAGATGATACGCATCAGTCTGCAGCAACTGAATGCCGAAGTGTATGCCAGCGGCTTCCGTTCACCTTCGGGCGGGTTATTTTACGACAGGGAAAACAGTGAGCTATGGTTAACCGACCATGGTCCGCGCGGGGGAGACGAGATTAACCTGGTCAAGCGTGGCAAGAATTACGGCTGGCCGATGGTAAGTTATGGCACGATTTATGAGCGCGATGGCATGAGCGGCTATTATGGTAATAAATTCAATAGTCATGAAGGTTATGAAAAGCCATCCATGACGTTTGTGCCATCCATTGGCATAGGCGCGCTGGCCAAGTACCCGCCATCAGGGCGCAATGATTTCTGGGATAACGATTTTTTTGTCGCCGGAATGGGCAACACCACTTTGTATCGGGTACGTAAGGAAGGCACTAACCTGATCTATGCCGAGCCTGTGCTGAGTGATTACCGCATCCGTGCAATCCAGATTGACCAGAACGGCACGTTTTATCTTAAAACCGACCATAACCAGCTGCTGATTTCCGAACAGGAGTAAGGGTGTTTAAAACGTTATGCCTGTTTGCCTTGACCGCTGTGGCCGAAATTGCAGGCTGCTATTTGCCATACCTGTGGCTGAAAGAGGGCAAAAGTGCCTGGCTATTGCTGCCCGCTGCGATTAGCCTGGCAGTGTTTGCCTGGTTGCTGACGTTGCACCCCACAGCGGCCGGCCGCACTTATGCGGCTTATGGTGGCGTATATGTCGGTGTGGCAATTCTCTGGCTGTGGCTGGCAGACGGCATTCGGCCTACTGCCTGGGATTTGCTGGGCACCGCTGTGGCTATGCTGGGCATGGCGATTATTATGTTTTCCCCCAGACCTTTATAAGTTAAAGCTGAGCGTGCGCGTACTGATTTTCTTGTGGACATTACCAACGACACTGATAGGTCTCATGGTCAGTGTGCTTTGGGTATTGTCAGGTGCAAAAGTGCAGATGGTCGAAGGCGTACTGGAAGTGTATGGCGGACGACTGGCGAGATGGTTTATGCTGAAGGGCTGTTTTGCAGCAATGACACTGGGGCACGTCATTCTTGGATGTTCTGCGGATATGCTGGCGCAGCTTCGCTCTCATGAGCACATCCATGTCAGGCAGGCTGAGCGCTGGGGCATATTATTTATTCCAGCCTATCTCCTGGCCGGCGTATGGCAGGTTGTCCGGGGACGGCATATCTATTATGACAATCCGTTTGAGTGCGAAGCATTTGCTGCGGATGCGGCAAGGAAAGGTCAAACCGCGCCACACTGCTGACTTCTGGCAAGATGTGTCAGGCATAAAAAAACGCCAGAGTGATGGCATTTTTTTATGTTATTGAAAACTCTCTGGCAGTTACTGGTAAAGACTTTCCCAGAACTTCCACCAGCTTTTTTCTTCCTCGTTGATCTTACCGGTGACCATAGGATTTTCCGGGTAATTGGCTTTGAGGATGCGTAGCGTGTCCGCCTTGAGGTCGTCCAGATTCATTTCATCGTATGCGCTGATCATGGTGACCAATGCGTCTTCCACTGCACTGGAATTCGGGTAGGTTTCGAGTACATATCTGGCCCGGTTAAGTGCCGCCACATACGCCTTGCGCTGCATGTAATAGCGTGCGACGTGCATTTCATGCAAAGCCAGGGTATTGACCAGGTATAGCATGCGCTGGGTAGCATCTTTGACATAGCGGCTATTCGGGAAGCGTTCTACCAGTTCTTTAAATGCGTTGAATGACACACGCAAGGTTTTGGGGTCACGGTCATTAATTTCCTGTTTGGTGTATTTTTCCAGGATGCCGCGCTCGTTAAATGTTGCCAGGCCTTTCAGGTAATAAGCGTAGTCCAGGTTAGGATGATTGGGGTGCAGTTTGATAAAACGGTCCACTGCAGACATACACAGCACAGGCTCGGATTTTTTATAGTAGGCATAAGCGACTTCCAGCTGTGATTGCGTCGAATATATACCGTTGGGATAACGTGCTTCCAGCTTCTGGAAATATTCGATCGCCTTGTCGAAGTTCTTGTCCATCATTTTTTCCTGGCCGGCAGCATACAGGCGCTGTTCGGACCAGCCTTTGGTTTCATCAGGCGGATTCGGGTCGCCAAAAATGGCGCAGGCACTGATAGAGAGTGCGGCAAGGAAAATAAAAGCGCGCGTGAACAGGGCGTTAAGCGGTAAAATGCGAAGCATGTTGTTCTATGTCGTTATATATTAAGGAACTCGGGGCATTATAACTGATGCCGTTTGAAAATATGAAAGAAAGCACTTCCTTCACGCTGATCGTGCCTGCCAGCCTTGGTGGACAACGATTGGACCTGGTTTTACAGCAGATGCTGCCAGATCATTCCCGCAGTCGCCTGCAAGGCTGGATCAAGGAAGGTTTTGTATTGCTGGATGACAAAACGCCCACCGCCAAGACAAAAGTGTGGGGTGGCGAGCAGGTCGTTATCACGCCTCCTAAGAATGCGCAGGACCATGCATTTGAGCCCGAAGATATTCCGCTGGATGTGGTTTATGAAGATGATGCGCTCATCATTATCAACAAACCTGCCGGTCTGGTGGTGCATCCGGCAGCAGGTAACTGGAGCGGGACGCTGCTGAATGCCTTGCTGTTCCACTGGCCGCAACTCAAAGATGTGCCGCGGGCCGGTATCGTACACCGGCTGGATAAAGATACCAGCGGTTTGCTGGTGGTAGCGAAAACGCTGGAAGCGCAGACCAGCCTGGTGCGCCAGTTGCAGGCGCGTACCGTCAAACGGGAATACCGCGCCATTGTCTGGGGACAATTGTGGCGTAACGGCAAAGTGGACCAGCCGATTGGCCGTCACCCGCACCAGCGCGTCAAAATGGCCGTAGTGCGTCAGGGCAAGCCAGCCGTGACATATTATGAAATTCTGGAGCGCTTCGGCACCAACACCTATTTGCGCTGCAACCTGGAAACCGGTCGTACGCATCAGATTCGCGTGCATTTGCAGCATTTGAACGCGCCCATGGTCGGTGATCCGCTCTATGGCATAGGCAATATTATTCCGCACAAAATGATGACGCCTGCGCTGCGTGAAGTCATAGGCGGTTTCAGACGCCAGGCCTTGCATGCGATTAAGCTGGGGCTTATCCACCCGGTGACCAATGAGCCCATGGAGTGGCAGATTGAGCTGGCGGATGATATGCGCGAATTGCTGGAAGCCATGCGCGTCACCGAAACGGCTGAAGAGCTGCCACCGCTTGATTTCAATGTGGATGAAAATGGCCTGTTCATCGGTGATGCAGACGAGGACTGGGATGATGACCTGGACGATGAAGCGCTGGATGAGGCCGATTGGGAAGATGAGGAATAGGGCATGACCCAACTGTCATTCCTCATGCCTGACTGGCCAGCGCCGGCGAACGTCAAAGCACTGCAGACTACGCGCCATGGCGGTATCAGCCAGGGTGTATATGCCAGCCTGAATCTCGGTGACCATGTCAAAGACCAGCCGCAACATGTCGCGCATAATCGCCAATTGTTAAGCGCTTATGTGCCCAGCGAGCCGGTGTGGCTGAACCAGGTACATGGCGTACGCGTGATTGATGCGGCGACTGCGGGTTGTATTGAGCAGGCAGATGCCAGTTTTACTACACGTAAACACGTTGTGTGCGTGACCATGACGGCGGACTGCCTGCCGGTGTTGCTTTGCGATCAGGCTGGTAGCGTGGTTGCAGCAGTACATGCCGGCTGGCGCAGCTTATGTGATGGGGTGATCGAAGCGACTGTCCAGGCCATGCCGGTTGCAGGTAGCCAGCTGATGGCCTGGCTGGGTCCGGCGATTGGTCCTCGGGCATTTGAAGTGGGGGCTGAGGTGAAGGCGCAGTTTATTGCACAGCATGCCCAGGCAGCCTCCGCCTTTAAACCGCATGGCGACAAATGGCTGGGTGATTTATACGCGCTCGCCCGGCAGCGTTTAAACGCATTGGGCATTGTGCAAATTTATGGGGGTGGCCATTGCACATTTAATGAGCCGGACACTTTTTTCAGTTTTCGCCGCGATGGCGATACCGGCCGCATGGCCAGCATGATTTGGCTGGAATAAACTGTTTTAATCTATGAAGAAGAACCTGATTTTTGACCTGGACGGGACGCTGATAGATTCCGCCCCCAGTATCCTGAGCTGTTTTGAGCTGGCCTTTGCTTCGACGGGCATAGCATTAGCATCACCATTGGATAACAGTGTCATCGGCCCGCCGTTAATGGATACTCTGCGCAAATTGTCCGGCAGTGATGATGTTGCGTTACTGGATACCCTGGCTGCTGCATTCAAGCAACATTACGATAGCAGCGGCTATTTGCAGTCGGTGGTGTTTGATGGCGTACCCGCCATGTTGCAACAGTTGAAAACGGCGGGATATCACTTGTCTATTGCGACAAACAAGCGTTTTTATCCTACCGGCAAAATCATGGCGCATCTGGAATGGGATGCCTATTTCGATGGCGTGTATGCACTGGATTTTTTCAGTCCGCCACTTAAAAAGAAAGCCGACATGATAGGTGCGATTGTGGCTGAGCAAGGCTGGAAGCAGCAGGACTGCCTGTATATCGGCGATCGCCTGGAAGACGGGCTGGCTGCCGATGCCAATCAGATGGATTTTATCCTGGTCACCTGGGGCTATGCCGGTGATGCCAGCCAGATGAAACCGGACTGGCGCTTATGCGAACAGGTAAACCAGTTGCCTGAAGTTGTTACAAGCTGTTTTAAATAAATATCTTCGCTGCGCGCGTACTTGTTAACTGTTTGTTTATACTTTGTTTTTAACAGAACTCACGTATAATGCGCGCCTCATTTCCACAAACGATGCATGACTAATTTTATTTCATCACTTGCAACGATTTCGCCATTGACCGGTATGGTGATTGCCTGCCTGTTAGGCGGCGTGCTGAGTGTGTCTGTCGCTGCGCTGTTTGCCCTGAATGCCAGAAAACACTGGGTGCCCTTACTGGTCAGTTATGCGATTGGCGCCTTGCTGGCTGCAGTGTTTCTTGAAATCCTGCCACATGCGATTGAAACCAGTCCAAATGTAGAGGCTATGACCGCGACCATGTTGCTGGGCATATTGCTGTTTTTTGCGCTGGAAAAGCTGGTATTGTGGCGGCATTGCCATGGCGAGCACTGTGAAATGCATGCCATGCATGACGAGGCACATTGCCCGGAACTGCATCCTGAACAGAAGGCTGTCAAAGCACCACAAGGTGCAATAAAATTCCGGCCAGTTTCCGCCGGAACGCCTCAGGTATTCAGCCATCACCATCATGCTCACGATGGTGGCCGTAGCGGCATGATGATCATGATAGGCGACACTTTCCACAATTTTGTCGACGGTGTGCTGATTTGCGCCGCCTTTATGGTGGATATACAGGTCGGCCTGGTAACAGCGCTGGCGATTATTGCCCATGAAATTCCGCAGGAAGTGGGTGATTTCCTGATTCTGTTGCATTCCGGTTACAGCAAACGCAAGGCATTCCTGTTCAATATTGCCTCCAGTCTGGCGACGCTGGCGGGTGGCCTGCTGGCTTATCTGGGGCTCAACCTGGTGCAGCACTGGGTGCCTTATATCCTGAGCCTGGCTGCTGCCAGCATGCTTTATGTGGCGGTGGCCGATCTGATTCCCGGTTTACACAAGCGAACTGCACTACGCGATACGCTATTGCAATTGTTATTAATTACTCTGGGAGTTGCCTCCGTGGCAATTACCAAACTTCTGGTAGAAGGTTAAAAAGGTTTGATCTATGCAAAATACGCCTAAAGTCGGTTTTGTTTCACTGGGTTGTCCCAAGGCTGGCTCTGATTCCGAGCGCATCCTGACGCAGTTGCGGGCAGAAGGCTACGAGATCAGCAACAGCTATGAGCGCTCTGACCTCGTTGTGGTGAATACCTGCGGCTTTATTGATTCTGCTGTGCAGGAATCCCTGGATGCCATTGGTGAAGCACTGAATAAAAATGGCAAGGTGATTGTGACCGGCTGTTTAGGTGCCAAAAAAGATGTAGTGACTGAGGCGCACCCAAGCGTATTGGCCGTGACCGGGCCGCATGCGCTGGAAGAGGTGATGGGGCATGTGCATACGCATTTACCCAAGCTGCATGATCCGTATACTGACCTGGTACCGCCACAAGGTATCCGGCTGACACCTAAGCATTACGCTTACCTCAAGATTTCCGAAGGCTGCAACCACCGTTGCAGTTTCTGTATTATCCCCAGCATGCGCGGTGACCTGGTCAGCCGCCCGATCGGTGATGTCATGAATGAAGCAGAAAGCCTGGTCAATGCCGGCGTCTCTGAAATTCTGGTGATTTCACAGGATACTTCTGCTTATGGCGTGGATATGAAATTCCGCAAGGGCTTCTGGAATGGCCGTCCGATCAGGACGCATATGACGGAGCTCAGCAAGGCTCTGGGTGAACTGGGTGTATGGGTGCGCCTGCATTATGTCTACCCGTATCCGCATGTGGATGACGTTATCCCGCTGATGGCGGAAGGTGCAATCCTGCCTTATCTGGATGTGCCTTTGCAACATGCCAGCCCACGTATCCTGAAGACGATGAAACGGCCAGCCAGCAGTGAAAACAACCTGGCACGCATCAAGGCCTGGCGCGACATTTGTCCGGAAATTGCGATTCGAAGCACCTTTATCGTTGGTTTCCCCGGTGAAACTGAAGATGATTTCAAAATGCTGCTCGACTTTATGGAAGAGGCACAACTGGATCGCGTTGGCTGTTTCGCATATTCGGCCGTGGATGGTGCCACGGCCAATGCCTTGCCGGACCATGTGCCGGAAGAGATTAAAAAAGAACGCTTAAGCCGTTTTATGGAAGTGCAGGAACGCATCAGTGCTGCCAAAGTGGCGGCTAAAGTAGGCAGCTTGCAAACAGTGCTGGTGGATGAACTTACCGAAGACGATGACGGCAACGTGATTGCGATTGCACGTACCAGGGCTGATGCACCGGAAATTGATGGTATTGTTTACTTACAGGATGCCGAAGGCTTGAACCCCGGTGACTTTGTCGATGTGCAGATTGTAGATTCGCAAGGCCATGACCTGATCGGGGCACCGCCCGAGTTTTAATTGCGTAAAGTGAATGTGAAAAATGCCGCAATTGCGGCATTTTTTATTGTTTGCTTACCTCTTATATGACAATGGTGACGCTGGCCCCACCGATACGCGCAAACTGCTCCAGTTGCGAGGAGGTGTAATTGCCTGCATGCACCCGGATATGACCTTCACGGCTTTTCACGATCCGGATAATCTGTTCTACCTGGCTGGATAAATAATTACTTTCCGGGCTGAGCTCCAGATTCGCGCCTATCCTGGCCATTTGCTGAACTTGTGATGATAAAAATGCCATTCTCTAACCCTTCTTTCCGCATAATTGCCTGATTGAACGTATTGCTTTAATGCAGCATAAGGTTAGAGCGTCAAACGGAAGAATTATTCCCTGTTGTGGCCAGATTTTTCTGCTCAGGGGCGATTTGTGGCCGTTCGCAGTCGGCTCGGTCGGCAAAGCAATCCAGCGTATGCGGGCAGCGTTTGAGTTTGGATGCGGCGTTTTTTCGTTTGCCGCCATGAGACAAATTGACATAAGGTGTCTGGCTAAGCCTGACGTAACCGGATTGCAGCAGTTTGCTGGCCGTGGTTTCAAACTGGCTTAAGGGATTATCCATATTCTGCAAGGTAATGCCCTGCTTATGCACGGCAATGACATGGTAAATCGTAAGGGTTTGTCCGGAAGCGTCCGGCTTGCCGTAAAGTTCACCGGCATGCACGGCTATGCTGGAAAGAGGAGACTGCGTCATGGCTGCATCATAACGCGTTTATACCTGCGCTTCAATCTGGCTTTGTCATCTTGAAGCGGTGCCGCAGGAGGCTGTACCGCATGCTAAAATAACACGCTTAAGAATTCAGAGAGTGATCATGCAATCAGTTGTTAAAACCCGTTTTGCACCCAGTCCTACCGGCTACCTGCATATTGGCGGCGCCCGAACCGCATTATTTTCCTGGGCCTATGCCAAACGGCATGGCGGCCAGTTTATTCTGCGCATTGAAGATACCGATGTAGCTCGTTCCACGCCGGAAGCGGTGCAGGCGATTCTGGACGGTATGTCCTGGTTGCAGCTGGATCATGACGAAGGACCGTTTTACCAGATGCAGCGCATGGATACGTATAAAACCATGATCCGGAAGATGCTGGATGCAGGGCAGGCCTATTACTGTTATTGCAGCAAGGAGGAGCTGGATGCCTTGCGTGAAAGCCAGATGCAACAAGGTTTGAAGCCGCGTTATGATGGTCGCTGGCGTCCGGAAGAAGGCAAAGTGTTGCCTGAACCGCCAAAAGATGTACCACCTGTGGTGCGGTTCAAAAATCCGCAGGATGGCGTGGTCGCCTGGGATGATATGGTCAAGGGGCGCATCGAGATTGCCAATGCCGAACTCGATGACCTGATCATTGCGCGTGCCGATGGCACACCGACCTATAACTTTTGTGTGGTGGTCGACGACTGGGAAATGGGCGTGACCCAGGTGATCCGGGGGGACGATCATGTCAACAATACACCGCGCCAGATTAATATGCTCAAGGCTTTGGGCGCACAAGTGCCTCAATATGCCCACCTGTCCATGATTCTTGGTGATGACGGCCAGAAACTGTCCAAGCGCCACGGTGCCGTCAGTGTGATGCAATATCATGAAGATGGCTATTTGCGCGAAGCTGTGCTCAATTACCTGGCGCGTCTGGGCTGGTCACATGGCGATGATGAAGTGTTCAGCATGGAACAGTTCTGTGAATGGTTTGATCTGGACCATATCACGCCGTCTGCCGCGCAGTTCAATACTGAGAAACTCAACTGGCTGAACGCGCACTATATCAAGACCTTGCCGCTGGAACAGATTGCTGCTGAAGTGAAACCGCGCCTGGCGAAACTGGGTATTGCTGAAACACAAGCGCCGGACCTGCTGGCCGTGCTGAATTTATACCGCGAGCGCGCCAATAACCTGAATCAGCTGGCACAGGACATTGCGTTCTTTTACCAGATGCCAGCGATTAATGAGACCGATGTCAGCAAGCATATCCAGCTGGAAACGGCTGCCTATATCGAAAGTTTTCTGGAAAAAACTCAAGATTCCGACTGGACTGCCGATAAGTTACACGATGCGCTGAATCAGGTCGTGTCTGAACAACAGATCAAATTCCCCAAGCTCGCCATGCCTTTGCGGGTCGCTTTGATTGGTATTGCACAGTCGCCAAGCATTGATCAAGTGATGGCGATTTTAGGTAAAGAGTCCTGTTTGCAGCGCATTCGTGCCTTATTTCCAAAAAAGTAAGGCAAAAGTAAGGTACGGGGATTGAAATTGGAACAATTTAGTACAATTATAGTCACTGTATGGGATTGGTGTTCAAGATAATAAAACTCCAATGATGATTAAAACAAACAAGGAGCAACTTTGATGAATAATAAAGGCCAAATGCTGCAAGATCCTTTTCTGAACGCCCTGAGAAAAGAGCATGTTCAAGTGTCTATCTATCTCGTGAACGGCATTAAATTGCAAGGCCAGGTCGATTCCTTTGACCAATATGTCATTCTGCTGAAAAACACTGTTACCCAAATGGTTTACAAGCACGCCATTTCCACCATTGTTCCAGCCCGTCCTGTCAGCCTGGGATCGCACGAACCCGCACAAGAATCTTAATGCATGTTTGATAGACCTAGCGGCGGAGATGCTGTCGTTCTGGTCAGTGTCAATTTTGGTGATGCTGATTACGAAGAAAGTTTGCAAGAACTCCGCCATCTTGCCGGTACTGCCGGATTAAATATTTCCGCCACACTTGAAGGTAAGCGTCATGCTCCGGACCCCAAGTATTTTATCGGGTCTGGTAAGGCTGATGAGTTAAAGGCACTGATGGCTGCTCATGACAGCAAAGTGGCCGCGTTTAACCATGACCTGAGCCCTTCGCAGCAGCGTAACCTGGAAAAATTACTGGAAGCGCGCGTGGTGGATCGCACCGGCCTGATTCTGGATATCTTTGCCCAGCGCGCGCAGTCTCATGAAGGCAAGTTACAGGTGGAGCTGGCGCAACTGGAGCACTTGTCTACCCGGCTGGTGCGTGGCTGGACCCACCTTGAGCGCCAGAAAGGCGGTATCGGTGTGCGCGGCGGCCCCGGTGAAACTCAGCTGGAGCTTGACCGGCGCATGTTGCGCATACGCGTCAAGCAGTTACGCGAAAAGCTGGACAAGCTGAAACAGCAGCGCGGCATGCAGCGCCGCGCGCGCAAACGCTCCAACCTGATGACAGTGTCACTGGTCGGCTATACCAACGCCGGAAAATCTACGCTGTTTAACCGGCTCACTCATTCAGGCGTGTATGCCGCCGACCAGCTGTTTGCAACACTGGATACCACCTCACGCAAAATGCATCTGCCAGAAGGCTATCCGGTGGTGCTATCGGATACGGTTGGTTTTATCAAGCACTTGCCAACCACCCTGATTGAAGCATTTGGCGCGACGCTGGAAGAGGCTGCACAGGCTGATTTGCTATTGCATGTGGTTGATGTGGCCAGCCCTAACCGTGATACACAAATCGAACAGGTCAATATTGTGCTGAATGAGATTGGTGCCGCCAAAGTGCCGCAGATACTGGTGCTGAACCAGATTGACCGTATGGAGATGCCTCCGGGAATCGACAGGGACGAGTATGGTAATATTCGTACTGTTCGCGTGTCGGCCAGAGAGGGCACAGGCATCGAAGATTTACGTCAGGCTCTGTTAGAGCATCAACAATATCTGAAAAAACTGAGCACGGAAGAGCGTGCTTACGTTTAACAGGAATACACACGGAGTACATGAATGAGAAAGTTTCCAGGCTTTTGGAATAAGAATAACGAAGGCCCGCCCGATCTGGACGAGGTGTTCAAGGATTTGAATCAAAAGCTCAGCCGCATGTTTGGTGGCAAAGGCGGGCAGGGAGGCCCTCGTGGCGGTGCATCAGCACCACAGCCTTTGCCTGTCGCACCGATCCTGGGCCTGGTGGCACTGATCTGGCTGGGTTCTGGCTTTTATATTGTGGACCAAGGCTCACGCGGTGTCGTGCTGCGTTTTGGCAAGCATGTGGAAACCACCACACCTGGCCCTCGCTGGCATTTGCCGTTTCCGATTGAAACAGTCGAGAACGTCAATCTCGAACAGGTGCGTACCATTGAGCTCGGCTATCGCTCGTTTGATAGCGACTCCGGCCGCAGTAAAGAATTGCGTGAGTCTCTGATGCTGACCGATGATGAAAACATTATTGACCTGCAGGTGGCGGTGCAATACAACCTCAAATCGGTAGAAGATTACCAGTTCAATAATCGCTCGACGGAAATCAGTGTGCGTGGCATTGCTGAAACGGCCATCCGTGAAGTCGCGGGCAAGAGCAAAATGGACTTCGTCTTGTACGAGGGCCGGGATGAAGTCGCTGCCAAAGCGAAGAAACTCATGCAGGAAATGCTGGACAGATACCAGTCAGGCGTTCATATCGTCAACGTCACCATGCAGAATGCACAACCACCGGAACAGGTACAGGCTGCGTTTGATGATGCAGTGAAAGCCAAGCAGGATCTTGAGCGTCAGAAAAACGAAGGCCAGGCCTATGCCAATGATGTGATTCCGAAAGCGCGCGGTACTGCCGCACGACTGGCAGAAGAAGCTTCCGGCTATAAATTGCGGGTGGAAAATGAGGCCCGGGGTAATGCTGACCGTTTTGAGCAGATTCTGGCGCAATATAACAAAGCACCGGAAGTGACCCGCCAGCGCCTGTACCTGGATGCACAGGAACAGATACTGTCTAACACCAGCAAAGTGCTGGTGGACCAGAAGGGCGGTAATAGCCTGCTTTACCTGCCACTGGACAAGTTGATGGGGGTGAGTGGCGCAGGGAACGGAGCCGCATCAGCGCCTGCCGGAGAAAGGGCTGCGCAAGAGTCGCCTCGTAGCGATAGCACCAGCCTGGATCGTTCTCGCGATTCCATGAGAAACCGTGATCGTGAATATCGCTAGTTTGCCCTGAAGGAAAAAAGAACATGAGAAATATTGGAAGTCTGTTAATCGGGGTATTTATTCTGCTGGTGGTGATTACTTCATCAGCGTATACCGTGGACCAGCGTGAGTATGCCCTTGTTTTCCGCCTGGGTGAAATCGTCTCTGTCAAAAAGGAACCTGGCATTTATTTCAAGATGCCTATGGTGGAAAATATCCGCTATTACGACAAACGTATCCTTACCCTGAACTGGGAAGAACCGGACCGTTTTATTACCAGCGAGAAAAAGAACGTACTGGTGGATTCATTCATCAAGTGGCGCATTATTGATCCGGCCAAATATTACGTTTCGGTGCGCGGTGATGAATTGCAGGCCGAGCGCCGTATTTCACAAATGGTGAATGATGGCCTGCGCTCTGAAATTGGTAAGCGCAATATTCATGATGTGGTTTCCGGAGAGCGTGCAGCAATCATGAATATCCTGCGCGAACGCGCGGACAAGGAAAGCCGCCAGATGGGCATCCAGATCCTGGATGTACGTTTGCGTCGTGTGGATCTGACCAAGGAAGTCAGCGAGTCGGTTTACCAGCGCATGGAAGCGGAGCGTAAATCGGTGGCTAATGAGCTGCGTTCCCAGGGTGCAGCCGCCGCTGAAAAAATTCGCGCGGATGCTGACAAGCAGCGGGAAGTGATTATTGCCGAGGCCTACCGCGATGCGCAAAAAGTGAAAGGTGAGGGCGATGCCAAAGCGGCTGAAATATATGCGCAAGCCTTTAACAAGAATCCTGAATTTTACGCATTCTATCGTAGCCAGGAAGCCTACAAAAACAGCTTCAAGAGCAAGTCTGACGTGATGGTGATAGACCAGAATTCAGAGTTCTTCAAATATATGCGCAGCACCGGCAAAAAGTAGCTTTGCTGTCAATATATGAACTGGTGGTGGCTGTTGGGCGGCGTATTATTAATCGAAGGATTGATGCCATTGCTGTTCACGCAGTCGTGGCGCCAGACCTTTGAGAAGCTGCTGCAACTGCGTGACGGACAAATCCGCTTTATCGGTTTTATGTCAGCCATGATAGGGTTGCTTATATTGTGGTTTAACCGCTCGTGAGTATATTTTATTGAAGAAGGCACGCATTTTCAGCGTGCCTTTTTTATTACATATCGGGCTGGCTGGTATGGATTGCGATTGCTAAAGCCGTGCTTTAGGCCGGGGTTTGCGGGTATAATGCGCAGATGCATAATTGGTTACTTCCAGAATATATTGAAGATGTATTGCCGGCCGATGCCGCGCGTCTTGAATCCTATCGTCGCCAAATCCTGGATTTATTCCGTGTTCATGGCTATCAATACGTGATTCCTCCCATGATGGAATATGTAGATTCATTATTGACCGGAACTGGCCATGATCTGGATATCGCTACTTTTAAAGTGGTCGATCAGCTGACCGGCCGTTTAATGGGATTGCGTGCAGATATGACGCCCCAGGCTGCACGTATTGATGCACATATGCTGAATCATCAGGGCGTTTCGCGTTTGTGTTATGCCGGAACCGTACTGCGTACCAAGCCTGATGGCCTGGCGCGTACACGCGAACCTTTACAGCTTGGTGCTGAGTTTTATGGTCACGCCGGCATTGAAAGTGATATCGAAGTGCAGCGACTGATGGTGAAAGCGCTGCAACTGCTGGGCATGCGCACTTTGTTTGTAGATCTCAGCCATGTGGCTATTTTTGCCAGCCTGTCACATGTGGCGCAGCTTGGCACGCAGCAGGAGCGCGCATTACAGCTTGCCTTGCAAGCCAAGGATACTGTGCGTGTACAGGAACTGATCAGCAACTTGCCAGAGAAGTCACGCAAGGCTTTTATTGCGTTGACGCAGTTAAATGGTGGTGTGGAGGTGCTGGAGCAAGCGCGGGATGTGCTGCCCGATACACCGGAAATTGAGCAGGCCTTGCATGAAATGGCCACCGTGGCGAATGCACTAAATAACAGTGAAGTGACTGTGACAATTGATTTAAGCGAGTTGCGCGGCTATCAGTATCACAGCGGCATGGTGTTTGCCGCCTATGCACATGGTTATGCCGGCCCGATTGCACTGGGTGGCCGTTATGACGAGGTGGGTGCGGCCTTTGGGCGCGCACGCCCTGCGACAGGTTTCAGCATGGATTTGCGTGGTGCCTTGCAGGCACTGGGACCGGCAACACTCAATAAAGGCATTCTTGCACCGGCCTCTGACGATGCCGGGTTAACAGCAGTGATTGAAACGCTGCGCGGACAAGGGCAAGTAGTGGTGCAGGCGCTACCTGATATGCCTCTGAATTATTCTGAATTGGCTTGTGACCGTACTTTGCAAAAAGTCGATGGTTGCTGGCAAGTGGTTGCGGTGTGATTGCAGCAACCGGTTTCGTTTTTGACAAGATAATTATTGAACATGACACAATCTAGGCAAGCAAAAAACGTCGTTGTTATTGGTACCCAATGGGGCGACGAAGGTAAAGGTAAAATTGTTGACTGGCTGACTGATCACGCGCAAGGTGTGGTTCGTTTCCAGGGTGGCCACAATGCGGGCCATACTCTGGTGGTTGGCCAGGGCACTGCGCAAAAGGTATATAAACTGAACCTGGTGCCATCGGGGATTGTACGTGATGGCGTCAATTGCTATATCGGTAATGGCGTGGTGCTGGATACCACGCATTTGCTGCATGAAATCAGCACCCTGGAGCAAGGCGGTCTGGATGTCAAAAATCGCTTGAAAGTCAGCCCGGGCTGTCCGCTTATTTTATCTCACCATGTCGCAGTTGATCTGGCGCGCGAAGCCAAACGCAGTGCAGACAAGAAAATCGGGACGACCGGTAAAGGCATAGGTCCTGCCTATGAAGATAAAGTGGCCCGCCGCGCCCTGCGTGTGTATGACTTGTTCCATCCGGAACGCTTTGCCGAAAAGCTGCGCGAAGTGATGGATTATCATAACTTCGTATTAACCAACTATCTTGGTGCCACCGCTGTTGATTTTCAGCAGCAATATGATGCCAGCATGCAGCATGCGGCCGTGCTGAAACCGATGGTGGCTGACGTATCAGCGGCTTTATATGAGGCCAATGCGCGCGGCGAGCATCTGTTGTTTGAAGGTGCGCAGGGCACTTTGCTCGATGTGGATCACGGTACTTATCCGTATGTCACCTCCAGTAACTGTATTGCTGGTCAGGCTTCAGCAGGGACAGGTGTAGGTGCCAATATGCTGCATTATGTACTGGGTATAACCAAGGCTTACACCACCCGTGTCGGTGGTGGCCCTTTCCCCAGCGAGCTGGATATTGAAACAGAAGGTGATCCTGGTTACCAGATGTCCAACAAAGGGCAGGAAATCGGTACAGTCACGCGCCGCAAGCGCCGTTGTGGCTGGTTTGATGCGGCAGCTTTGCGCCGCTCCGCACGTATCAATGGCCTGACCGGTTTGTGTATTACCAAGCTGGATGTGCTGGATGGTATTGAGTCCCTGGATATCTGCACTGGCTACAAACTGGATGGCAAAGTGGTGGATATGTTGCCAGTCGGCGCCGATGATGTGGCGCGTTGCGAACCTATCTATGAAACCGTGCCGGGCTGGAAAGAAACCACTTTCGGTGTCAAGACCTGGGATGCATTGCCGAAAAATGCCCAGCATTACCTCAAGCGTCTGGAAGCCGTATGTGGTGTGCCGATTGCCATTGTCTCGACAGGCCCTGAACGTGACGAGACTATTGTCCTGCAGCATCCGTTTGCTTGATTGAGGTTTCAGCAATGAGCGCACAGCGGTTAGCGTGGGCAATTACCGGCTCGGGACATTATCTTAGAGAGTCTCTCGCAATTTTGCAGACTTTGCAGAATGTCGATATCTACCTGAGTCGTGCCGCAGCCGAGATTATTCGTCAATATGGTTTTCAGCAGCAACTGGATGCTACCGGGCATAAAGTCTACCAGGACAAGACGGCCAGCAGCGTGCCTGTAGAGCGCTTTTATGAAGGGGTTTATCACACCCTGGTGATATCTCCTGCGACGTCTAACACCATTGCCAAAATGGCTTATGGATTTTCGGATAGTCTGGTGACCAACCTGTTCGCCCAGGCAGGAAAAACCAGGGTGCACAGCGTTGTGTTTGCCTGCGACACTGCACCAGAGGTGGAATCCGAGGCGCCACGCGATAATATGGTCAAGGTGTTTCCGCGCCAGATTGATCTGGACAATGTGACAAAATTAAAGTCGTTTGCCGACACTGCCGTGGTAGAAGATATGGCCGACTTGCAATCCGCCATCACGCAACGGCTGGCGATGCTACATGATGTGCATTTGCATGCAGGTGTACAGGTGGCAGATTCTTTGACAGACTAGTTTCATGACACGACTGCTGTTTCTTACCGGAAAACTGGCAGAACATAGTCTGCATCAGGTATTGCAGACTATTCAGGCAGATAGCAAACAGTCGCCGTTTGAATATGAAATCAGGCAACTCGGCGTTTCAGTTGCGGCATTAATGACCCCTCCCTTAATTGCCCGTCGTTTACCCAGAGTGGAAAAAATAGACAAGGTTATTCTGCCTGGCTTATGTCAGGGTGATATCGAGTCGCTGGCAACCCAATGGGGTGTTCCGGTAGAGCGTGGACCCAAGGATCTGAAGGATCTGCCGCAATATTTCGGACAGCAGGGCAAGGCGCCAGATCTGACACAGCACAGTGTCAGGATTTTTGCCGAAATCGTAGATGCGCCCGACCTGAGTATTGAGCAGATCGTCATTAAAGCAAGGCATTTTCAAGCGCAAGGCGCAGACGTGATTGATCTTGGTTGCCTGCCTGGGAAATCATTCGAGCATATGCCGGATGCGGTAAATGCGTTAAAGGCAGAAGGATTCCAGGTCAGTGTTGATTCCATGCGTGAAGAAGACCTGCTTGCCGCAGGCAAGGCTGGCGCAGATTACCTGCTCAGCCTGCATGAGCATAGTTTGTGGATTGCGGATGAAGTGGCTTCCACCCCTATCCTGATTCCGGCTAACCCCGGCAGTTTTGCAAGTCTGACGCGTGCAATAGAACATTGCCTGAAACATGGAAAACCATTTATTGCCGACCCTATTCTGGATCCGATTCATTTCGGACTGACTGATTCCATCGTGCGTTATCAAAAATTGCGCAAGCGTTATCCGGATATCCAGGTCATGATGGGAGTAGGGAATCTGACAGAGTTGACGGATGCAGACACCACGGGAGTGAATGCCTTATTGTTCGGCATTATCAGCGAATTGAATATCAATGCCGTGCTGGCGACTTCGGTCAGCCCGCATGCCTGCGAAGCGATTGCTGAAGCCGATATCGCCCGGCGTGTCATGTATCGCGCCAGTCAGGACAGGCGCCTGCCACGCGGCTATTCTGATGGTTTGCTGGGATTGCATGACAGGAAACCATTCCCTTATGCGGCAGAAGAGATCAGGGCCCTAGCTGGCAAGATCAAGGATCCGAGTTTCCGCATTATGGTCAGTGAACAGGGCGTGCATGTGTACAATCGTGATGGCATGCAGCAGGACACGGATCCTTTCCGTTTCTATGCCGGACTCAATGTACAGAATGATGCTTCCCACGCTTTTTACCTGGGGGTCGAGCTGGCCCGGGCGCAAATTGCCTGGCAGTTAAAAAAACGCTATGTGCAGGATGAAATGCTGGAATGGGGCGTGGCCTCAGTTGAGCAGAATAAACAGGCCAAAGTCACGCACCGCGAGGCTTCCATTAAAGAGCGGTTGGAAAAAAACCGTGCTGAACCGGATTCGGCTTCAGCACCAGATACGGAATAGTTCTTCATGATTTACGAAAGCATCGTTACAACCACTTCGACACAGGGCGAGGTGCATATTGCGCCGTTTGGAATCCAGTGGCGCGATGGCAATGTCATTATTTCGCCATACCGGCCATCGACCACCCTGCAAAATATTCTGGAAACAGGCTATGCGGTGTTAAACCTGACTGACGATGTACGGATATTTGCGGCGGCAATTGCCAAAAGGCAAGAGCCATTTGCCACGTTGCCGGTATTGCAAGGCGTCCGGTTAAAAGATTGTCTTGTTCACCATGTATTGAAGCTGGACTGCATGGAGGAGGACGAGGTCAGGCCAAAGTTGATGATGACTGTGCTGGAGAGTGGCACACATGGGGCCTTCATGGGATTCAATCGTGCACAAGCCGCGGTGATAGAGCTGGCTGTGCTGGTGAGTCGTTTGCATATGTTGCCAATCGAGAAAATTAATCAGGAAATGCAGTACCTACAGATCGCAATTGATAAAACGGCTGGTGAGCGTGAGCTGCAAGCCTGGCAATGGCTGGTTGACCGTATCAGTAATCACCTGGCCAGCCAAAGTGGCATGCAGCAGGCTTGAGAATTTATGCAAGTACTCGTTAGTGTAAGCTCGGTCCAGGAAGCGCAGCTGGCCTTGTCAGCAGGGGTGCGCCTGATCGATTTGAAAGAAACATCACATGGCGCACTGGCGGCGCTCGACCTTGATGTGTCACGCTCTATTGTGAATGCTGTCAACCAATATAGACAGCAGCATGCTGTGAATGACATCATCATCAGTGCCACGATTGGTGATAACGCTATGTCAGCTCCTGCATTGTTGCAGTCAACTGAAGCAAGGTACAGTATGGGCGTGGATGTGATCAAGTTACCGGAAGCGATCTGGACTGAAGAAGATAATCAGGCGGGGATTGCTACATTGCTTTCCAGGCGGTGTCGATTAATCGCCGTGCTTTCTCCTGCCAGCCTGGCGGAAAAAAACAGCTTGAAAAATATCCTGCATGATTTGGCTGGCCGTGGATACTGGGGCGTGATGGTGGATACCAAGGAAAAATCACAACCGCTGACGGTATTGCTTGCGACGGATGTGCTTGCCTATTTTGTGAGTATGGCAAAATCGTTGGATTTATATGTCGGCCTGGCAGGTGGTTTGCGCATGGCACACTTTGAACAACTGGTTGCTATGGAGCCGGATTATCTGGGTTTCAGAAGCGGTTTATGCGCTCATCAACAAAGAGAGCAACCTTTAATTCCCGAAAAAGTACACTTGTTAGTAAATAAATTGTCTCAAATTTGTTGAATAATAAGCTGCCAGACCAATAAATACTTGCCTCTAGTGCGATTTAAAGTTGCGTCGGTGCCGTGGTTTGCGTATAGTTCGAACTGTAAGATCTTTTCAAGGATGTGGCTTTTAAGCCAATAATAAAAGGAGTCGATGAATGAAAAAAAGTTTTTTAGGCTTGGCAGTTGCTTCCGCATTTGTATTTGCCTCACAAGCCACCCAAGCTGAAGATATGTACCGCGGTGCCTGGTACGTAGTGCCTGGTGCAACATACATGAACACAGACAATGATCTGGAAGCTGACAATGGTGGCGGTGGCTTCCTGTCTATCGGTAAAGAGCTGAGCGAGCACTGGGACATCCAGGGTCGTCTGGGCTACAACCGTGCCAGTGAAGATACACATATTCCTGGTGTAGGTGGTCATTACAAACAAACAACATTGGGTCTGGACGCATTGTATATGTTCAGCCGTGACAAGTTCCGTCCTTTCCTGCTGGCTGGTATCGGCGCAGCACGTAATGATGTTGATTACAGCAATGCCGGTTTGAGCGATAAATCTAACACTTCCTGGATGGCAAACGTTGGTCTGGGTGCACAATACCTGTTCAGCGACAAGTTCGGTATTCAGGCAGATGTACGTCATCAGTGGAGTCGCGCTGAAGCACGTAATGCAGCACGCACAGTAGATGCTGATGGTACTATCGGTAACACACTGGTTAACCTGGGCGGTATTTTCCGTTTCGGTGCACCAGCGCCAGTGGTTGAAGAGCCAGCTCCAGCGCCAGAACCAGTAGCTGTTGTAGAGCCTGCACCAGAACCAGCACCTGCGCCAGCACCAGTATGTAAACCACAAAATGAAGTGGTTACAGTTAGCGCTGAAAAACTGTTCGGTTTCGATAAAGCCAACCTGCGTGAAGAAGGCCGTCGTGTTCTGGAAGAGACAGCAGCCAAGATCAAGGCTAACCCAGAAATTTCAGCTGTTATTGTAACTGGCCATACTGACCGTATCGGTACTGATGCCTACAACCAGAAACTGTCCGAGCGTCGTGCTAAACAGGTAGTTGATTACCTGGTTGCCCACGGTGTTGATAGTTCCATCATCAGTGCTGAAGGCAAAGGTAAATCTGAGCCAGTTGTACAATGCGAAGGTAAAAAAGTAACCAAGGATCTGATTTCCTGCTTGCAGCCTAACCGCCGCGTTGAGATTCGTGCTGAAGGTACCAAACAAGTTGGTTGCCAGTAATTAGCATTATGTCTTTGAAAAGCCACGCAGCTGCGTGGCTTTTTTTATGCCTGGCGCTTGTGACTGAGGCGACGAATGCTGGCCTCAGTTATAATACCGGGCATGGGAAAGTCTCAATTTATTATCAAGCCACGCTGGGTTATTCCCATGGATGGCCGTCATGCCGTTCTTGAACAATATGCGGTATTGGTAGATGCAGGTGATATCCGGGCTATTGTGCCTAAAGCAGAAGTGCCGGTATGGGCGAATGACTGGCCTGTCATTGATTGCCCTCAACACGCATTGTTACCCGGATTGATTAATCTGCATGCGCATAGCAGCATGAACCTGCTTAGAGGTTATGCGGATGATCATGCATTGATGCCCTGGCTCAATGACCATATCTGGCCAGCAGAGCGCCAGTGGGTGTCAAAGTCTTTTGTACATGATGGCAGTTTGCTGGCATGTGCAGAAATGTTGAGCGGAGGCGTGACTACGTTCAATGATATGTATTTCTTTCCTCAAGCCTCCATAGAGGCAGCCAAACGCTTCGGCATGCGCGCACATATTGGTCTGCTTGTGATGGAGTTCCCTTCTAATTATGCGGCTACAGCCAGTGACTATATTCGACTGGGCACTGAGGCGCGGGATCAGTATAAATCCGAGGCGAAAATCAGCTTTTCGTTTGCGCCGCATGCTCCTTACACGGTCAGTAATCAAACATTCGAGCAGCTTGCCACGCTGGCAGAACAACTGAATCTGGGCCTGCATACCCATTTGCATGAAACCAGAGCTGAAATCCAGCAAGGCATGGATCAGTATGGCCAGCGCCCGCTGGCACGTTTACAAGCGCTGGGCGTCATTGGCCCACAGACGGTATTGGCGCATGGGGTACACCTTGAATCTCATGAATTGGAAACTCTGGCAACACTGGGTGCGCATATCGCACATTGTCCATGTTCCAACTTGAAGCTGGCCAGTGGCATTGCACCTGTCGCTGCGGCCTTGCGCGCAGGCATAAATGTCGGCCTGGGTACAGACGGGGCCGCCAGCAATAATCGTCTGGACTTATGGCAGGAAATGCGCACTGCTGCTTTACTGGCAAAGGCCGCCGATGACAATCCCGAATCTGTACCTGCTTATACTGCATTGGAAATGGCTACCATTAATGGTGCACGCGCGCTGGGCTTACAGGATCAGATCGGCAGCATAGAAGCAGGTAAACAGGCGGATTTAATTGCGGTGAAACTGGACGACTTGAATAGCTTGCCCTGTTTTGACCCTGTTTCTCATCTGGCATATGTCGCCGGGCGTGAGCAAGTGACTCATACCTGGGTACAAGGCCAATTACTTTATCATCGTACAGAAGAGGGGCAGTCTGTCTTTGAAAGTATGGAAGTAGAAGAATTAAAATCAATTGCCTTGCAATGGCAATTGAAAATACAGTTATCCCGGTCTTAGAGACAAAGGAATCGTTATGGCGAATGTAGAAGCCGCAGAAGTCAACAAGTTTGCTGAACTGGCACACCAATGGTGGGATCCGCAAGGTGTATTCAAGCCCTTGCATCAGTTGAATCCTTTACGTCTGGATTACATTGATAATCGCGCCGGCCTGTCCGGCAGGCAAGTACTGGATGTAGGTTGCGGCGGTGGTATTTTAAGCGAATCCATGGCGCGGCGTGGTGCACAGGTGACGGGTATAGATATGGCTGAGAAGTCTTTACAGGTTGCCCAGTTACATGCGCTGGAAGCTGGTGTACAAATAGAGTATCGCTGCATTGCCGTTGAAGCAATGGCTGAAGAAAAGCCGCAAGCATTCGATGTCGTGACCTGTATGGAAATGCTAGAGCATGTGCCGGATCCTGCCAGTGTCGTCAGGGCTTGCGCTGCGCTGGTTAAACCAGGCGGCCATGTTTTCTTTTCAACCCTCAACCGCAATGCCAAGGCTTATCTAATGGCAGTGGTGGGTGCGGAATATCTGCTGAATCTGTTGCCCAGAGGTACGCATGATTACAGTAAATTTATCAAGCCTTCCGAGCTTGCCTCATGGATGCGCCAATCCGGGCTGGAGTTGCAACATCAAACCGGTATCACTTACCATCCACTCACCAAGCAATACCGCCTGACAGCAGACACCAGTGTGAATTACATGCTGCATGCCGTAAAGGAGCTTTAATGCAGGCAGTTTTATTTGATCTGGACGGTACTCTTGTGGATACCGCGCCAGACTTGGGCTATGCACTCAATCTGCAACGGGCGCGGCATGGTTTGCCGTTCCTGCCGGACGAGACTATACGCCCTTATGCCTCACATGGTTCCCGCGGGTTGCTGGCGATTGGTTTTGGCCTGCAAACTGCAGATAGCGAGTTTGAAGCCATGCGCGAGGAGTATCTCGCTTTATATGCCGAGGTGATAACCAGGCAACCGCGCCTGTTTGACGGTATGGAGGACACACTTTCAGCCATTGAGGCTCATGGTTTGCGCTGGGGCATCGTTACCAACAAGCCACGTCGTTTTACCTTGCCCATCGTCGAAGCGCTTGCCCTGTCTGGACGTGCTGCGGTTGTCATCAGCGGTGATGATGCACCGCAACCCAAACCTTCTCCGGCCACTTTGTTGCTGGCATGCGACCGCATGAAGCTGGTACCGGAACAGGCTATCTATCTTGGCGATGC
This sequence comes from uncultured Methylophilus sp., assembly GCA_966248215.1. Taxonomy (GTDB): domain Bacteria; phylum Pseudomonadota; class Gammaproteobacteria; order Burkholderiales; family Methylophilaceae; genus Methylophilus. The sequence goes on along the minus strand of CBIMYT010000008.1, from coordinate 78,371 downwards.
TGAACGTGATGTTCAGGCGGGGCACGCTGCCGGCATGACGACGCTGGTAGCTTTGTTTGGCTATTTGTCAGACGAAGATCAGCCGCTGCAGTGGGGAGCGAATGCCTGTATCACCCATCCGCAGGAATTATTACAATACCTGCCGTAAACGCAGGTGATTCAGCTTTTCCGCCTCCTGGAAATTCCTACAGCCGAATCAGCCTTAACCTATAAAAGCATGCACTGATAACTCCAATAATGATTTACCTTGATTGAAAGGTAAATAATTCAGGGCAAGCCTGAAGGAGAGCGGTATGAATGAAGATATGGTAAAAGGCGAGTGGAAACAAATGGCTGGCCGCATTAAAGCCAAATGGGGCAAGCTGACCGACGATGAAATCCAGCAGGCAGAAGGTAACAGCGAATATTTAATCGGCAAATTGCAGGAGCGTTATGGACTAGCCAAAGAGCAGGTAGAAGAAAACCTCAGAGATATTGGCTATCCTTCATAATTCCTGTCAAGCGGGTGTCCTGCCATGCATAAGCGGCAGGGGCACTCAGTCATATCGTTATCTGACGTTAGGGTTGGTCCCGGGCGAACAGTTGCCCGTAGTTGATTGTCCATCTACGGTGTAGCAGTTATTGGCAGGTGGTGCGGGGGCAACAGTACCCGCATTGCCTCTGGGATTTCCGGTATTGGCCGGCTGGTTGAGATCTCTTGTGGCCGGATTGGCTGGCTGGTTCAGCTGTTTATTTTTCATGGTACCTACCGGTGAAGTGCCGGAGCTGGCAGGCGCTGATGGCGGATTGGTATTGGGCACCCCGGCACCGGTGCCGGGTGCTGCTCCTGTAGCGGTGCTTCCTCCGCTACCTGCTCCGGCTGCAGTTCCAGCGCTACCGGCAGCGCCCGCACCAAGTGCATACGGCGTTTGCAATAGGCTGATCATCAATAAACTGGCAATAGACAGGGATGAGTTTTTCATTATCGCTCCTTATTTGAAAGTAAACAGGTCTTCGATATGAAGATGACTCCAATATAAGCAGTGACAGGTATTAACTTTATAGGCTTCTTCCTGAATGTGATGTAGGAATTAGCCGAGAAGAAGGGCGTTGATTACTGCGTCAGGTGACAGCTTTGCGTTCAAGCAAAGCTGTGGAGAGGGTGCCGCTATCTACATATTCAATTTCCCCGCCCATGGGCAAACCGCGCGCAATGCGGCTGACTTTGATGCCGCGGGACTTCAGCATTTGTCCGATATAGTGGGCGGTGGCTTCCCCTTCGGAAGTGAAATTGGTAGCCAGAATCACTTCTTCAATCATGCTATCCTGCGCGCGCTTGAGCAATTTATCCAGGTGGATATCTTTGGGGCCTATGCCGTCCATGGGGGACAGTTTTCCCATCAGTACAAAATATTGCCCCTGATAGCTGCGGGTATTTTCCAGGGTCATTAAGTCGGTGGGCATTTCAACCACACAAAGCGTGGACTTTTCCCTGTGGCTATCCTGGCACAGGCTGCACACGGCATGTTCGCTGAAATTATTGCAATAATCGCAGTGCGCCAGCTTATCCAGCGCCTGCTGTAAACTGGCCGCCAGCCGCTGTGCGCCTTCACGATCCCGTTGTAACAAATGATAGGCCATGCGGGTTGATGACTTGGGCCCGACGCCGGGCAAGCAGCGCAGGGCATTAATCAGTTGCTCGAGGACAGCTGGAGAGTTCAAGCGTTCGCTTCCTGCTTAAAACGGCAATTTAAAGCCCGGAGGCATCAGGCCACTCATTTTTGCAGAAGAGGTGGCATCAGCCTTGGTTCTGGCATCTTTCAGCGCGATCAGGATCAGATCCTCCAGAGTCTCTTTATCATCCATGGCGGCATCGTCTATCTGGACACGCTTTACCTCATTGCTGCAGGTCATGGTGATTTTAACCATGCCATTGCTGGCAATACCTTCCACTTCGGTTGTTGCCAGCTCAGCTTGCGCTTTTTGCATATTGGCTTGCATCATCTGGGCTTGTTTCATCATGTTGCCCATGCCACCTTTCATCATTGTATGCTCCTCTGAAATTGATGGGTTAATGTAAGGGTTTAATTGAATTAGGCACAATGGTTGCACCCATTTCCTGCATCAGGCCCTGCACAAACTGGTCGCTGAGTATGGCGTCCTGGGCCTGGTCCTGCAATTCGGCTTTTTCGACTGCCATCTGCCGGGCAGGGGTATTGGCTTCCTGTTCAACCTGAACTGTAAGTTTAATGCGGCGTCCAAAATGATTGTTTAAGGCACTATTCAGCTTGTCCAGGTAATTGGCACTGGCCAGATGCTTGTGGGTTTCGCCAATGCGCAATGTCATTTGTTCAGCATCATAAGCGACCAGTTCGCAATTTTGCGCCAGCGCACGTACCAGTCCCAGCTTGCTTAAATGGTTCTCCACAAGTGATCGCCAGTTGCCGTCCCAGTTGAACGGGGCAGGTTCATCTGTCGCAGGTGCTTCTGGTGGTGCCGCAGGCAATGCAGTTTGCGGCGGAGGATTTTCTGGCTGCGCTTGAGTGACTGTTGTAGGCTGACTAGTCGGCACGTATGCAGTTTGCGTTACCGGCTCAGGCGAGGTGGCAACAGGCTCGGCGCTGACAGCAATGGCCTGGCGGCTTTGTGCCAGGGCTGCACGCGCACTGCCACCGCCCATAGAACTGCGGGTGCCATTGGATTCATTAGTGCCACTATTGCTGACTAGCGCGGCTGCCGGAGCAGTCATGGCATCAGTTTTAAATGCCAGCATGCGCAGCAAGGTCATGGTAAAGCCGGCATAGGCATCGGGTGCCAGGCCTATGTCACGGTGGCCTAGAATACAAATCTGGTAATACAGTTGCAGCATCTCGGCGCTTATTTGTGAAGAAAGCTCCAGCAGTGTCTGGCGTTCAGGGTGGTCTTCAGCAATGACTTGCGGGCTGTATTGGGCAACAGCTAGTAAATGCAGCAGCGCTGCGAGGTCATTCAGCGCACTCTCAAAGCCGATACTGCGGGCATCCATTTGCTGTGCAATCTGTAACAGGGCAGTGGCATCGCCGGTCATCAGCGCACGTACCAGCTCGTACAGATAGCTCTGGTCAATGGCCCCCAGCATGTTGCGTACATCGGCTTCCTGAACCGATTGATTGCCGTAGGCGATTGCCTGGTCTGTCAGTGACAAGGCATCCCGCATGCTGCCATTGGCCGCGCGTGCGATGAGTTGCAGGGCAGGGGCTTCAAAAGCGATCTGCTCTTGCCCAAGAATCTCCTGCAGATGGGCAGTGATAGTACTACTGGCCATCTGCCGCAAATTAAACTGCAAACAGCGGGAAAGAATAGTGACCGGTACTTTTTGCGGATCAGTGGTCGCCAGAATGAATTTGACATGCGCAGGCGGCTCCTCCAGCGTTTTCAGCATGGCATTGAAGGCTTCCTTGGTCAGCATATGCACTTCGTCAATCATGTAGACCTTGAAGCGGCCAGCAGACGGTGCATAAATGGCCTGTTCCAGCAGGCTCACCATATCGGCAATCCCACGGTTGGAGGCGGCATCCATTTCGACATAATCAACATAGCGGCCAATGTCGATCGCTTTGCAGGCTTCGCATTCGCCACAAGGGGTAGCGGTAATTCCGGAGAGACAGTTCAATGACTTGGCGAGAATACGCGATAGCGTGGTTTTACCGACTCCACGTGTACCGGTAAACAAATAAGCATGATGAAGCCGCTGCTGGCTCAGCGCATTACTAAGGGCCTGAACCACATGGTCTTGTCCGACCAGACTGCTAAAGGATTTTGGGCGCCACTTGCGCGCCAGCACTTGGTAAGACATCGTGTACTCTATTGATTAAGTGTCATGAGGCAAACCAATACTTTAGCCTAAATTACCGATATATGTGCATATCAAATCAACTAAAAATCACATTGACATGCAACGCAATAGACGGAGTCTGGAGATGAGGAGGGCGAGCCCAACCCCCGGCACTTGCTTGATAGTTGTGGCTGCTTGCTTCCGCACCTGACCAGGTTGGCTACCTTACAATGCGGGGAGGCCCGCGGACGCTATTGTAGCGCAAAATCATTCTGTTTGCTGAATACATTGCCTGCATGTAAGCATTAAGCATTCAAAGTAACACGCAATTAACCCTCTTATGACTGCATGAAAGCGGACATTCCGGTTGCAAAATTGCTTTTATTTATCAGTGATACCCAGCGGATACTATGGCAACGAACGGCCCCCCTAAGACGGCATCGGAAATTGCACGCGAAACTATCAAGCAGATGGCGATCAGGCGAGTTGAGCCTACGCCGGATAATTACACGCAAATTTATCTTGAAATTGCCGGCAAGCCTGCTAAAGAGGATGCCGCAATAGCCTTGCGCAAAGCACTCAAGCAATTGCCGCATGACTCGCTGGAGCAGACCAACTGGATCAATCGCTGGGAAAAGGTTCTGAAGCAGGCTAACTGGCAAGATTTGGGCGAACTGCTGAAAGAATCCATGCAGCAACAACTCAGTCATTCTACCAGATGGCCACGCGCGATCCGCACCTTGCTGCAAGGGTGGGACGACAAACGCGGTGGCACGGACCCGGCGCAAAAGCGGGAAATGCTGGAGCGGGTATTAATTAACTTTGGTAGTGACCCCACCCTGGCGGATAAACTGCTTGGGATGGCAAATAACTGGTTGCCGGCAGAAGCAAGAATGGAAGATATTCCTGTGGCTGAACTCGCGGGAACAGGAAGTGTGTCGCCAGTGCCGGTGGCAACCCATCTGACCAAAGATGAGCTGCCAATGGAAGTGCAACAGTTTCATGGCGCATTCACTATCTTGCAGACCTTGTTAAAGCAAACCCTGCATCTGGGCCTGATTCCCCGGCTGGAGGGCTATCCTGATTTGCAGTCGGAAGCCGTGGCCTTGCAGGCAAGTGCGGAGCGTGCCAAAAAACTGAAAGAATGGGAGGCGCTGGCCAAGTCTCTCAAAGCCTTGCTGCTGCGGGTGGAAATGATAGGTGCGCAAGAAGATGACGTGAGAGGCGACATCATTGACCTGTTGCACTTGCTGCTCTCCAATATTGGCGAACTGGTGATTGAAGACGGCTGGCTCAGCGGGCAGGTATATGCGGTGCAGTCAATTATCAGCGGCCCGCTGGATCGTGCCAAACTCAAGCAGGCGGAGAAAAGCCTGAAAGAGGTGGTTTATAAACAGGGGCTAGTAAAACATAGCCTGGTAGAAGCCAGGAATTCCTTTAAAAACTTGATCAGTTCGTTTATCGATAAACTCAAATACATGGGAGAGGCGAGCGAACAATATGGCGGCAAGATTGAACATTATGCCCAGGAGCTTTCGCAAACAGATGACCTGATTAAAATCAATGAACTGGTGCAGCATCTGATGCGTGATACTTCGGTTATGCAAACCGATATTATGCGTTCGCACGATGATTTGCTACAGCAGCAACGTATTGCCAGCGATACGCAGATGCGTATCCTGAAACTGCAAGATGAGCTGAGTCAACTGAGCGAGGTCGTCCGCATTGACCAGTTGACAGGCGTACTTAACCGGCGTGGCATGGATGAGGCCTTCAATACAGAAATTGCACGTTATCGTCGTAGTGGTGAGTCACTCAGTGTCGCCTTGCTGGATATCGATAATTTCAAATCGCTGAATGACCAGCACGGTCATGCCGCGGGTGACGCTGCCCTGAAGCATCTTGCCGCAGTAGTGAAGCGTACGGTGCGTCCCACCGATATTGTTACCCGTATGGGCGGGGAAGAGTTTGTGGTCATTCTGCCCAATACCAGCCTGAGTGAAGCCATTACAATCATGAGTCGTTTGCAGCGTTCACTTACCAAAGAGTACTTTCTGGGCAATAACCAGAAATTGCTGGTCACTTTCAGTGCCGGTGTTGCCCTGTTCAGGGAAGAGGATGATGTGACTTCGATTCTGTTACGGGCTGACCAGGCCATGTATCTGGCGAAGAAGAGTGGCAAGAATCGCGTCGTGACAGAAGCTGATCTGTAACTAGCTTAAGTTACCCGCTTCCAGTTTTTAATGCCGCTTTCCTGGAAGCGGTAAAGCCATACCCAAGGCAGGGTGTGGCGTGATATGCTAACTGGCATCAAACAATGAGGTGCCATGTGACCAGTCCTGCAACTGATTCTCCTGTCAATCGCGTACAAGATGCCTTGCATGAAAGCGAGCGCAGATTTTCTGCCATTGTTTCCAGTATTCCCGGTCTGGTTTTCCAGATGCACATGACGGCAGACATGCAGGTCGTCTTCACCTATTTGAGCGAGGGTTGCGAAGCATTGCTCGGGATTCCTGCCGCCGCATTGCTGAAAGATGCACAAGCATTATTCGGCGCCATGGAGGAGAAGTCCGCCAGCCAGTTCAGGCAGAAATTGCAACAGTCTGCCAGGCAGCATACCCGGCTGGACTGGGAAGGCAAAATCTGGATTGCCGACTGGCAGGATATGAAATGGGTCAATATTCGTGCCACGATACAGGCGCTGGGGCAAGGTGCGGTGCAATGGGATGGCATTATGCTCAATATCAGCCAGAGCAAGCAGGAAAAACAGGAGATTGAGCAGGCCAGGAAAGATTTGCAGGCACTGACCGCGCACCTGAACCAGGTGAAAGAACAGGAGCGGGTGAGCATTGCCCGTGAAATACATGATGATCTGGGCGGTAACATGACCGCGATGAAACTGGGTCTTTCAACTATCATTCAGCAAATCGAAAGCGGCTTGCCGGTCGATATTGAGCAGGCGACCATGTTGCAGGCTATCATCAACCAGACCTTCGATGCCGTACATCGGATTTCGGGTAATTTGCGGCCGAATATCCTGGATCTGGGGCTGGTGGATGCGCTGGAGTGGCAGGTGAATCAGTTCAGAAAACAGTTGGGCATGGCGGCGAGATTCGAGACCAATTGCCGCGACCTGGAATGTGACGATGACCAGTCCATGGCATTGTTCCGGATTTGCCAGGAAGCATTGTCCAATATCGCCAAATATGCCTGTGCTGATGAAGTCTGTGTCGAATTGCTGCTGGTGGAAAAAGCGTTAATGATGACGATTACTGATAATGGCATCGGTATTGCACCGGCCGATAAAATAAAACCGAATTCCTTTGGTTTGCGCGGCATGCAGGAACGCGCGGCAGCCTTGGGAGGCGAGTGCCTGATCGGCTCTCCTGCCAATGGCGCACGCGGCACATTAATTCGGGTGCAGACGCCCGTGCAGCACTCCATGTCGTGACAGAAAGTGGTATCCGTTTTACAATAATTTGACATCGCTGATTGACTCCGGTCGTGAGAATGTCAGTATTGCAATGTGAGGACACAGCGTGGATACCAAAAAAATTAGAGTCATCATCGTTGATGACCATGCCATCCTTCGTTCAGGCATCAGGCAGATTTTAACGGCCAGTGGCGAGATTGAAGTGGTTGGAGAGGCGGAGAATGCAGCACAAGCCATTAAATGCGCAGGCGAATTGCCTGCGGATGTCATGCTGCTGGATATTTCCCTGCCTGATAAAACCGGCATTGAAGCACTCAAGCTGATCAAACGTGAAAACGCGACATTAAATATCCTGATGCTTTCCATGTACATGGAAGATCAGTACGCAGTGCGTTCCATCCGTTCAGGAGCCTCCGGTTATCTGTGCAAACACACGGCTTCGGAAGAGTTGCTGACAGCGATCCATACCCTGGCCAAGGGAAAAAAATATATCACGCCCAGCGTTGCCGAGATTCTGGCAGAGCAGGTAGGAACAGATCACAGCATCGCTCCGCATGAAACACTTTCCGACCGCGAGTTTCAGGTGATGCGTATGATTGCTTCCGGATTATCGGTCAGTGAAATTGCTGACAAGCTGGCGCTGTCGGTAAAAACCGTGAGCATGTACCGCACGCGTCTGCTCGAGAAAATGCGCCTGAAACATAATGCGGACATCACGCATTACGCAATCAAGAACCAGCTGGTGTAATCGCTCTGTTCTTTCGCTTCAAGCATAATAAAAAAGCCCTGTTAAAAGGCCTTTTTTATTTTATATCAATTAATTATGATGTTTTCTTAGCGTAATTGATTAAGCCATTGGTCGAGCTGTCAAAACAGGTGATGCGCTCATCATTGTTCAACAGTGGCAGAATCTGGCTGGCAATTTGCTTGCCATACTCCACGCCCCACTGATCATAGCTGTTGATATCCCAGATAATCCCTTGTACAAAGATTTTGTGTTCATACAGGGCAATCAGTTTGCCCAGAGTATGGGGAGTCAGTTGCTCGAACATGATAGAGGTCGTTGGGCGGTTGCCTTCGAAAATCTTGTGCGGTAACAAATCTTCCAGAGCTTTGCCGGAGAGACCCTGTTTCACCAGTTCCTCACGTGCTTCTTCGCGGGTTTTGCCCAGCATGAGGGCCTGGGTTTGGGCCAGGAAGTTAGCCAGCAGAATCTTGTGATGCTGATCATCAGGACTGCCGACTTTGTAGTGACTTTTTACCGGCATCAGGAAGTCTGCAGGCACCATTTGCGTGCCCTGGTGAATCAGCTGGTAGAACGCATGCTGGCCATTGGTGCCGGCTTCACCCCAGATGACCGGCCCGGTTTTATAGCTGACACGGCTACCATCGCGGCAGATAAATTTGCCGTTGCTTTCCATATCTGCCTGCTGCAGGTAGGCGGGAAAGCGTGCCATGCCCTGATCATAAGGCAGAATCGCATGCGTATCGACATGGAAGAAGTTGTTGTACCAGATACCCAGCAAGGCCATGATGACCGGCATGTTCTGTTCCAGCGGTGCTGTGAGGAAATGCTGGTCCATGGCATGGCCACCGGCCAGCATTTGCTCGAAATTGTCCATGCCGACATACAGGGCAATGGATAAACCGATGGCAGACCACAGGGAGTAGCGACCACCTACCCAGTCCCAGAAGGCAAACATATTGTTGGTGTCAATGCCAAAAGCTTCCACCGCTTTGGCATTGGTTGAAAGAGCAACGAAATGTCTGGCGACGTGCTGCTCATCTTTGGCGCTAGCCAGGAACCAGCGGCGTGCCGAGTGGGCATTAGTCATGGTTTCCTGGGTAGTAAATGTTTTGGAAGCAACGATAAACAGGGTCGTTTCCGGATTGCATTGTTCCAGTGCGCGCATCAGGTGGGCGCCATCAATATTGGAAACAAAGTGTGCTTTCAAATCCGGGCTGGCATAAGGCTTGAGTGCGTCACATGCCATGACCGGACCCAGGTCGGAGCCACCGATGCCGATATTCACGATATCTGTAATGCGCTTGCCGGTGTAACCGGTCCACTGGCCACTGCGCACCTGTTCGGTGAATGTGCGCATTTGTGCCAGGACCGCATTGACCTCGGGCATCACATCTTTGCCGTCTACATATACCGGTGTATTGCTGCGATTGCGCAGGGCGGTATGCAGGACAGCCCGATTTTCGGTGATGTTGATTTTTTCACCCGAAAACATGCGTTGGCGCCATTCCTCAATCCGTGAGTCACGCGCCAGCTGGAATAGCATGGAAAGCGTGTCTTTGGTTACGCGGTGTTTGGAGTAGTCCAGCAGGATATCATCTACTTTCAGGCTGAATTCTTCGAACCGGTTTGCGTTCTGTTTGAACAGGTCGCGCATTTGAACGTTGCGTATGTCACTTTGATGCTGGGTCAGTGCATGCCAGCTGGGATGAGTCATTAATTTAGCCATGTTATGTTGTTGCTTAGTTCTCGAGTCAGTTTAATTTTTAATGAGCCCGCAACCGGTATTTGCCGTATTTGCGGGCGCAAGGTAACTTTTTCAGTGTAGCCAGTTATTGTAACTGAAGTATGACACCCGCCAGCGGCGGCAAGTTTATACTGATGGAGGCAGGATGTTCCATCCATGCGATGGCATCAGTCAGATAGCCACGCCCGTTACTTTGGTCACTACCACCAAAACAAACCGCATCACTGTTCAACAATTCTCTGTAGTGACCCGGCTGCGGTACGCCCAAACGGTATTGCTGGCGCGGTACCGGTGTGAAATTCAGTACTATTATAACAAAACTATGGTCATTGCCGCGCCTGATGTAACTGAGGGTGGACTGGGCTGCGTCCTGGCAGTCCAGCCACTGGAAGCCGTGGGCATCAAAATCATGGGCATGCAGGGCAGGAAACTGGCGATAAAGGATATTCAATTGACGTACCAGTGCCTGGATTCCTCTGTGCATGGGGTGCTCGGGATGGGTTTGTTCCAGCAAATGCCAGTCCAGGCTTTGATTGACGTTCCATTCACGTGCCTGGCCAAATTCATTGCCCATGAAATTCAGCTTTTTACCCGGCATGGTCATTTGCATGGTCAGCAACAGGCGCAGGTTTGCAAATTTCTGCCAGCGATCACCTGGCATTTTCTCGAGTAAGGATTTTTTGCCGTGCACGACTTCATCATGCGAAAAAGGCAGGACAAAGTTTTCTGAATAGGCGTACATCTGGCCGAATGTCAGACGGTCATGATGGGAGTGGCGATAGAGCGGATCAAGCTGCATGTAGCTGAGCACATCATTCATCCAGCCCATGTTCCATTTCATGCTGAATCCCAGTCCGCCGGCATATACCGGTCGCGAAACTGCCGGCCAGGCGGTAGACTCCTCGGCGATCACCAGTGCGCCATGGAAGCGCTCTCCCACCATGATATTGAGCTGTTTGAGAAACTCGATGACTTCCAGGTTTTCACGTCCGCCATGCACATTAGGCAACCATTCGCCCGCATTGCGCGAGTAGTCCAGATACAGCATGGATGCCACGGCATCCACACGCAAGCCATCAATATGAAATTCCTTCAGCCAGTAATAAGCATTGCTTAACAGGAAACTGCGGACTTCATTACGGCCATAGTTGAAAATATAGGTGCCCCAGTCCATATGCTCACCAAGTCTTGGGTCTGCATGTTCATACAGGGCAGTGCCATCAAAGCGGGCAAGTGCCCAGTCATCTTTGGGAAAATGACCGGGCACCCAGTCAAGAATCACGCCAATGCCGGCGACGTGGCAGCTGTCAATAAAATACTTCAGGTCATCGGGACTGCCATAACGCTGTGTCGGCGCAAAATAACCGGTCACCTGATAGCCCCACGATTCGTTCAAGGGGTGTTCGGCAATCGGTAACAGTTCAACATGGGTATACCCCATGTCAGTCAGATGCGGAATCAGTGTATCGGCCAGGGCACGATAGCTCAGGAAGTGGCCTTGCTGGTCGCGCTGCCAGCTGCCCAGGTGTACCTCGTAACAGTTGAAAGGCGCATGTAGCCAGTCGTGCTGTTGCCGCTGCAGCAACCATTGGCTGTCCTGCCACTGGTAACGGCTATGGCAAATACGGTTGGCGGTTCCCGGCCTTGCTTCGAAGGCTCTGCCATAAGGATCTGCTTTTAGCATGACCTGACCATGCGCACGATTACGAATTTCGAATTTATATAAATCGTGTTCAGTCAGGTGCGGAATAAATAACTCCCATACGCCGCTATCACCCAGGCTGCGCATGGGATGGATACGTCCATCCCATTGGTTAAAACTGCCGACCACACTGACGCGCTCTGCGTTGGGTGCCCAGACCGCGAATCTCACACCCGCCACGTCCTGCACCGACATGGGAATGGCTCCTAGCGTATTGTAGGCTTCCAGCAGTTTTCCTTCCGCAAACAGGTACAGCGCTTCAGCTGACAGCGTACTGTCAAATCCGTAGGGGTCTACTGTTTCATAAAAGCCTGTCTGCCCTCGTGGCTGTATGCGCAGCCGGGCCGGCCGCGGTATGCCGGTCGGCGATGCATACATGAACAGCCCTTGCTGGTGTAGCAGTGTCATCGGCTGCCAGCGATCCTCGATATTGATCCACGCTTTTTCTGCGTGCGGCTGGAATGTATGCATTTTCCAGACACTTTCTGCGTGGCAGAGGTGTGTGCCAAGGAACTGGAAAGGGTCGTGGTGGGTCGCATTCAGTATGCGTTGCAGATGCAGGGTCTCGCTATGATCGGTAACCAGGGATTTTGCTGTCATGCCGAGAATATTCGTGTGATTTAAAAATTAAGAGTTTACGCCGTTTTTCACGGAAACTTCGTTGTCTTTGCCTGAGCTATCATGCAGACTGTAAGTGTCAGACCTGCGCTGGATAAAGATGGTTGCATCTTTAAATTCAGGACGGTTACAAGTGATTTTGAAACATAAAAAACAGGAAAAGACCTCATGCCTCAAATGGTGGAATTTGAAGAACGCCGAAAAGATAACCGGCGGCAAGAGCGGCCTTCGGACAGGTTCATCAGTAACCTCACGAAAAATACCGTCGCGATCATTCTGGCAGGCGGTCGTGGCAGTCGCTTGAAAAATCTGACCGACTGGCGCGCCAAGCCGGCTGTGCAGTTTGGAGGGAAATTCCGCATTATTGATTTTCCGCTATCCAATTGCATTAACTCGGGTATCCGTCGTATCAATGTAGCCACCCAATATAAAGCACAGAGCCTGATTCAGCATGTTCAGCGGGGCTGGGGATTTTTACGGGGCGAGTTTAACGAGTATGTAAACATTATCCCCGCCCAGCAGCGGCTGGGCGAGGAGTGGTACCGCGGAACTGCGGATGCGGTATACCAGAATATTGACCTGTTACGCGAAAACGGCGGCGATTATATTCTGGTGCTGGCCGGGGACCATATCTACAAAATGGATTATGGCAAGATGCTGGCGACCCATGCACGCACCAATGCGGATATGACAATTGCCTGTATTAATGTGCCACTTGACGATGCCAGGGGGTTTGGCGTGCTGGAAGTGGATGACACCGACAGGGTGGTGGCATTTGAAGAAAAGCCGGCGCAGCCCAAACCCATGCCGGACGATCCTGCCAGGGCATTTGCCAGCATGGGGATTTATATCTTCAATGCCAAATTTCTATATGAGCAGTTGATTCGTGATGCCTACGATCCGCACTCACATCATGATTTTGGCCAGGATATTATCCCTTACATCATTGACCGCTACCATGTACAGGCACATCGCTTTACCGACAGTTGCGTAGGCGCACAAAGCGATAGCTACTATTGGCGCGACGTCGGCACCATAGATGCCTACTGGGAGGCCAATATGGAGCTGACAAAAGTCATCCCCGAATTGAACTTATATGACAGCGAATGGCCAATCTGGACATATCAGGAACAACTACCGCCGGCCAAGTTCGTCTTCAAGGATGAGGGGCGTACCGGTAAAGCCACCGATTCGCTGGTTTCCGGCGGTTGCCTGATCAGTGGGTCCTGTGTTTCTAATTCGGTGCTGTTTTCCGGTGTCCATGTGGCCGATTACTGCGATCTGTACGGGGCGGTGGTATTGCCCAAGGTCAAGATCAATGAAGGCGTGGTAGTGAAAAATGCCGTGATTGACCGCGGCTGCGATATTCCCGCAGGGATGCATATCGGCGTGGATCTTGCGCGTGACAGCAAACGTTTTTACGTGTCTGAAAAAGGCATCGTACTGGTGACGCCTGATATGCTGGGCCAGGATTTGTATCGTGTGAAGTAAGTCCACATTTAATCGAAAGAGGTGTGAGGGATGTCCGATAAGAAATTACTGTTAAATTTATATTGGCACATGCATCAGCCTGATTATCGCGACCTGGCCAGTGGCGAATATATTCTGCCATGGACCTATCTGCATGCCCTCAAGGATTACAGTGATATGGTTTATCACCTTGAGCAAAATCCGGCAGTCAGGGTCAGTTTCAATTTCGTGCCTGTCCTGGTGGAGCAATTGCAGGATTACGCTGAGCAGTCCCGCAGTAACGAGTGGCGCGATCCTTTATTGCGGTTACTGGCCAACCATGACCTGGAACATATTACCGACGCGGAATGCCAGCTGATTGTCGACAGTTGTTTCAAGGCACATCACGAAAAAATGCTCAGTCCTTTCCCGCATTACCAGCGCTTGCTGCACCTGTATGAATTAATCGAGCCCCTGATGCAAAGCGGACAGTTTCATTACCTGTCCGCACAATACAAGGCAGACTTGCTGGTCTGGTATCACCTGGCCTGGACGGGTGAAAGCCTGCGACGCAAGAACAAGGTTATTCAGGCGCTGATGCAGAAAGGTCTGTTTTTCACCCTGGAAGACAGGCAGGCGTTACTGGGTGTCATCAGCGAGACTTTGCAGGGCATTTTGCCGCGTTACAAAGCATTGCTGGAAAGAGGGCAGATCGAGCTTTCCACTACGCCGTATTATCATCCCATCCTGCCCTTGCTGATCGACTTGAAAAGCGCACATGATGCCATGCCGGATGCCCCTTTGCCGCAGGCAGCCACATACCCCGATGGCTATGAGCGCGCCATTGCCCAGATCGAAGCCGCGCAGGCATTCCACCAGAAAGTGTTCGGACAGCCTGCCAGGGGCATGTGGCCGGCAGAAGGATCGGTATCACATGCTGCATTGTCATTGCTGGCCGAGCAGAATGTCGCGTGGGCAGCCACCGGGCAGGGCGTGCTGGCCAACAGTCTCGGCAAGCTCGGCCTGGAGCACGCGCATGCGCAGCAATATCTTTACCAGCCATATCGCGTCACCAACGGTCAGCAGGATATTGTCTGTTTTTTCCGCGATGATCAGCTATCGGACAAAATCGGCTTTGAGTATGCCAAGCAATATGCCAGCGAAGCTGTGCATGATTTTATCCTGTCGCTGGAAGCTATTCAGGCCAATAGCGATGAAATACCTGTAGTGAGTGTCATTCTGGATGGGGAAAACGCCTGGGAATATTACCCCTATAACGGATACTACTTTTTGCAGGAACTCTATCAGGCATTGGTGCAGCATCCGTTAATCGAGATGACCACTTTCAGCGATATTCTGGACATGCAGCAGGCGAAAACCCTCCCACCTCCGGCATTGCTGGAAGATATCTGTGCAGGGAGCTGGGTATACGGAACATTCAGTACCTGGATAGGTGATCCGGCCAAGAATCGTGCCTGGGACCTGTTATGTGAAGCCAAACAGCAATACGATCAGCATATTCATCAATTGCCGGCCGCAGCAAAAGAAAAATGCCGGCAGCAATTAGCCATCTGCGAAGGCTCGGACTGGTTCTGGTGGTTCGGCGATTACAACGATAGTTTCACCGTGCAAAGTTTTGACCAGCTATACCGCCGTAATCTGGGCCATCTTTACCACTTGCTTGGCCTGAAGCCGCCGGAAAGCCTGTCTCACCCCATCAGTGATGGTGGCGGTCATGCGGAAAATGCAGGCACCATGCGCCGGGGACTATCCTGACCTGACTCTGCTTCCATCCGAATAACAACAATGCCACAAGCCAGACAAGCCGGTGTACTGATGCACATCACCTCTTTACCTGCGGGTAATATGGGGCCGGATGCTTATCGTTTTGTGGATACGCTGGTGGACATGGAGGTTTCCGTCTGGCAAACCCTGCCGGTCAATATGCCGCATGATGACCAGTCTCCATACCAGAGTATCTCGGCTCATGCCGGCCATCCAGGCATCATCAGCGTGCAACAGCTGATCAATGAGGGCTGGTGCCTGCCTGATGAGGCTGAGCTGCCTTTGGAAACCGTGATTGCCAGGGTGATGCCGCGTGTGCAATCGAATGGGATAGTGCCCGGCGCAGCTCCGCATGGGTTAAGCTGGCCGGGATTTGTCAGGTTTTGCCAGGCACAGCAATACTGGCTGGAAGATTTTGCGCTTTTCCTGAGTCTGCGTGAAAAACATCAGCATCAAAGCTGGCGCCAGTGGCCACAGGCATACCGCCTGCGTGATGGCAGAGCGTTGCAGACCTATGCCGCCTTGCAGCAGGACAGGCTGACCCTGATTAAATTCACCCAGTACCTCTTTTTCCAGCAATGGGCACAGTTAAAACGCTATGCCAATTCGCGTGGGGTAAAGCTGTTCGGGGATATCCCGATTTTTGTTGCTTATGACAGTGCAGATGTCTGGGCAAACCCTCACTGGTTCAAGCTGGATCAGGATTTGAATATGACCGTGGTTGCCGGTGTGCCGCCCGATTACTTTTCAGATACCGGGCAGCGCTGGGGCAATCCGCATTACAACTGGGCGCTGATGCAGGCGGATGGTTTCTCCTGGTGGCTGGGACGCATTGAAACACTTTCCAGCTTATTTGATATGGTCCGTATTGACCATTTCCGCGGCTTTCAGGCAGCATGGGAAATTCCGGCCAATGAACAGACTGCCATGAATGGTGCCTGGCAGGAGGCACCTGGCAATGCCTTGTTGCAAGCAATCATCCACCATTTTCCGCGAATCAGCCTGGTGGCCGAAGACCTGGGAATTATTACCGCAGAAGTGGATGCTTTGCGGCATGCCTATGGCATGCCCGGCATGAAGATTTTGCAATTTGCTTTCGGTGGCGGAGAAGATAATCCATACTTGCCGGAAAATATCGAGGAAAATAGCGTTGTCTATACCGGTACGCATGATAATGACACCACACTGGGCTGGTATCTGGCGGCACCTGAACATGTGCGTATCCATGTGCAGCATTATTTACAGCCGGCATCTACCGAAATGCCGAAAGCACTTATGCAGTTGGCGCTGCAAAGTACTGCCTGCCTGGCGGTAGTGCCCATGCAGGATATTCTGGGGCTGGATGGCAGTGCCCGCATGAATACACCTGGCACAACGCAGGGCAACTGGATGTGGCGTATGGACTGGTCGCAGTTAACAAACGAAAAACAACAAGAGTTTAAACAAATGATTAAAGAAAGTGGCCGGGCATATGACTGACACCGGCGTGTTACGTCTGGGACTGGATGTCGGCGGGACGAATTTGAGATTGGGAGTTTTTTCCGGCCTGACGTTGCTGGAAGAAACCCGTTTCCAGGCGGACTACTCGGCAATTTGCAAGCAATATCCGCCAGCGCAGGCCTGGCAGAAAATATTGCAGGAAACTGTACAGGCGATTAAACCGTTGCTGCAGAAATACCCCGGCATTCAGGCAATCGGCATCGGCTTTCCGGGATTTATCGATCCGAAAACCGGCACGCTGGCACAATCCCCCAATTTGCCAGGTTTGCTGGATGTGAATTTAGGCACAGACCTCAGCCAGTTGCTGGGTGTAACTGTGCGCGTGGAAAATGACGCAAATGCAGCGGCCTATGGCGAGTATTACCTGTTAGCGCAACCGGCAGGAGGCATGTTGTATCTGGGCCTGGGCACAGGAGTCGGGGCGGGGCTGGTCGTTCATGGCCAGGTCTGGACCGGGCAGCATGGCTATGCATTTGAAGCCGGACATATCATTGTGGAACCGGACGGCCGGTTGTGCGGTTGTGGCAATCGCGGCTGTGTGGAGCAATATGCTTCTGCCACCGGTATCAGCAATGCCTATGCAGAACAGGCCGGCCAGAAACTGACCGCCCGTGACATTGCCGCATTGGCCGGACAAGGGGATGCGACAGCGATTGCGACATACGCTTTTGCAGGTGACAAACTGGCGCAGGCACTGGCCAGCATATTGAAAATTATCGATGTGGAGCATGTGGTGATAGGCGGGGGCGTGGTCGCCGCATGGCCATTACTGCAAGCGTCTTTCATGCAGCGGCTGGAGCATGACCTGATACCGGTGTTACGCGGCAAGATTCAGGTGCATCTGTCGCGCGCCAGCGATCAGGCCGGGATGCTTGGTGCGGCTTTGCTGGCAGGGTAATTAGCTGGTAATGCCATGCCGGGCTAATGCCCATTGCACATGTTCCCTGAGCAAGGCATTTTCATCCTGCTGCCGTGATTGCAATGCGCGGGTGACGTCGACAGAAGTGGGCGCATTGCCCAGTCCCACCGCGACATTGCGCAACCATTGTATATAACCGATACGGTAAATCGCGCTGCCCGCCATGCGTTGTTGGAATTCTGCTTCTGTCCAGCCGAAGCACGTCACCAGATCCGCACTATCCAGACCGTTGCGCACAGAAAAATCGCTTTCTTCCGTGGTCACCGAAAACTTGTTCCAGGGACAGACCAGCTGGCAGTCGTCGCAGCCATACACGCGATTGCCTATCAGCGGGCGCAATTCCGGCGGGATGCTGCCCTTGTGCTCAATGGTCAGATACGAAATACAGCGTCGCGCATCCAGCTCATAGGGGGCGACAATCGCCCGGGTAGGGCAAATATCGATACAGGCGCTGCAACTGCCGCAATGTGAGCTGGTGGGCGGATCTACCGGTAAAGGCAGGTTGGTATAGATTTCACCCAGAAAAAACCACGAGCCCTGCTGACGGTTAAGCAGCAAGGTATGTTTGCCGCGCCAGCCCACACCAGCCTTGGTGGCAAGCGCCACTTCCAGCACCGGTGCACTGTCGGCAAACACCCGATATTCAAAATTGCCAAAATGGCCGGTAATGCGGGTGCATAGCTGTTGCAGTTTTTGCCGCATCACCTTGTGGTAATCACGCCCCATGGCATAACGGGCGATATAGGCTTTAACCGGGTTTTCCAGTACCTGCCAGCTATCCTCGATATGCTCAGGGATGTAGTCAAGGCTGACTGAAATGACGCGCAACGTCCCTGGCACCAATTCTGCAGGGCGGCTTCGCTTGGTACCGTGTTTTGCCATATAATCCATGTCGCCATGGTAATGTTTGTCCAGCCAGCTTAACAAACCTGGCTCGGCGGCAGACAAATCGGTATCGGTAATGCCGATGTTGCCAAACCCCAGTTCACGCGCCCAGCCTTTGATGGTGGCTGCCATGTTGGCGGCAGCGGAGTGATCAGGCAGATGAACAGGGACGGGATGTGAGCAGTGTGACATGACAGAAACGTATTCTACACAGATTTTAAAAGACGAAGCAGCTACCATACATGCGGCAGGCGTGTTAGCCACACAATTACAGCCGGGACAGGTGGTTTATCTGCATGGCGACCTGGGGGCCGGCAAAACCACGCTGGTGCGCGGTATCCTGCATGCACTGGGTCACAGCGGTAAAGTCAAAAGCCCTACCTATACCATCGTCGAGCCGTATAATTTAGCGGTGGGTTCATGTTACCATTTTGACCTGTACAGATTTCAGGACCCGGAAGAGTGGGAAGCTGCCGGATTCAGGGATTACTTCAATACCACCAGTATCTGCCTGGTCGAGTGGCCGGAGAAAGCCGGTTATTTGTTACCCGATGCCGATATTGAAATTCAATTTGATATTTTGCCGCAAGGGCGCATATTACATATCACCAGCCAGCAAGCGCTGTCATTGGAAGGTCTATGCCACTAAGTCGTATTAACCGCTGCAAAGCCTGGTGGCTGGCGGCCCTGTTGTTGATTTCCAGCACTGTGACACATGCTACCGAGGTGATTCTGGCCAATTTGCAGCAACAAGGCAGTCAGGCGCACCTTGATCTGTTGCTTGACCAGCCGATCAAATACCGCATTTTCACGCTGGACAATCCGTTTCGCGTGGTGATAGACATGGATGATGTCACCATCAGCCCCACGCTCCAGGCGTTACCGCCACAGCTGGAGGCACAGCATCCTTATCTTGCCAGAATACGTATTGCCCCTTTTACCGAAACGACCACCCGGTTGGTGTTCGATATCAAGTCCGATGCCAAACCACTGGTTACCGATATGAATGCCGGCAGTTCACAGCAACGTCTGGCAATCAGCATTGCACCGGCTAACAGCACAGAGCCGCCCATCAACTCACCGGCATTGGCATATTCCAAACAATTACAGAACGCTCAAACTGGTCAAACGGATGAAAAAACCACCGCTAGCAGCGAACCCAAGGCCGATGCAGCAACGCCTGATGCAAATGTAGCGCAATCTGCCGATCCTGCAGCAAATAAACCGACAACTAAGCCGGCAGAAAAACCAGCCAAACAAGCCAGGCCGGGTCAAAAGCTGATTACCATTGCAGTCGATGCCGGTCATGGCGGACAAGACCCCGGTGCCAGGGGAGCCAAAGGCAGCCATGAGAAAAATATCACGCTGGCGATTGCGCGTAAGCTCAAGCAGCAGATTGATGCAGAAGACAATATGCAGGCCATCCTGATCCGTGATGGCGATTATTTTGTACCGCTGGGTGACAGGGTGAAAAAAGCCCGTGCAGCCAAAGCTGACCTGTTTATATCCATCCACGCGGATTCATTTGTAAATAGCACGGCACGCGGTTCCTCAGTGTTTGCCTTGTCCGAGCGCGGTGCCACCAGTGCCAGCGCCCGCTATCTGGCGAAAAAGGAAAACGCTGTGGACCTGATTGGTGGTGTGGCGATTGATACCAAAGATATGGATCTGGCACGCACTTTACTGGATTTGTCACAAACGGCCACTATTCATGACAGTATCCGTATGGGCAAAGCTGTATTGGGGCGTATCGCTAAAATCAATACATTGCATTCCAAATATGTAGAACAAGCGGCATTTGCTGTACTGAAATCGCCGGATATTCCGTCTATTCTGGTAGAGACTGCATTTATCAGTAATCCTGAAGAAGAAGCGAAGCTCAATGATGACGGTTATCAGGATAAGCTGGTGAATGCGATTTTGTCGGGGGTGAAGTCGTATGTGGCGACGAACCCTTCATTTGCTAAAAAGTAATTAGATGGCGTCTTGCATTAGCTTTTAATGACATGGAAATGGCGACCTGGCCAACCACGCAGGCGTAAAGCGGAAGTTGGGGTGCTTTTTTTTAGTAACGATATTGAGACAACTCCGTTTCCCGCTGCGTTTTTCCATATCCCGCCTGCACTTTCAACGCCCGGCTGATATATGCATTAAGTGTTTTCCTTGCCTCATCCACCAGTTCCCTGTCCGGGAAAATCTGCGGATACTGATATCCCAGCCAGCTATATAAACTCAAATGCTGGCAAATCAGTTCGGCTTGTTCCAGATATTGTGCCTGCTGGCCTTTTAACCAGTCCGGCAGCGCAGGCAATGACCGGGGCTGATGTTTTGCAACGGCTTGTACGCATTGCATGAAATAATCCCGAGCAATCGGCACCTGGATGGCTAATGGTGCACACATCAGGCGATATTTGTCGCGCATGGCCAGTTTGGGCGCAACTTCGTCGATTAACAGGGCTTGCTGATACGCTAATGGCGTGATTTGCCATTGCATGATGGGCGAGCCTGATTGCCGCTGATATTGCGTATGCAGGTACTCCACACATTCGGCAAGCCGCCAGGTGGGAATCCGCTGGCTCAATGCCTCAATATCGCCGCCACTGATGGCCATGGGCAAGGCAAATGGCGCCACGGTATCATCGCAGTTCAGCATTTCATTCAAATGCCACTGTTCATCATCCTCCAGCACAGTGACATAACCGGTTTCGTACAGGCCATGCCGTCCGGCACGTCCTGCAATCTGGCGAATTTCGGTGGCGTTGAGCGGTCGTGGGGCAATGCCGTCAAATTTGTGGATATTGGCAAAAATCACCCGGCGGATGGGTAGATTCAGCCCCATGCCGATTGCATCTGTGGCGACCAGTATTTGTGCTTCGCCACTGGCAAAGCGTGCCGACTCACCACGCCGGACTTCCGGTGACAACGCGCCGTAGATTGTCGCGACCTGGAAGCCCCATTGGCGGATACGCGCGGCCAGCGTCAGTACATCTTTGCGACTGAAGGCAATGATGGCATCGCCTGGCTGTAATTGCTTCTGCAGTTTGGCGGCATGATAGCGCTGGCCACAAATGCTGGCATCTTCAATCACCAGTGGTGTCATGCGCTGCAAATGGGTGAGGGTATAAGGCTCGCTCAGCGCATCCAGCACCCGCGTACAGCTTTCAGTCACGCTGTTGGCACCGCAGATAAACACCTGTCTGGCCGGTACGCCGACCAGTGCGGCGGTCCAGGCACTGCCACGATCCGGGTCCATCAGCATCTGGATTTCATCAATCACGGCAACCTCCACCGTCATGTCAGGCCGCAGCATTTCAATGGTTGAAGCGGTATGTTTGGCGCCGGGAATCATCACGCGCTCTTCACCTGTCACCAGATTGCACGGTACACCAGCCTGCATCAAACGGTCACGCACCTCCATCGCCAGCAAGCGTAATGGCGCAAGATATACACCTGATTCGGCCTGGCGCAGTGTTTCCAGCGCCTGGTAAGTTTTGCCGGAATTGGTCGGGCCGACATAAAAGTGATGTTGGCGATTGAGCTGGCGGGCGAGGAGAAAGCGGCTGAGGTAAGCCTGGAAATCGGAAAGCGACATGGCCTCCATTCTAGCAAAACAGGTAAAATGATGAGATGCAAATCAAACTACTCCCCGATCAACTGATCTCCCAAATTGCCGCCGGTGAAGTGGTGGAACGCCCGGCCTCAGCGCTTAAAGAACTACTCGAAAACAGCGTCGATGCCGGTAGCACCCAGATTCAGGTGGTATTGCAACAAGGCGGTACCAAGTTATTGAAAGTCACCGATAACGGCCATGGGATTGCCAAAGACGAACTCGAACTGGCACTGACCCGCCATGCCACCAGCAAGATTCAAAGCCTGGAAGACCTGGAGCAGGTCGGCAGCCTGGGTTTTCGTGGCGAGGCTTTGGCCAGTATCGCCTCCATTTCACGCACCGTGATTACCAGCCGCCAGCAATCCGCCAGCCATGCCTGGCAAATTTCTGCCGAAGGCACACATGGGCAACCGGTCAGCCCGGCAGCACTGGATGCAGGCACCATCGTTGAAGTGCATGATTTGTACTTCAACACCCCGGCACGGCGCAAATTCCTCAAGACTGAAAACACCGAGTTCGGCCATTGTGAAGATGCCTTTACGCGCATTGCGTTGTCACGATCTAATATTGGTTTTTTGTTGCAGCATAACGGCAAGGCGGTGATGCGACTGGCGGCAAATACGCCACAACAACGTATCACCGATGTGCTGGGCAATGAGTTTGCCTCACAAAGCGTCTGGCTGGATGAAGAAAGCGCCGGTTTGCGTTTGTGGGGAATGACCGCTTCACCCACCTACCAGCGCCATAGCCGCGATACGCAATACGTCTTTGTGAATGGCCGTTTTGTGCGCGACAAACTGATCGCACATGCCATCAAGCAAGCCTACCAAGATGTATTGCACGGCGATAAACATCCGGCGTTTGTATTATTTCTGGAACTCGACCCGTCATTGGTCGATGTCAACGTGCATCCGGCCAAAACCGAAGTGCGCTTCCGCGAATCGCAAGCCGTGCATAGATTTATTTTCCATAGCCTGCACAAAGCCCTGGGCAAGACTTCTGCCGAGATTCAAGCCAGCCAGCCCGTGCAAGCGCCATTCAACCCATTCACGCCCGGCTTTACCATGCCGCGTGAACAGGTCGAAATGCCTTTGCAAAACCGGTCGGTATTCGACAATGGCTATCAGCCTAACCGGGTCAGCAATGGTACAGCAATGGCGCAGCAATTTTACGGACAAATGTATGGCGATTTAAAACCTGCCGATACAGCCGGAAATATTGCAGGGAACGATGCCGCTGAAAATTATTTAAACCCGGTCTCGATTTCTGAATCTGTGCTGGTGCCGGAGCAGGCACAATTACCGCAAGAATATCCACTGGGTTTTGCCCTGGGGCAGTTGCACGGCATTTATATCCTCGCCCAGAATGCACAAGGCATGGTCGTGGTTGATATGCATGCTGCGCATGAGCGCATCATGTACGAGCGCCTGAAAAACGCCCTGAGTGAACAGGCGATTGCAACTCAGCCATTGCTGATCCCGATCAGCTTCCATGCTGAAAAAGTCGAAGTCGCCACCCTGCAAGGCTTAAGTGGCAGCGATACCCTGCAGCAACTAGGCTTCGACCTGGCCACGCTATCCCCAACCACCATCGCCATCCGCGCCGTGCCAACCATGCTGCAAGATGCAGATGCTGTCGCCTTGGCACGCGCTGTGCTGCGTGATTTAAATGAGTACGGTGCCAGTCGCGTATTACTGGAACGGCAAAATGAAATATTAGGCACCATGGCTTGCCATGCAGCGGTCAGAGCCAATCGACAACTCACAATCACTGAGATGAACGCCTTGCTGCGTGATATGGAAGTGACGGAAAGAAGCGGGCAGTGTAACCATGGCAGACCAACCTGGTTTCAGGTCAGCTTGAATGATCTGGATAAGATGTTTATGAGAGGGCAGTGAGGCTTGATATATCAGGATATAAATTATAATTTTCTAAACTCAGCAGGCTGTGCATTAATTTCATATAAAAACGGGTTCATTTATGTCTAGCGCAACCATCAAAATTTACCTTCCACATGGCGATCCTAAGCGATTGAGAACGGGCGAGATATCCAATTGGTCAGGTAAAGCTGTTGCTGGCCCTCGTACAGAGTTGGATCAACTTCTCAAACGTGATGAAGCACTTAATGTCGGCGTTTACTTGTTAACGGGGATTGATCCTTTATCTGGAGCGCCTGCCGTATATATTGGAGAAGCTGAGTCAATTCAATCTCGTTTAAAGCAGCATGTTGACAAAGACTTTTGGAATCACGTTGTTTACTTTACAAGCAAAGATGAAAATTTAACTAAGTCGCACATTCGCTATTTGGAAGGACGGTTGATAGAGCTTGCAAAACAGGCTAGTCGAGCGAATCTTACAAATTCACAGGCAACAACATCGAAACTTCCAGAATCTGATCGAGCTGATATGGAGATTTTTCTAGAAAAAATTGAACAATTACTGCCTGCGCTTGGAGTAGAAGTCCTGGTGCCAATTGCTCTGCCGCCTGAATCTAAGGCGGAGGAACGGATTCTTTTCTGCGAAATAGGAGACTTACAGGCTACAGGTCATTTGACTCCAAATGGAATAGTCGTCATTGCCAAATCCCAAGCGGTTTTAAATTTACGCCCGTCCGCCAAAAACTATCCTTGGGTAATAAACGCGCGCGAACAACTTGTTAAAGATGGCGTGCTGACAGAGGTTGGAGGATATCTTCTTTTTACCAAGGATCATGAATTTTCTAGCCCTAGTGCAGCAGCGGCAGTAATTCATGGTGGCACAGCTAATGGAAGAACTGCTTGGAAAGACTCCGAAGGCAAGACGCTGAAGCAGCTTGAATCTAGTTAGTTTGGATTTTCCGAAAAAGTGAAAGTTATGATTAGTTTGAAATAGCATAGCCTATGCTCGATTTTTGTTTGGGTGCCTTAAAGTTGCAGTCTCAATGTGTAAACACTTTAATAAATTAGTCTTTTGATGTGTGATATGATTCACTTTGATGATTAATTTGATTCATGGAGGTAGTGATGAGAACAACCGTGACGATAGAGGATACTCTTTACGAGCAAGCGCTAAAAGTTGCTGACCCTTCGATGGACAAGGCCGATTTATTTCGGGAAGCAGTCAAAACCTTTGTTAGGGTTCAGGCGGCTAAGAGGTTGGCTGCTTTAGGTGGTACAGTTCCTGAGATGGGGGACGTACCTCGCAGAATTGCAGATAGCTAAGGATGAGTATCCTTGTCGACACTTCGATATGGATAAGTCATTTCCGTACCGCCAATCAAGGTCTGGTTGATCTTTTAAAGCAGGATGCTGTATTAATTCACCCGATGATTATTGGGGAGATTGCTTGTGGTACACCTCCTTCAAGGTCAGCAACTTTATCTGATTTGGCCTCTTTGCGTTTTAGCCAGCAAGCGCATATTAATGAAGTGACAGATTTTGTAGAGCGTGAGCATCTCTACGGGCTTGGTTGTGGCATTGTGGATATGATTCTGTTGGCATCCACGCTGATTACACCCAACGCTAAATTATGGACATTGGATAAGCGATTATCATCTTTAGCTGAGCGCTTTGATATTTTTTATCAATCAAACGCACATTAACAAACACTGCCAGGAAAAGTACTTCTTCCTTATCAAGCCAGCAACAAAAACACCGTTGGTTTTTTATGCACCTCCGGCAATGGCGTTTTCTTCCAGTCCGCAACAGTCTTGGTCACAATCAACTCATCCTGTGCAGTGATATTGCATGCCACGCATAAACGCGTCTGAGGTTGTAAGTTGGCAACTAAATCTTCCAGCATATGCTGATTACGATAAGGCGTTTCGATAAACAGCTGAGTGGCCTGCTGTTTTCTGGAGTCAAATTCTATCCCTTTGATGGTTTTGATGCGTTCAGCTTTATCGCTGGGCAAATAGCCCAAGAACGTAAAGCGCTGACCATTCAGGCCACTTGCCATCAGCCCTAACAATAAACTGCTGGGGCCGATCAACGGTGCTACACGTATGTTCTTTTGATGCGCGACTGAGGCGAGTGCAGCGCCGGGGTCGGCAATGCCCGGGCAACCGGCTTCACTCATCAGGCCAATATCTGTGCCTTTTTGTAGTGGCTGTAATAAGGCTGACAGGTCTTTTGGCGGTGTATCTTTATTCAGCACACTAAACGTCAATTCACGGATAGGCACAGGATGACCGCTGGCAGACAGGAACTGGCGGGCGGTTTTTTCGTTTTCGACGATGAAGTGGCGCAGGCTGTGCATGCGCTGTATCACTTCAGATGGCAAAACCTGTTGCGGTGTTGTGTCTTCTGCAAGAGGAACGGGGATGAAATATAAAGTACCGGCAGCCATAGCGAGAGTGATCAGAGTGAAAAGCTGAATTATCCCACGCCAGCTATAAAAAAAGCATTCTCTTGCGAGAATGCTTTTTAAGTACGTCTAACCGATATTTTCTGATTACAGATTCAATACTTCTGAATCTCGTCCGTAGAAAAGATTTTATCGGCGTTTATCTGTGTGCATCGGC
This sequence comes from uncultured Methylophilus sp., assembly GCA_966248215.1. Lineage (GTDB taxonomy): Bacteria > Pseudomonadota > Gammaproteobacteria > Burkholderiales > Methylophilaceae > Methylophilus. Next base: position 51,684 of record CBIMYT010000008.1, on the reverse strand, counting down.
GGCTAATTTAATACTTCACCTGGACACGATATTTCAACGTCGCATCACTTTCAGCAGGCACACTGATTTTCCAGGTGGCCTGGTGTGCAGAAGTTGTTTCATGCGGATGGCTGGCATTCAGAATTTTCCAGTCGCCATTGATAGGCTCTTGCACTGTGACCGTCACGGCTTCTTTCTTGGCATTGTGCAGGGTAATGGCATAAGCGCTTTCATATAACGGCGCCTGCTTATCTTTGCTCAGATTCTTGAAGTCCGTCTGCACACGGTCGGCGGTGACATCAAAGGCATTACCCAGTTTGAGGCGTACGGTATCGTTTTTGGCGGTATGGTCGATCTGGTCTTCACCGACAAATTGCGCCGTGCCATCGTTATCTTTTTTGTACACGCGCATAATGCCTTTGGGCAGCGGAAGGCCTAGCTTGTTGCTTTCCTTGTTTTCAAACTGGACATATACCTGCACTTTCTGCTTTTGCTCGGCATCGCGGTATTGACCCTGGTAATAGTAATCGGCGCCGGTTAATACCAGCTCTTTACGCGCCGGGATTTGCTGGGCAGACAGCAGGGCAACCTGCTTGGTCTGGTTTTCAGCCAAGGTAGTTGCACGTGGCAAGGTATATAAATGATATTCCAGCAGGCCTTGCTCGGTAGGCATAGGTGCTGCATTGGCCATCATGACATCGCCGCGCAGCATAGGCGTTTTGGCACGAATAGCTTCACGCACGCGATTGACATCACCTGCTACCAGTTGCACTTTGGCATTCGGGTAGGCGGTGCCGCTGGTATTGGTGAGCGTGACCCAGCCGGAGAGGTCGATAGCATTTTCCTTGTTGTTCAGTTCGGCCACATAATCGGCTTTCCATTGCAGGCCGCCGGTGAGATAGCTTAATTCCACATCCGCTTGCTCTGCGCCCTTGTATTGCACTTGTGTGGTCAGGGTTGGTCTGTCCCTGAGCTGACCGGGCACGTTAGGGTAGGCGATACGGCCTGGCATGCCGGTTTCAATCCGGTTGCCAACTTTGAGGACCACGCCGTTTTGTGCTGACAGCACGGTGGCAGGCTCTTCAGTTTCTGCACCTGTGGCTGGATTGGTTTTAATCACGCTGACTTGCTGGCCGACAAATTTTTCCAGCAGGGTTTGCGGGCTGAGCAGGTCAAAATCAAAATTCTGTTCCAGTACCTGCAAGCTGCTATTGGGCAGCAGGCTGCGCAACAAGGCGGTTTCAGGTTTGATTTGTGCACTGACGTCCCGGAAGGACAGGGCGGACAAACCATTGTTGAGTTTGAGTTTGCGGCTGTCTTTCACCAGGGCCAGATCCTGGTTGTAAATGGTGACCGCGACACCGGTCTGATCTGATTGCGGGCTGACAATGGCGGAGTCTGCGTGGGCAAGGGAAACACTGCCAAGGGTGAAAAACAGCAAGCTACTGAGTCGCATGAATATCCTCTCGTTTTGATGGTTAGATGTATGCTTGAGACTTTGTTAACGCAACAGCCGTTCAAAAGTTAACAACTAAGGGTGATGGGCGTGAGTTATGTACGCTGCACAGACAATACGTCGATACCGGCTTGTTGCAGCATATTTGTCAGTGCGATTACCGGCAAGCCAATCAGGGCATTGGGATCGTCACCACGCATATACTCCAGCAGCGCAATGCCCATGCCTTCGGATTTGGCGCTACCAGCACAATCATATGGCTGTTCCAGGCGTAAATATGTCTCGATTTGCTCTGGGGTCAATGTCTTGAATCTGACGTGATAGGGCACGATAGTTGATTGCATATGCTGTTTCTGGCTGTCGTATAAACACAGGGCGCTGTGAAAAATGACTTCTTTGCCGCTCAGCATGGTGAGCTGTTTCACCGCATTGTCATGATTGCCTGGTTTGCCAATCTGCAGGCCATCGACGGTCGCCACCTGGTCACAACCGATAATCAAGGCATCAGCATGTGTTTCGGCCACTTTGCGTGCCTTGCTTTCAGCCAGGCGCAAAGAGGTTTGTTCGGGGCTTTCATTCAATAGTGGCGTTTCATCAATCTCCGGCGAAACACATTCAAACGGCAGATGCAATTTTTGCAGGACTTCACGGCGGTAAGGTGAGGAGGAAGCAAGAATCAGTGCTGGCATGGGGTGAATTGAGTCAGCCATAGGATAAAAGATAAAAAAATCCCCGAATAACGATTCGGGGATTTTAGCATTGTGAAGCGTGATTCCGGATGATTAATCCGGTTGAATCTCGATCAGTGTTTCGTCAGGTGTGACGCTGTCACCCTTGGTGACATGAATCGCCACCACGGTACCAGCCTTACTGGCCTGGATTTCGTTTTCCATTTTCATGGCTTCGATTACCAGTACGCCATCACCTGCACTAACCTTGTCGCCAACGTTGACTTTAACGGTCACGATGGTACCCGGCATGGCTGTGGTCACACAGCCTGGATGAGACGGACGAGGGCGGCCACTGGAAGTCGCCGCTGCCGCTTTTTTCTTGCCCCCGGTGGAAGCACCACCATCGCTGACTTCCATCTCGCTCAGCGTTTCAACAAACACCTCTTCAGAAACACCGTCGACCTTGACATAGTAAGGGCGGCGTTCTTCACCCGCATGACCGCTACCGGTCAATTTGATATGGTAGGTTTCACCGTGCAGGGTGATATTGAATTCGTTAGGCGCAAAGCGGGCTGCTGCCGTTTGCTGGGAAACGACTTCCTTGCTCAGCAATTGTTCCGGTTGCAGTGAGCCTGCGTTGCGCTCCTGCAGGAAGGTTTTGCCAATATCCGGGAACATGGCATACGTCAGTACATCCTGCTCGTTATTGGCAAAACGCTCAGCTTCGGATTGCAGCTTGGCCATTTCAGGCTGCAGCAAATCGGCCGGACGGCAGGTAATGACCTGTGCATCACCAACTGCTTTCTGGCGAACTTCGGCATTCACGGCGGCAGGTGCCTTGCCATATTGGCCCATCAGGTAGTTTTTGACTTCATTGGTGATGGACTTGTAGCGGCCACCGGTCAGAATATTCAGCACTGCCTGGGTGCCCACGATTTGAGAGGTTGGCGTCACCAGCGGCGGGAAGCCCAAATCCTCGCGCACGCGTGGAATTTCAGCCAGCACTTCATCCATACGGTCGAGCGCACCTTGCTCTTTCAACTGGTTGGACAGATTGGAAATCATGCCACCCGGTACCTGGTTGATCAGTACGCGCGTATCCACGCCAGTGAATTCGCTTTCGAACTGCCAGTATTTCTTGCGTACTTCTTTGAAGTAGGCGGTGATTTCCTGCAATTTGCCCAAATCCAGGCCGGTATCGTATTCGGTACCCTGCAGTGCCGCGACCAGGCTTTCCGTAGTCGGGTGGCTGGCGCCTTCAGAGAAAGAGGAGTTACAGGTGTCGATAATATCCACACCGTTTTCCACGCTCTTGAGCATCACCATGCTGGCCAGGCCAGAGGTTGCGTGGCTATGCATATGCACCGGCAGGCTGACGGCTGCTTTCAGCTCCCTGACCAGTTCGCCTGCCAGGGTTGGCGTCAGCAGGCCGGCCATGTCTTTGACGCCGATACTGTCACAACCCAAGGCTTCCAGCTCTTTGGCCATATTGACGAAGTAAGCCACGTCATGCACCGGACTGGTGGTAAAAGACAATGTACCAATGGCGTGCTTTTTCACTGATTTTACAGCTTCAATCGCAGTTTTAAGGTTGCGGATATCGTTCATTGCATCAAAAATGCGGAACACATCCACGCCGGTATCAGCAGCCTGTTTTACAAAAGCATGCACCACATCATCAGAATAATGGCGGTAGCCCAGCAGGTTCTGGCCGCGCAACAGCATGTTGATGGGGGTGTTCGGCAGGGCCTTGCGCAGGCTGCGCAGACGCTCCCATGGGTCTTCTTTCAGAAAGCGCACGCAGGCGTCAAAGGTGGCGCCGCCCCAGGCTTCAAGAGACCAGAAACCAATGTCATCCAGCTTGCTGGCGATCGGCAGCATATCTTCGGTACGCATGCGCGTCGCGATCAGGGATTGGTGACCATCTCTTAAAACGAGTTCGGTGACATGTATTTTGCTCATAGTCTTGTCGATCTAAATAAATATCTGCAATGCGGTTAATCAAATGCCTTCGTGGGCGGCAATCGCGGCTGCAATGGCAGCGGCAATGACTTCTTTCGGTAATCCAACGTCATATTCAGTCAGTTCCGGATGTTGTTCCACAAAACTGGTGTTGAATTCAGCGGCACGGAAATCCGGGTGCAACATAATCTGCTGGTAATAAGGAATAGTCGTTTTGACGCCATAAACAATCATGTCGTTCAGGGCGCGGCGACCGCGTTCAATGACGCCTTCCCAGTCCAGGGCCCAGACAGTGAGTTTGGCACACATGGAGTCGTAGTAAGGCGGAATCACATAACCGCTGTAGATGGCCGCATCCATACGCACGCCAGGGCCGCCTGGTGCGTAGTAGCGCGTGATTTTACCAAAGCTGGGCAGGAAGTCTTTCTGCGGGTCTTCGGCATTGATACGGTATTCCATGGCATAGCCGCGGAAGGAAATTTCGTTTTGCTTGTATTGCAGGGGCAGGCCAGCTGCAACGCGAATCTGTTGCTGAACGATATCCACACCGGTAATGGTTTCAGTCACGGTATGTTCCACCTGCAAGCGGGTGTTCATTTCCATGAAGTAAAAATTGTTGTCGGAGTCGAGCAGGAATTCTACGGTACCGGCATTTTCATAGCCCACCGCCTTGGCTGCTTTCACACCGAGGCCGCCGATATAGTCACGCTGCGCCGAGGTCAGTTGTGGCGACGGCGCAATTTCAATCAGCTTCTGGTTACGACGCTGGATGGAGCAATCACGTTCAAACAGGTGAATGACGTTGCCATGTGAGTCAGCAAGCACCTGAACTTCAATATGGCGCGGATGAACCACGCATTTTTCCAGGAACACTTCCGGCTTGCCGAAAGCTTTGCTGGCTTCGGAAATGACACGGTCATAATTACTGAGCAGTTCTTTTTCATTGTCACACCGGCGAATACCGCGACCACCACCGCCATTGGTGGCTTTCAGCATGACCGGATAACCGATTTTCTTGGCTAAAGTGACTGCTGCATCCACGGACTCCAGATTGCCGTCACTGCCGGGGACGCAAGGAATACCGGCAGCAATCATGGCATTACGCGCCTGAATCTTGTCGCCCATCTGACGAATGACATGCGCTTTCGGGCCAATAAACTTGATACCGCGACGTGCACAGACTTCAGCCAGTTCAGGATTTTCGGACAGGAAGCCATAGCCAGGGTGAAGCGCATCACAACCGGCAGCGACAGCAATGTTCACGATGTTATGTGCATTCAGGTAACCTGCGACCGGGTCGGAGCCTATGTTATAGGCTTCATCAGCTTTTTTGACGTGCAGGGCATGACGATCGGCATCAGAATAGATAGCCACTGATTTGATGCCCATTTCCGAGCAGGCGCGCACAATGCGTACCGCAATTTCACCGCGATTCGCGACTAAAATTTTCTTAAACACACATTACCCTTAAAGCAAGAAAAAAGGACAGAGTTTTTGCAAAGCCAAGTGTCTGTATTTACAACGTTTGGGCTGGCTTGGTACCATCATGATCTTCCGGGAAGTTGATCGATTAACAAACCGGCACCATGAATGCGCTCTCGAAAAGCGCACCGCGTGATGCGCCGGTATTATAACAAAAAACCTGTGGCTTAGGCAGTTGGCGATGAGCTGGCGCTCAGTTTTTCCGAATTGATTCGCTCGACTGGCGCGGGTAATTATATTGAGTGGTTTATATAAAAGGAGAGTTTTTTGTCGAATGCGCGATTCCTGGAGCTGGCCAGGCAGCAAAAAAAAACCGAAGGCGTGCTGGAACTGGCTGCATTGCCGCGCCTCGAGGAGGCTTTGCGCGAGTTGGGCGTGGAAGATAAGCGGACTCTGGCAGAGGTGTCTGTTACCTATCAATTGCAAGGGTTGCCTGACCGCTACTTCGGTGAGGTACAGCTGCCCGTGCTGTCGCTGGTAATTCAGACGAAGTTGCCATTAATATGTCAGCGCTGTTTTGTGGCCATGCCGCAAAGCGTGGATGCCAGGTTCGAGTATGCGGTTTGTGATGAGCCGCCTGAGGCATTGCTTGAAGATGAGTATGTAGACTGGCTGGAGTCGGGCGAATCTTCACTGGAGTCTTTGGTGGAAGATGAGTTACTGATGGCGCTACCCATTTCTGTCATGCATGCAGAGGAGTGTGGCAGCCTGCAAAAAACCGCTGGCGAGAAGCCTAATCCTTTTGCCGTGCTTGAAAAACTCAAGCTGGACAAATAGAGCGGGACAGTGAAAACGATGTTTGCAGGATTTGTTTGCAGTTGCCTCTGGAATATTTTATAATGCTGGATTAGCAGCAATTCTGATTTTTTAAACTGCCCTTTAAATTGCGGCGGTTAATTTTGGAGTAATTTAAAATGGCAGTTCAGCAAAACAAAAAGACACCGTCCAAGCGCGGTATGCATCGTTCCCACGATTTTTTGACCAACCCACCTTTGGCCGTTGAGCCTACAACAGGTGAGGTACATTTGCGTCATCACGTCAGCCCTAACGGTTTCTACCGTGGCCGCAAAGTGATGCCTGCAAAGGGCGAATAATCGCTGGTTCAAAGCATTAACGCTTCAAAGCGCCGCGCACAAAATGCGCGGCGTTTGTGTATCTGGCGTAAGCCTGCGTTTTTTCCGGCCCTGCTTTCACGGATGTAACAGGGCATATGCATAAAGATGGAAAATAACATGACGACAGCTCAACACGGGCAATCTCAGGAAGTAGTGATTGCCATCGATGCCATGGGAGGAGATCACGGTCCGCATGTGACTGTGCCCGCGGCAGTACGTATTCTGAACGAAAATCCTAATCTCAATATTATTCTGGTCGGTTTGCAAGATGCCATCGAGGCGGAACTGAAAGTCTTGCATGTTTCGCCTGGTCCGCGTTTGCGTGTGCATCATGCTACCGAGGTGGTATTGATGAATGAATCTCCGCAAAGTGCCATGAAGAATAAAAAAGATTCTTCCATGCGTGTGGCGATCAATATGGTTAAAACCGGCGAAGCGCAGGCCTGCGTCAGTGCTGGTAATACCGGTGCCTTGATGGCAACGGCCCGCTTTGTGCTCAAGACGTTGCCAGGCATTGACCGGCCGGCGATTGCCTCTACGCTGCCTTCTGAAAAAGGCAGTACCTTCATGCTGGATCTGGGCGCGAATGCCGATTGTACGGCAGAGCACCTGTACCAGTTCGCCATCATGGGGGCCATGGTGGTCAGCTGTGTCAGCAACAAGCCTAATCCGACCGTAGGTTTGCTCAATATCGGCTCGGAAGATATCAAGGGCAACGAAGTGGTCAAGCAGGCTGCCGAACTGCTGCGTGGCAGCCATCTGAACTTCTATGGCAACGTGGAAGGCGATGATATTTTCAAGGGCACGACGGATGTCGTGGTCTGCGATGGTTTCGTTGGTAATGTGGCGCTGAAAACTACCGAAGGCCTGGCACATATGATAGGCAAGTTTCTGACCCAGGAATTCAAGCGTAACTGGCTGACAAAACTGATGGCGCTGGGCGCATTCCCGGTATTGAAGGCGTTCAAGAAGCGTCTGGACCCGCGCAGGTACAATGGGGCGAGTTTCCTTGGCTTGCGTGGCATTGTGGTGAAAAGTCATGGTGGTGCTGACAGTGTCGGTTTTTGCCATGCGATTCATGTCGCAGTGGAAGAGGCGCAGAGCGGTATACTGAAGCGCATACAATCCCAGCTGGAAATCGAACATTTAACAACGACTGATCAGTCTGAGCAGCCTTAATATGGCGCTGGCACATTGTTTTAGGCGTTTTAATCCATTTAAGGCATAATCGAAACCATGATTTACGCACGTATAGCAGGGACTGGAAGCTACCTGCCACCCAATATATTGACCAATGCCGATCTGGAAAAAATGGTCGATACCACCGACGAGTGGATCTTCACACGTACAGGAATAAGGCAACGACATCGTGTCACCGATGAGCTGACCAGTGACCTGGCCACCAGCGCGGCGCAAAATGCGATTGAAGCTGCCGGTATCCAGCCGCAGGATATTGATCTGATTATTGTCGCTACCACCACGCCGGATAAGGTTTTTCCCAGTGTGGCGACCATGGTGCAGCGCAAGCTGGGTATTTCCGGCTGCCCGGCTTTTGATATACAGGCGGTTTGCAGCGGTTTTGTCTATGCATTGACCACGGCGAATCACTTTATCCGCTCAGGACAGCATAAAAACGCGCTGGTGATCGGCGCCGATACATTCACCCGACTCTGTGATTACACTGACCGCAGCAACTGCATTTTGTGGGGTGATGGTGCGGGAGCGGTGATTCTGCAAGCCAGTGACCAGCCTGGCGTTCTGTCTACCCATATTCACGCCGATGGCAATTACGAAACACATCTGCATGTGCCACGCAGCTCTGATGGCTCCAGCAAGGTCATCATGGAAGGCAATGCCGTGTTCAAGATTGCGGTCAATACGCTGGACCAGATTGTGGACGAGACGCTTGTTGCCAATAATATGCAAAAGTCCGATATTGACTGGCTGGTGCCGCATCAGGCGAATATCCGTATTTTGCAGGCGACTGCCAAAAAGCTGGACATGTCCATGGATAAAGTCGTCGTCACCGTTGATACGCACGGCAACACTTCCGCGGCTTCCATTCCCCTGGCGCTGGACACTGCAGTGCGTGACGGACGTATACAGCGAGGTCACACCTTGCTGATGGAAGCATTCGGCGGCGGATTTACCTGGGGCTCGGCGCTGGTCAAGTTTTAAAGCGGCAGGCAACCACCGGTAAGTGACGCCAATCACTTTTAACACTGATTTCATTACTAATTTATTCTATGTCTAAATTTGCTTTTTTCTTTCCCGGTCAGGGCTCGCAATCTGTGGGCATGATGCAGGGGCTTGCGTCCCAGCCTGTTGTTAAACAAACCTTTGAAGAGGCCTCCACGGTTTTGGGCGTCGACTTCTGGAAAATGGCGACAGAAGCCAATGATGACATCAACCTGACCCAGCATACGCAACCTGTCATGCTGACTGCAGGCATCGCGACCTGGCGTGTATACCAGGCAATGGGCGGACAGTTGCCTGCCGCGATGGCGGGCCACAGTCTGGGTGAATACACGGCACTGGTTGCCGCTGGCGCAATCAGTTTTGCCGATGCATTGCCTCTGGTGAAATTCCGCGCGGAGGTCATGCAACAGGCTGTGCCTGAAGGGCAGGGTGCCATGGCGGCGATTCTCGGCCTGGATGACGATACTGTGCGAGCTGTCTGTAGTGAGGCAGCGCAAGGCCAGGTCATACAGGCAGTTAACTTCAACTCTCCAGGCCAGGTAGTGATTGCCGGTGAAAAAGCAGCGATTGAACGTGGCATGGAACTGGCCAAGGCCAAAGGTGCAAAACGCGCACTGCCATTGCCTGTCAGCGTACCTTCACATTGTGACCTGATGAAACCGGCAGCTGAAAAATTACGTGATTACCTGCAGAGTGTGACTGTGCAAACGCCTGCAGTGCCGGTGTTGCATAATGCCGATGTGGCTGCCTACAGCGATGCTGACCGCATTAAAGATGCCCTGGTACGTCAGCTTTATAGCCCGGTACGCTGGGTGGAGACTGTACAGCAATTGGCTGCGCAGCAAATCCTGAATAGTGCAGAATGTGGTCCGGGTAAAGTATTGGCAGGGCTTGCCAAGCGTATCGTGGCTGATATGACTTGCACTGCATTGATCAGTGAAGAGTCCATGCAAGCTTTTGTGAGTCAGGAATAAAAAGTAAGTGTGAAAGAGGAGAGAACAATGTCAAATCAACAAGTTGCCCTGGTGACTGGTGCCAGTCGTGGCATTGGCGCCGCCATTGCACAAGAGTTAGGTAAACAGGGATTCATTGTGATTGGCACGGCCACGTCAGCCAGTGGTGCCGATGCAATTACCACCGCCCTGAAAGCGGCCAATGTGAATGGCGTGGGTATGGCGCTGGATGTGACGCAACCGGCACAGATTGAAGCTGTCCTTAAGCAGATTGCCGAACAATACGGTGATGTTTCTATTCTGGTGAATAACGCAGGCATCACCAAAGACACCTTGCTGATGCGCATGAAAGATGAAGACTGGGATGCGGTGCTGGATACCAACCTGAAATCCGTATTCCGTATGAGCCAGGCCGTATTACGCCCTATGATGAAGGCGCGTACGGGCAGGATTATCAATATTTCCAGCGTGGTTGGCCATATGGGCAACGCCGGTCAGACCAATTATGCGGCTGCCAAGGCAGGCATGACCGGATTTACCAAGTCGATGGCACAGGAAGTCGGCAGCCGCGGCATTACCGTGAACTGTGTGGCACCTGGTTTTATCGAAACCGATATGACAGCGGAACTGCCCGAAGAGATTAAAGCCAAAATGCTGGAGCGTATTGCGGTAGGCCGCCTGGGACAGGTTTACGAAATCGCTGCCACGGTGGCTTTCCTGGCGTCGCCAGCGGCGGCATATATTACCGGCGAGACTATACACGTCAACGGCGGGATGTATTGCGCATAAACTGATAAGACAATCATTATTTGTCATATCATTTTGAGCAATTGTTTTTTGTATTCTGAACAACATTTGTTAGAATACCGGTTTACTGAACATGACACTTTATCAATAAGGGGTATTTTAGATGTCCGACATCGAACAACGCGTAAAGAAAATCGTTTGTGAACAACTGGGTGCAAACGAAGCTGACGTTAAAAACACATCATCCTTCGTAGATGATCTGGGTGCAGATTCTCTGGACACTGTAGAATTGGTAATGGCTTTGGAAGAAGAATTCGATTGCGAAATTCCTGACGAAGAAGCTGAAAAAATTACAACAGTTCAGCAAGCGATTGATTACGTCAACGCTAATCTCAAGTAATTCATTGATTTAATTCTTTTTAATCAGCCCTCGAAAGAGGGCTGATTTTCTATTATGACGAAACGCAGAGTAGTAGTAACCGGCTTGGGCGTGGTGTCTCCAGTAGGGATTGGAACCCAGAACGCCTGGAACAATCTGATCGCTGGCCAGTCAGGCATTACCCGCATTACCAAGTTTGATCCCACCCCGTTCGCCTCGCAAATCGCCGGTGAAGTCAAAGGCTTCAATGTCGAAGACTTTATTCCCGCTAAAGATGCGCGCCGCATGGATACGTTTATCCAGTACGGCCTGGCTGCCGGGATTGAAGCTTTCCGTGATTCCGGCCTGGAAGTGACTGAAGCCAATGCAGAGCGCATCGGTGTCACCATCGGTTCCGGTATCGGTGGCCTGGGTACCATCGAATCTACCAATGACAGCTATGATGAAGGCGGCCCACGCAAGATCTCGCCATTCTTTATTCCCGGTACCATTATCAATATGATTTCCGGTAACCTGTCTATCATGCTGGGCCTGAAAGGGCCGAATATCGCCGTGGTGACTGCCTGTACTACAGGCACGCACAGCATAGGCGAGGCCGCACGCATGATCGAGTACGGTGATGCCGATGTAATGATTGCCGGTGGTTCCGAGGCAGCGATTACCGAGTTGAGCGTAGGCGGTTTTGCGTCCGCAAGAGCCTTGTCCAGCCGTAACGATGATCCGGCCACAGCCAGCCGTCCCTGGGATAAAGACCGCGATGGCTTTGTCATCGGAGAAGGTGCCGGCGTACTGGTGCTGGAAGAGTATGAACATGCCAAAGCGCGCGGTGCACGTATTTACGCCGAAGTGTCAGGTTACGGTTTAAGTGCCGATGCCTATCACATGACTGCGCCGAATATGGATGGACCACGTCGCTCCATGGTGAATGCCTTGAAAAATGCAGGCGTGAATCCTGATCAGGTGCAATTCATGAATGCCCATGGTACATCTACGCCATTAGGTGATACCAACGAAACCAATGCCATTAAAGCTACATTTGGTGACCATGCCTATAACTTGGTGGTGAACTCTACCAAGTCCATGACTGGTCATTTGCTGGGCGGCGCTGGCGGTTTGGAATCGGTATTTACGGTATTGTCTATCTATCACCAGATTTCTCCGCCAACCATCAATATCTTCAATCAGGATCCTGACTGTGACCTGGATTACTGTGCCAACACCGCGCGGGATCTGAAGATTGAATATGCCCTGAAAAATAACTTCGGATTTGGCGGTACCAACGGCAGTCTGCTGTTCAAACGCGCATAACTTAAGTTTTATGGACAGACAAAAAGCCAGTGTAAACCGCTGGCTTTTTGCTTTCAGGCGTTTAACCCGTTATTGCAGCTTTTTGAAAAAAGCCGGTTTCTCAAAATAGCACATGCTGGAAAGGGCGCACATGTTGCTGCGTATAGTCGGGCCATGATGTTTCATGACATGGGCTGTGTAAAGTTACTCAGCGCTTTTTTGAATATGGGAACGGGTAGCGAAGCTGTTTGCAATCCCCTGGGTCATAGAAGGCAAAGCATGCTGGCTGCCAGGTTCTGACTGAAATTGGCAGCCGTTATGAAGCCGTATGACGAACAGGAATTACAAGACGGCTAGCGCAGCCGCATAGTTAGGTTCATTCGCGATTTCGCTAACCAGTTCGCTGTGCAGCACTTTGTTGTTTTCATCCAGTACGACCACGGCGCGTGCCGTTAAACCGGCCAGGCTGCTGTCAGTGATGAACACACCATAATCAGTGGCAAATTTGGCGGTATCGCGGAAAGTGGATAAGGTCACCACATTTTCCAGGCCTTCAGCACCGCAGAAACGGCTTTGTGCAAATGGCAGGTCGGCAGAAATACACAGTACTACCGTATTGCTGATATTGCTGGCCTCTTTATTGAAAGTACGCACAGAAGTCGCGCAGGTCGGTGTGTCTATACTTGGGAAAATATTCAGCACTTTGCGTTTACCGGCATAGGCATCCAGGCCTACCAGGTTGCGCTTGGCATCTGCCAGCTGGAATGCAGGTGCGGTATCGCCTGCTGCCAAGAATTTTCCGCCAACGGCGACCGGGTTACCTTTAAGCGTTACGCTTGCCATAGAATTCTCCAAAATAACGGGTTAATTGAGTCAAGTAGCTACTTTAGCGCGTCGCCGGACGCCAATCAACCTTACAAACAATAAGGGCATCAGCGCGACAGGGCTTTAAACGCCGCCTCGTAGTCCGGTTCACTGGTGAGGTTTGCAACCAGTTCCACATGCAGTACACGGTCCTGCTCGTCAGCCACCATCAGTGCGCGTGCAGGCAGGCCGGCCAGTTTGCTCGACATGATCAGCACGCCGTAGTTTTTGAACATGTCACGACCGCGCATGCCGGAGAGGTTGATCCCGTGCACCAGGTTTTCCATATTGCAAAAACGGGTCATGGTAAAAGGTAAATCTGCTGAAATATTCAGGATGACGGTATTGGCAAGTGTTTGCCCCAGCATATCCAGTGTGCGTACACTATTGGCGCTGACTGGCGTATCTATGCCGGGAAAAAAATGCAGGATCTTGCGCTTGCCCTGAAAGGGTTCCAGGGTGACATCCTCCAGCAAATGATTCACCAGCTGAAAGAAAGGCAGGGTATCGCCGACGGCTGGCAAGTTGTCTTCGACAAGGATAGGCTCATCAAGCAGTGAAATCGCATTAGGCATAATGACCAAGGTCTCCACGTCAGGGTAGCTGACATCATAGTGCATATTACCAGCAGGATTAAGTATACTTTTCAAATGTTAAGATGCCTGTCAGTGGCGCGATTGAACAGCGTTTTTCAGGCTGTCAATCAGATTATTTCCATGCTCAACCGGTACAAAAAAGGCGCACGCAGGTAAAATAACTGCATGGAAGCGCCTCAGACTCCCACCCTTCAACCTGCATTTATCCACATGCGTTGCCACAGTGAATATTCCATTGTGGACGGTACGGTGCGTATTGATGACTATGTGAAAGCAGCCCGGCAGGATGCAATGCCTGCCATTGCGCTGACCGACCTTGCCAACCTGTTCGGTGCGGTGAAGTTCTACAAGGCTGCGCGGGGCAAAGGGCTAAAGCCCATTCTGGGCTGTGATGTCTGGGTAGAAAATACCGTGCAACGGGATCAGCCGTACCGCATGCTGTTACTGGTACAAAACCAGCAGGGCTATCGCAATCTGTGTGAGCTGTTGTCACAGGCCTATCTGCAAAACCAGTATAGGGAACGTGCGGAAATCAAACCCGAATGGCTGCAGGAAAAAAACACAGGTTTGCTGATGTTGTCCGGCTTTACGGCGGGCGATGTAGGGCAGGCTTTGCAATCCGGCAATCAGGCGCAGGCATTGCAGGCGGCCAGGCATTGGGCGCAGGTTTTCCAGGGGCGTTACTATCTTGAAGTCCAGCGGATTCATGAAGCTGGCAGTGCTGCGGAACAAGCCCAGGAACAATGGATACAGCAAACCGTATTGATTGCACAGCAACTCGGGTTTCCGGTGGTTGCCACACATCCGGTGCAATTCCAGACCCCTGACGATTTCATGGCACACGAAGCGCGAACCTGTATTGCAGAAGGCTATGTGCTTGCAGATACGCGGCGTCCAAAACGGTTTGTGGCTTCACAGTATGTAAAAACCCAGGCAGAAATGCAGGCATTATTTGCCGATATGCCGGTTGCGCTGCAGAACTCGGTCGAAATCGCCAGGCGCTGCAACCTGACCCTGACCCTGGGCAAAAACTACCTGCCGGATTTCCCTACGCCGAATGGCGAAAGCCTGGATACTTACCTGATTGAACAATCCAGGGAAGGACTGGAAAAACGGCTTGCCTATCTCTACCCCGACGAAACCGTAAGGGAAGCCAGGCGCCCCGACTACGAAGAGCGCCTGCAATTCGAGTGCGGCATCATTGTCCAGATGGGGTTCCCGGGCTACTTCCTGATCGTGGCCGACTTTATTAACTGGGCCAAGAATAATGGCGTTCCGGTTGGTCCTGGCCGGGGTTCCGGTGCTGGTTCACTGGTTGCTTATAGTTTGGGAATTACCGACCTGGATCCGCTTAAATATAACCTGCTGTTTGAGCGATTCCTCAATCCTGAACGGGTTTCCATGCCCGACTTTGATATCGACTTCTGTATGGAAGGGCGAGATCGCGTCATCGACTACGTCAAGCACAAGTATGGCCTGGCATCGGTATCGCAGATCGCCACCTTCGGTACCATGGCGGCCAAGGCGGTGATCCGTGATGTGGGCCGCGTGCTCGATTTACCATTTAACTTTGTCGATGGCATTGCCAAGCTGATTCCTATGGAGCTGGGTATCACGCTGGAGTCGGCGCTGGAAAAAGAGCCACAGCTACAGGAACGGCGCGAAAAAGAAGAAGAAGTCGCAGAGTTGCTTTCGCTGGCACTGCGTCTGGAAGGCCTGGTGCGTAATATCGGTATGCACGCCGGGGGCGTGCTGATTGCCCCTGGCAAGATTTCCGATTTCTCGCCTGTCTATTGCCAGCCCAATGGTGAAAGCCTGGTCAGCCAGTATGACAAGGATGACGTGGAAGCGGTCGGCCTGGTCAAGTTTGACTTTCTGGGCCTGCGTACCCTGACCATCCTCAATATGGCGCTGGAAAATGCCAATGCACAACGCGCACAGGAAGACCTGCCGCCGCTGAGCTTTGAAACCATTCCGCTGGATGACAAAAAAAGTTACCACTTGCTGAAAACTGCCAATACCACGGCGGTATTCCAGCTGGAGTCGCGGGGTATGAAAGACATGCTCAAACAGGCCAAGCCTGACTTGTTTGAGGATATCATCGCGCTGGTTGCACTGTACCGCCCCGGTCCTATGGACCTGATCCCCGATTTCTGCCGGCGCAAACATGGTACCCAGCGCGTGGAATATCCGCATGCCTCCACAGAGACCATCCTGAAAGAAACCTATGGCATCGCCGTGTATCAGGAACAGGTGATGCAGATTGCACAGGTGGTGGCGGGATACAGCCTGGGTGGTGCGGATTTGCTACGTCGCGCCATGGGTAAGAAAAAGCCCGAAGAAATGGTCAAACAGCGCGAAATTTTTAATGAAGGCGCGCTCAAGAATGGCTTGACCCTGCAGCAATCCAACGAGCTGTTTGACTTGCTGGAAAAGTTTGCCGGTTACGGCTTCAACAAGTCTCATGCGGCTGCCTATGCTCTGGTGGCCTATCATACGGCTTACCTGAAAGCGCATTACCCGGCAGCTTTTCTGGCGGCAACCAAGTCGGCGGATATGAACAACACCGACAACGTACATACCATTTTTGATGATTGCGGTGGCACTCATTTGGAAGTGCTGCCGCCGGACATTAATGCCAGCATTTACCAGTTCAAGCCACTGGATGCCCAGCGCATACTGTATGGCCTGGGTGCGATCAAGGGCACAGGTCAGGCGGCGATTGAGCTGATTGTTGCATCACGAACCTCCCAGGGGCCGTTTAAAGATTTATTCGATTTCTGCCAGCGGCTGGACTTGCGCAAAGTGAACCGGCGCGTGATCGAATCCCTGATCAGGGCAGGCGCATTTGACAGGCTGGAACAGAACCGTGCCGCATTACTGGCAGGCCTGGATACTGCGATTAGTGCGGCCGAGCAATCTGCCGCACACGCGGGACAGGATTGCCTGTTTGGCGGTGTGGTGGATACGCAGCACCAATTGCCTGCGATTAACCCGTGGAGCCCTGAGCAGGCCTTGCAGGAAGAGAAAACTGCGCTGGGTTTTTACCTGAGCGGGCATCCGTATTTAAGTTACAAGGCCCAGCTGGGGCCGTTTATCAAAGGCAATCTCAGTGAACTGGCACCGCAGGAGCAGCCCAAGCTGCTGGCCGGCGTGGTCATGGGCGTGCGCGTGCGCATGACACAACGCGGCAAAATGGCCATTGTCACACTTGATGACGCCGTAGGGCGCGTCGATGTCGTGGTCGGTGCCGAGTTGCTCACCCAGCATGCGCAGTGGATTAAAGATGACCAGTTGCTGGTAGTCGAAGGCCGCATCAGCCATGACGACTTTTCAGGCGGCATCCGTGTCAGTGCCAGAAAGCTGTATGACCTGGCTGCGGTACGCAACCGCTTTGCGCAGATGCTGACCCTGAGTTGCAATGGCACATCGGATGTGCAGCGCCTGATGAATGTATTAACACCGTACCGTTATGCGGGAGAAGACCAGAAGCGCTGCCCGATCAAGGTCAACTATCATAACCAGTCGGCGCAGGTCAGCCTGATGCTCGGAGATGACTGGCAGGTGGTGCTGCATGATGACCTGTTACAGAATTTACAGGGCTGGTTGTCAAAAGAAAATGTCAAAATCCTTTATAATGCCTGAACTTTTTTTCTAAGAATTCATACTGGAATTCACCATGAGTGCAAAACGTTTAACGCCTAGTAAACTGACTTATCTTGAGTTTGAGCAACCTATTGCCGGACTGGAAAAGCGTATTGAAGCCCTGCAATCCTCGCACGACGAGCATGATGCACTGGATATCTCCAAAGAACTGGAATTGCTTCAGAAGAAGAATAACAAGCTGCTGCAGGAAACCTACCAGAAACTGACTGCCTGGCAGATTTCCCAGGTTGCCCGCCATCCGCAGCGGCCTTATACCATGGATTATATCCAGGCCCTGTTTACGGATTTCCAGGAGTTGCATGGTGACCGTGCCTATGCCGATGACCCGGCGATTGTGGGCGGCATTGCGCGTTTCAATGGCACCCCGGTCATGGTGATGGGTCACCAGAAGGGCCGTGATATCAAGGAGCGCCAGTACCGTAACTTCGGCATGCCTCGTCCCGAAGGCTATCGCAAGGCCTTGCGCCTGTTCCGCCTGGCAGAAAAATTCCATATGCCCATCATCACGTTTATCGATACGCCTGGCGCTTATCCCGGCATTGGCGCCGAAGAACGCGGCCAGTCAGAAGCGATTGCGCGTAACCTGTATGTCATGGCCGAACTGAAAACACCGATTATCGGTGTTGTGATCGGCGAGGGTGGTTCTGGCGGCGCGCTGGCACTGGGTGTGGTCGATCAGCTGAGCATGCTGCAATACTCTACCTACTCGGTGATTTCACCGGAAGGCTGTGCCTCTATCTTGTGGAAGAGCGCCAGCAAGGCTTCAGAAGCCGCAGAAACCCTGGGCATTACCGCTGACCGTCTCAAGTCGCTTGGCCTGGTTGATCACATTATCAATGAGCCCCTGGGTGGCGCACATCGCAACTATGAAGAAATCATGGAACGCGTAGGGCATAGCATTGCAGCACAGCTTAAAACCTTACAGGCCAAAAAACTGCCGCAACTGCTGGAAACACGTTATCAGCGTCTGATGAGTTACGGTAAATTCAAAGCTGCTGGTGAAAAGTAATCCGTTATTACACACGCAGCTGGAAAAAGCACTGACTGCTTTTCTGGCTGCGTCAGAAACTCCATCTTCATCTTCACCGCATTTGTTGCTGGCACTCAGTGGCGGTGTTGATTCCATGGTTCTGCTGCATGCACTTGCGCAGCTTTCCACATCGTTGTCATTCCGTTTGTCCGCCATGCATATTCATCATGGCCTTAGCCCGAACGCGGACGACTGGCTGACCTTATGCGAACGTGTCTGCCTTGAACATAATGTGCCGTTTTATGCCGAAAAAGTACAGCTGAGCCTGCAAAGTGGCCTGGGCATTGAAGCTACGGCGCGCGAGGTCCGTTACCAGGCCCTGGAGCGCATGCGCCAGCAACTGGCTGCCGATGCCATTGTCACAGCCCATCACTTGCAAGACCAGAGTGAAACCATGCTGTTGCAGCTGGTGCGCGGTGCAGGTGTCAAAGGCCTGTCTGCCATGGGTGCATGGGATGCGGAACGCAAACTGCTAAGACCACTGTTACAGGTCAGCAAGGCTGATATCCTGCAACTGGCACAGACCTCGCAGTATCAATGGGTGGAAGATGAAAGCAATAGCGACACAAGCTATGACCGTAATTTCATGCGGCAAACGGTGATGCCTGTCATGCGCGAGCGCTATCCGCAACTGGATGCTGCGCTGGCGCGTACCGCCATGCATATGGCGGAGGCGCAATCATTACTGGATAGCCTGGCCAGCCAGGATATGTCTGTCTGCGATATGCGGGAAGAATGGTTAGGTCAGTCGATAGCCATTCAACACTTGCGTGCGCTGGGCGATACGCGTGCCAAAAACCTGCTGCGTTACTGGTTCCAGCAACGCAACCTGCGCATGCCTAATACCGAGCAATTGCAGGATTACTGGCAGCAATTGTCTACCGTGAAACCGCACCGCTATTTGCACCTGCCTTTACATGGGCAATCCGGTAAACGCCAGGCATATCTGCATCATTACCAGCAGCGCTTGTATTGTGTGTTACAGCCATCTGCCTTGCCGCAGACGCCATTGATCTGGCAGGGCAGCAGTACGCAGATATGGGGCGACTGGCAGGTACATTTCAAGGTAAGCAAAGGCAAAGGCATTGCCCTGGCGCGCCTGGGCGTGAGTCCGGCGGCCATTACTTTGCATAAGCGCTATGGCCAGACTATGCCGGTGGCTGACGGCATATCATTAATGCTTGCGCCCCGGTCCGGGGGAGAAATCCTGCAGCCCGATGCCAAGCGTCCGCGGCGCGAACTGAAAGTGATATTCCAGATGCTGGGCATTCCGCCCTGGCAACGCGCATTCTATCCCCTGGTCAGCGTAGCCACTACGCAACCCGATATTTCCAGAACGCTGGTGTCACTCGCCTCGCTGGCGATAGATGCTGGCTGGCGTCCGGGCCGTAATGCTTACGGTCTGGAAATCTCGCTGCATCCTCTTCCAATCTCTTCCCGCGCATAAAATGGTTGTAAACAACCATCAACAACCATAAAATTGGTTGTTAATAACCAATTTTATGGTTGTTCAATTCGGCGAAAATATTTACCCTATTGATTTTTAATGACTTTTTCCTAATGGCATTTCAGGAACACTAATTGCTCTATATGAGTGCTTTTATAAAAAAGTAATAGTTAATTTTAGGGAAAAGGATCATTCTTATGAACAGAAATGCTGTCAAGCCCTTGCTGCTTGCGATTGTGTCGGCGTATGCCACCCAGGCGCTGCATGTACAGGCTGAAGAGACATTGAATATCGATAAAGTGGAAGTGTACAGCGCGACTCCACTCAAGGGTATAGGCCTGCCCCTGCATAAGGTGCCAGCCAATATTCAGGTGGCAAATCCGGCAGCCATCAATAACCAGACCGGTGTATCCATTGCAGATTACATGAATAACAACATGCAAGGGGTGACGGTGAGTGAGCTGGGCGGTAACCCATGGCAACCTGAAATTAACTTCAGGGGTTATTCTGCTTCCCCGTTACTGGGTAGCTCCCAAGGCCTATCCACCTATATTGATGGTGTGCGTGTCAACGAGCCATTTGGCGATGTGACTTCCTGGGACAAGATTCCCAGTTTTGCCATTGGTGACATGCAAATGGTGCCGGGCTCCAACCCCTTGTACGGCCTGAACACTTTGGGTGGTGCAATCGCCATCCAGACCAAGAGCGGCAGAAACAACCAGGGCGCGGCGCTTGAATACGAAGCTGGTTCATGGGGGCGTCAACGCGCGTTGGCTGAATACGGTGGCGTTTCCCAGGATGGCTCCGTCGATTATATGATAGGTTTTCAGCACACCACTGAAGATGGCTGGAGAAAATACTCTCCTTCGCATGTTAACCAGCTGTTTGCCAAAACCGGCTGGCAGAATGAAACCACCAAGCTGGACCTGACCTATATTGGTGCCGATAACAATATGATTGGTAACGGCCTGACACCGGAATATCTGCTGCGTGGCGACCGTGACCAGATTAATACCAGACCGGACCAGACCAATAACTACTCGCATTTCCTGGCATTGAACGCCAGCCACTGGCTGAGTAATGACACCATGCTGTCCGGTAACGTTTACTATAAAAAATCCAACCGCAGAACCAAGAATGGTGATGGTTATGAGGGGGAAATGGAAGGTGGAGAGTCTCTGGAGGGCTATCCAGGTATTACCTGTACTGCCGCTCCAGGGGATGAGTGCGAGCTAATGGGGGCTGTGATGAACCGGACACAGACCAGCCAGGATACTTACGGCATGACAGGTCAGGCGACGTTTAACCAGGATTTCCTGGGTAAGGCAAACCAGTTTGTCATTGGTGCCGGCTATGACTACAGCCTGATTCGCTTCAAACAGAACGAACAAATCAATGTTTCCGATGAAAGCGAGTCAATTGTCGATGGCGATATTGCTGGAACTCCAGGAAGCGGTGTTGTTTTTGATCCAAGTAGAGCGCCAGTATTAGATGGCCCAGGTGCGCTTGGCCAGCGCCACACAGTAGGACTGACCGGCAAACAATACACCGCTCGCCTGTTCGCCAGCGATACCTTGTCACTGAACGAATTCTGGCATTTGAACGCAGGCGCCAGCTGGAACTTTACGCGTGTGGATAACACCGACACCTTGCGTGGCCCGGCTTCTGCTGCCAATAACTTCAACAGCCTGACAGCCAAAGACAGCTACACCCGTCTGAATCCGACCGTAGGCCTGACTTATACGCCATCCAAGGATCTGACACTGTACACCTCTTATAGCGAGTCCAGTCGCGCACCAACGGCGATTGAAGTCGGCTGTTCCAATCCGGCTGCACCTTGCCTGTTGCCAGCAGCGATGGCGGATGATCCACCATTGAACCAGGTGGTGGCGAAAACTTATGAAATTGGCGGTCGTGGCCAGCTGGCAGACAATGTGTTCTGGAATGCCGGTGTGTATCACGCCATCAACCATGATGATATCCAGTTTACCGCAGCCAATACTTTAACCGGTGCCGGCTACTTCAAAAACGTGGGTAGAACCAAGCGCCAGGGCGTGGATATGGGCCTGAACGGCTTTATTGATAACTTCAGATGGAGTGCGTCATACAGCTATGTGCATGCGACTTATGATAGCGACATTGACTTTGTCAATCCATCCAACTCTGCCGGTGTGACCAATGACGGTATTTACACTGCACGTGCTGGTGACAGAATCACTGGTATTCCACAGCATCAGTTGAAACTGCGTGGTCAATACGCCGTAACGCCTGCCTGGAATATCGGTGCCAATGTGATCGGTTATTCTGACCAGTTTGTATTCGGTAATGAGAATAACGGCCATAGGGCAAATGCTGCGGCCTGTAATGGCGGAGATGATTGCGCTACCGGTCGCGGTAAGCTGGGTGGTTACTTTATTGTGAACCTGGATACCCAGTATAACTTCGGCAACGGCTGGAAGTTATTTGGCAAGGCGACCAATATTTTCGACAAAGAGTACAACATCGCTGGCCGTTTGGCAGAAAGCATGTTTAATGCAAGCGGTGTATTTGGCGAAGAGTCCAAAGTGCTGAGCCTGTTGCCAGGTGCGCCACGTGCTGCGTGGATTGGTTTGCGGTATGAGTTCAAGCCCAAACAGTCTGTTGCCAGCTATGACGCTAACTAAGTAAGTAAATAATAAAACAGAGGAGGATGTGTGCTCTCACCCATTTCATCACCTGACCAGCAGGCGACGTTTGTACCAGTGAAAAAGAAAGTCTTGCTGGTAGAGGACGAAGTACTGTTTGCAAGAGCGGTGGTCAAGCGCTTGCAGAAGGCCGGATTTGAGTGTGAGCACGCAGAATCCCTGCAGGATGCAAGATTGCTGATCAAGCAGTTTGAACCGGATATGGTGCTACTGGATATGCGCCTGCCAGATGGTAACGGACTGGATTTACTGCCTGACCTGATTGCCAGGAATATCAATGTCATCGTCATGACTGCTTTCGGCGAAGTGACTGATGCCGTCAATGCCATCAAAATGGGGGCATTGGATTATTTGAAAAAACCCATTGATCTGGAAGAGCTGCTGCTGATTATCCAGAAGAGTGAAAAAACCACAGAGCTGCAGACCAGCCTGGCATATTCCAGGCAGCGTGATGCCGTGGTGAACGAGTCAGTACAACTGATAGGCGAAAGCCCGGCCATGCAAAGCGTGCGCCAGCAAATTGAGCGGATCGCCCAGTTAAGCGGATTAAGTGATGCCGTGCAGCCGACCGTGCTGATCACCGGGGAAACCGGGACTGGCAAGGATGTGGTGGCGCGTTATTTGCATGCCAGCTGTATCAATCATGACAAACCTTTCGTATATATTGATTGCGCCTCCTTACCGGCAGAGCTGATGGAAAGCGAGCTGTTCGGGCATGAGAAGGGTGCATTTACCAACGCAGTGGCTTCGCGCCCCGGCCTGATAGAATCCGCCGAAGATGGCACTTTGTTCCTCGATGAAATCGGCGAATTACCATTGGGATTGCAGGCAAAACTGTTGAATGTGCTTGAGCGTCGCATGGTCAGGCGTCTGGGTTCAACCAAGGAACGGCCGGTGCCGGCACGCATTATTGCGGCGACTAATCGCGATTTGCAACAGATGTCCAGTGAAGGACGCTTCCGTTCTGACCTGTATTACCGCCTGAATGTGATTACCATGCAGATGCCGCCGCTGCGTAATCGTGGTCAGGATATTATGCTGCTGGCAAATTACTTCCGGCAAATGACAGAAAAACGCTATGCTTTGCCGCATCACGAATTTGACAATAGTGCGCTGATGGCCATTCAGCATTATCACTGGCCCGGCAATGTGCGCGAGATGCGACACCAGATCAGCCGTGCTGTATTGATGTGCACAAAACCGGTAATTTCAGCCCAGGAGCTGGGCTTGCCAAAGATCAGCCAGGTGTCTGCCAATATGCTGACTGCCGAAGACGGCCCGATGACGCTGGAAGATGCCGAAAAAGTCATGTTGCTGAATGCTCTGGAACAGGCAAGGCATAATGTCTCCAAAGCTGCCCGTATTCTGGGCATTACCCGCATGACCATGCGTTATCGCATGGATAAGCACGGTATTTCCTCCAGTTGAACATAATGCACGTTGACCGGATCACAGGCCTCGCGATTGCGGGGCTTTGTTGTTTTTGAACCATTAATCTGAAGCAGTTTTCCATGATTTAGGAGATGAAAATCCACGCCAGTCAGCAGCCCTGCAGACCGCGCATGATATCATTGCACTTTTAGCCAGGAGTGCAGGAATGATAGGGACCCCATTAAGCGCGAACGCAACCAAAGTCATGTTGCTGGGTAGCGGCGAGCTTGGTAAAGAGGTCATTATTGCCTTGCAGCGGCTGGGGGTGGAAGTGATTGCGGTGGACCGCTACGAAAATGCGCCAGGACACCAGGTCGCGCATCATGCCCATGTGATTGACATGACCAATGGTGATGCATTGAAAGCATTGGTTGAGCAAGTGAAGCCGCACTATATCGTACCGGAAATTGAAGCGCTGAATACGCAGGCGCTGGCTGAAATAGAGGCTTCGGGCGTGACTGTGGTGCCGACTGTTCGTGCCGTACAGCTGACCATGAACCGGGAAGGTATCCGCCGCCTGGCAGCCGAAGAGCTGGGTCTGCCGACTTCACCTTATGCGTTTGCCCGCTCTGAAGCAGAGTTACAGGCTGCCATTGATGGTGGTATCGGCTATCCCTGTTTTATCAAGCCGACCATGTCTTCTTCCGGTAAAGGCCAGTCCCGCATTACGCAGGCCAGTGAAGTAAAGGCTGCCTGGGACTATGCAGCCAGCGGTGGCCGTGTCAATCAGGGCGTGGTGATTGTAGAAGGGCAGATTGATTTTGATTATGAGATCACCTTGCTGACCGTGCGTGCAAAAAATGCCGCCGGACAGATAGAAACCTATTTCTGTGCGCCTATCGGTCACTTGCAACAGCATGGCGACTATATAGAAAGCTGGCAGCCCCAGGCCATGGATCCCAAAGCATTACAGAATGCACAGGATGTTGCGAAAAAGGTCACGGATGCCTTGGGGGGGCAGGGGGTGTTCGGCGTGGAGTTGTTCGTAAAAGGCGAGCAGGTATGGTTCTCTGAAGTCAGCCCGCGTCCGCATGATACCGGTATGGTGACCATGTGCACCCAGCGCCTGAGTGAATTTGAACTGCATGCGCGTGCCATTCTTGGTTTGCCAGTGGATGTGGCACAGCGCGAAGCGGGCGCCAGTGCCGTCATTTACGGCGGTGCAGATAGCCTGGAGCTGGCGTATCACGGCGTGGAGGCTGCAATGACAGTCCCGAATAGCGAAGTGCGTCTATTTGGTAAGCCGGAGTCTTTCAGCCGTCGACGCATGGGCGTGACATTGGCAACAGCAGAAACGATCGAGGTGGCACGTGAGCGCGCCAGACAGGCGGCATCAATGATTACGCCGAAAGTTGTGGGTTAGTCAGAGATGGTACTCAATCAGATTCAGGAACCTAATGCGGCCAAACAGTCTTTATTTGATTGGCTGGGCGGTCAGGAAAAGGGTGCGGAAACTATTCGTCTGCTGGTAGAAACTTTTTACGACATCATGGATAGCGACCCTAAAGCTGCAGAGTTACGTGCATTGCACAGGGCCGATCTGACGGAGGCACGCGAAAAGCTGTTTATGTTCCTGATGGGCTGGACTGGCGGTCCGCAGTTATATATTGAACGTTACGGGCATCCGCGTTTGCGCGCGCGCCATATGCCTTTCCCTATTGATGAGTCAGCGCGCGACCAGTGGATGTATT
This sequence comes from uncultured Methylophilus sp., assembly GCA_966248215.1. Taxonomy (GTDB): domain Bacteria; phylum Pseudomonadota; class Gammaproteobacteria; order Burkholderiales; family Methylophilaceae; genus Methylophilus. The sequence continues at coordinate 26,045 of CBIMYT010000008.1, read as the reverse complement.
GCATGATTAAAGCCATGCATACCTTGCAGTTTGAAGAGTCATTGATGAAGCATATCGCCAACCAGTTATATGGCGTGGCAGATTTTATGCGTAACCGCGAAGGTTAGCGGCGAGAGCAATAGAAAAAGCCCCGTGATAAAACGGGGCTTCTTTATTACTGCGTGCTTTCAACCTCGGTTTCCGGTGCAGGTGCCTGCACGGAAGCTTCTTTCTGGCGACCTTTACTGCTATTTGCCCGCTTTTTATTCTGGGCAGGGCGTGGTGTTGCCTTGAAACCGAAGCCGCCTAGCAAAGCGGCGACGACTTTGCGTTTGGCCGCGGATGGCTTGCTGACTGGCGTCACAGGTTTAGGGCTGGCTGCAGCGGCTGAAGGCTCATAAGGCTGATAAAACCAGGCATCGTCTTTTTTAACAGATTTTGCCGGGCGACCAGTGCCTGCACCTGAAGCACTGCCGGAAGCTTTTTCCTTGGGAATCTGCTTTTTGATCAGTTTTTCGATTTCATCAAAATACTTGGTTTCTTCTTCATCAATCAGCGAGATTGCCACACCTTTGGCACCGGCACGACCGGTACGGCCAATACGGTGCACGTAATCTTCCGGTGAGGTGGAAATTTCGTAGTTGATGACCAGCGGCAGGTCGCTGATATCCAGGCCACGTGCGGCCACATCGGTTGCGACTAGCGCATGTATGCTGCCGGCTTTGAAGGCATCCAGTGCTTCAATGCGTTCTTTCTGGGATTTGTCACCATGGATGGCGCTACAGGGGATTGCATCCTTTTCCAATGCGCGTGCCAGCCTGCTGGCTGAGAGCTTGGTTTTGGTGAAAATAATCACCTGCTGGCTATCGTACTGTTTAAGTAACTGCACCAGGAAGCGCTGTTTGCGGTCACTGTTGACCAGATAGGCTTTTTGCTCAACGTTTTCATTGGTGGCGTTGCTGCGTGCGACTTCAATCAAAGTTGGCTTATTTAAAAACGCATCGGCCAGTTTCTTGATTTCATCCGAGAATGTGGCCGAGAACATCAGGTTCTGACGCTGTTTCGGCAGCAGCGCCAGAATGCGTTTCAGATCAGGCATAAAGCCCATATCCAGCATGCGATCTGCTTCATCCAGCACCAGGAATTGCACCTGGTTCAAAGACAGGGTTTTCTGTTCGACATGATCGAGCAAACGACCAGGCGTGGCCACCAGAATTTCGACGCCGGTTTTCAAAACAGGTGTTTGCGTTTTGATATCGACACCGCCATACACTACCAGACTGCGCAGAGACGTGTGCTTGGCGTAGGTTTTGATATTGTCATAAACCTGGATCGCCAGTTCACGTGTAGGCGCCAGCACCAGCGCCCGGATCGGGTGCTTTGCCGGTGAGGTGCTGGTACTTGCCAATGGCAGTAGCGTGTGCAGAATCGGCAATGAGAACGCAGCGGTTTTTCCTGTGCCGGTCTGCGCACCTGCCATTAAATCCTTGCGCTCCAGCGCCAGGGGAATGGCTTGTGCCTGAATAGGTGTGGGCGTGGTATAGCCAGACTCTTCAATGGCTTTTAACAGCGGTTCAGCCAGGCCCAGCGCGCGGAAATCTACAGTAGTTTGCTCTGACATAGTCTTCAATTATGCAAATGAACGAGGGCGTTTCGGGCTGGATTCACCAAATGACCTGTTGCCTGCTGAGCGTGGCTTGTTGTTGCCACGATTGCCATTAGGATTGCCGAAGCGTTCCTGCTTGTTAGCGGATGGATGACCGGATGAGCGTGGGCGGCGTTGACCAAATTCTTCCGTTAGTGCACGTGCAAACTGAAAGTCGGTGTCTTTGGTGTAGCTCTTGCTATTACCGTTGACTTCGCGTTCCACTTTTTGCTCGCCCTGGCGAGAATCACGTGTTCTGTTGTGCTGGCCGTCGCGCATGACGCGGTCGCCAAAAGAGCTGTTTTCACGGTTGCCGCGGAATTCGCGGTTTTCGCGACTGCCTTCACGGTTATTGCCACGGAAACCACCTTTGCCTTGTGGGCGACCATTGCCGCTACCATGGCGTTTGCCGCCACGTCGGCCTTCGCCATCATCCATGCGCACAGCACGTTTAGGCTCAAAACCGGCAATGACGGCCGGCTGGAATTTATGGCCGGTGTATTGCTCGATTTTACGCAACAGGTGACGGTCAGCGCTGGAAGCAAATGAAATGGCGATCCCCGTGTTGTTGGCACGACCGGTACGGCCAATGCGGTGTACATAGTCTTCGGCAAACTTGGGCAGGTCGTAGTTGATCACATGGGTAATACCATGCACGTCAATGCCACGCGCAGCCACATCGGTGGCGACCAGTACCTTGACATCGCCATGGCGCAGTTTGGTCAACGTGCGGTTACGGGCACCTTGGGTCATGTCGCCATGCAGGGCAGCGGTTTTATGACCGGCTGCGTACAGATCTTCAGCCAGCAAATCGGCGTGACGCTTGGTGCTCGTGAAAATAATGGCCTGGTTCACGCCTGGTTCAATCAGCAAATGTTCCAGCAGTTTGTTTTTGTGGTTCATATCATCAACAAAGTGCAGACGCTGTTCGATGTTGGCGTGTTTGTCTTTCTGGCCTGCCACTTGAATGGTGATCGGGTCACGCAGGAAGCGTTTGCCAATATCCATGATGCCGTCCAGCGTGGCAGAGAACAGCAAAGTCTGGCGTTCGGCTGGCAGCGCGTCACAGATACGCTCGACATCCGGCATAAAGCCCATATCCAGCATGCGGTCTGCTTCGTCCAGTACCAGCATCTGCAAACGGCTTAAGTCAATACGGCCACGCTCAAGGTGGTCAATAAAACGGCCAGGTGTTGCTACCAGAATATCCAGTGGCTGTGACAGTAATTTGTTTTGCAGCGGGTAGGGCATGCCACCGACGATGCTGACGCAGCGTGCGCGCAGGAATTTACCGTATTTGCGGGCAGCATCATTGACCTGGGCTGCCAGTTCACGGGTTGGTGTCAGTACCAGAATGCGTGGGCCACGGCTGCGTACCGGGTGTTGTGTTGCTAACAGATTCAAAGCAGGTAGAGTGAACGCTGCTGTTTTGCCTGTGCCTGTCTGGGCAGAAGCCATGATGTCACGGCCTTGCAGGGCTTCGGGAATGGATTGTGCCTGAATCGGTGTCGGGCTTTCGTAACCTGCTTCGGTCAGTGCGCGCAGGATGGATGGATCTAAGTTTAAATCAGCAAAAGACAAAAGGATGTCCCTTTCAAAACAATTAAAAGGACGCAAGCAAAAAGCCAGAGAAACAATACCGAATTAACAAGTGATATCGCTAATACAACACTGAGGAGCTTTTACCGGCGCTCGGGCTAGCCACTAACCGATAAAAGAAGAGACGTGAACTGAGACGTCGTTTCAAGATGATAACTTCCACACTACACGAGTTACCGATGGGTCAGGGCAGACAATCAACACGATGACCACGAAAGAAAGGAACGTCATCGCTAAAGACTTCGCGCAGTATAAGGAATTTATTTTAAAAGTCAAATGTTTAACGCAAAAGATTTGCGGCAAAGTATGCTAAAATCGCGCCCTTTCCATACTTTTGGCAGTTCACATGGCACGCAATCTCAGAAATATCGCAATTATCGCGCACGTTGACCACGGTAAAACCACCATGGTTGATAAACTCCTGCAACAGGCCGGCACGTTTGCTTCGCACCAACAGGTGTCCGAGCGCGTGATGGATAGCGGTGATATTGAAAAAGAACGTGGTATTACCATTCTGGCCAAAAATACCGCCGTGAATTACGAAGGTACGCATATCAATATCGTGGATACGCCCGGCCACGCCGACTTTGGCGGCGAGGTAGAGCGCGTATTGGGCATGGTGGACGGTGTGGTATTGCTGGTGGACGCCGTTGAAGGCCCTATGCCACAAACCCGTTTCGTGACCAAGAAAGCCTTGGCGCTGGGCTTGCGTCCTATCGTGGTGATTAACAAGGTTGACCGTCCAGGTGCGCGTACTGACTGGGTGATTAACCAGACATTTGACCTGTTTGCCAATCTGGGTGCCACGGATGAGCAACTGGATTTTCCGGTGGTGTATGCCTCTGCATTGAACGGCTTTGCCACACTGGATATGAACAAGCCCAGCGAAAACATGCGCCCCTTGTTTGAAACTATTTTGAGCCATGTGCAGCCACCGGAAGGTGACAGCGAAGCGCCGCTGCAATTACAGATTTCCGCGCTGGATTACTCCACTTATACTGGCCGCCTGGGCGTAGGCCGTGTTAAAAATGGCCGTATCAAACCGGGTCAGGTAGTGGCTGTGATGCGCGAAGACGAGCAAGTGACACAAGGCCGTATCAATCAGGTACTGGGTTTCCAGGGCCTGGAGCGCGTGCCGGTGGAAGGTGCCGAGGCTGGCGATATCGTGATTATTTCCGGTATTGAAGAGATCGGTATTGGCTTCACCATTGCCGACCGTGACAAACCGGTCGGCTTGCCGCATCTGGGCGTGGATGAACCGACGCTGACCATGGACTTTATGGTCAACACGTCTCCAATTGCCGGTACTGAAGGCAAGTTTGTGACTTCACGCCAGATTCGTGACCGTCTGACCAAGGAGTTGCTGACCAACGTCGCGTTGCGCGTAGAAGATACCGAGGATACCGACGTATTCCGCGTATCCGGCCGTGGCGAGTTGCACCTGACTATCCTGCTGGAAAACATGCGCCGTGAAGGCTTCGAAATTGCCGTGGGTAAACCACGCGTGGTTTACCGCGAAATCAATGGCGAGAGATGCGAACCATACGAAATCCTGACCGTGGATGTGGAAGATGAAAACCAGGGTGCAGTGATGGAAGAACTGGGTCGCCGCCGTGGTGAAATGACCAATATGGAGTCTGACGGTAATGGCCGTACCCGTGTCGAATACCGCATTCCTGCGCGTGGCCTGATCGGCTTCCAGGGCGAGTTCCTGAGCCTGACCCGTGGTACCGGCCTGATGGCGCATATTTTTGATGAGTATGCACCGGTTAAAGCGGATATGCCGGGTCGTCGTAATGGCGTGCTGATTTCCCAGGAGAATGGCGACGCAGTGGCTTATGCCTTATGGAACCTGGAAGATCGCGGTCGTATGTTTGTGAGCCCTGGTGACAAATTGTACGAAGGCATGATCATCGGTATTCACAGCCGTGACAATGATCTGGTGGTGAACCCGATCAAAGGCAAGAAACTGACCAACGTGCGTGCTTCCGGCACTGATGAAGCAGTGCGTTTGACGACGCCGATCAAATTGACGCTGGAATCCGCAGTGGAGTTTATTGACGATGACGAGCTGGTGGAAATCACACCGAAAACCATACGCTTGCGTAAGCGCCATCTGCTGGAACATGAGCGTAAGCGCGCTTCCAAGGACTAAGTTGCCGCTCTTGATAAAACGCCAGCCAGTGCTGGCGTTTTTTATTGGCATATTGCCGTGATGGGGCGTAGTGTCTGGCAAATAACTGCGATACACTTGTTTCTCCGCTGATGCTATCGATGTATGCCATGAACCAATTGAAACCGGATGACTATCGCGTCAAACCCAAAAAATTTACGCTCAGGCAGTTCAAGCCGGATGACAAGTCGGCCCGCTCGGGCAACAAGGAGGCTGATGCTGCTATCCTGGCACAGCTGACTGCAGCCATTAATGAAAAACAGGATATTCTGCATGCGCAGGGCAAGCACAAAGTCTTGCTTATTTTGCAGGGCATGGATACCAGTGGTAAAGACGGGACTATCAAACATGTGTTTAATGCCTGTGATCCACTGGGCATTCGTTTGGCCTGCTTCAAGGCACCTGGTGAAGAGGAACTGGCACATGATTATTTATGGCGTGTCCATCGCCAGGTGCCAGGCAAAGGTGAACTGGTGATTTTTAACCGCAGTCATTACGAGGATGTACTGATTGTCAAAGTGCATGACTGGATTGATGATGCCGAGGCAAAACGCCGCTATCAGCAGATTAATGACTTTGAGCGCATGCTGAGTGAAACCGGTACGACTGTGATTAAATGCTTTCTGCATATTTCCAGGGAGGAGCAGAAGGTGCGATTGCAGGAGCGTCTGGATGATCCGGTAAAATTCTGGAAATTCAACCCAAAGGACCTGGATGAGCGGGCGCTGTGGGATAAATACATGGCAGCCTACGAACACGCGCTGCGTGAAACATCTACCGAGCATGCGCCGTGGTATGTGATTCCGGCTGATTCCAAAACCAACCGCAACCTGCTGGTTTCACGTATTTTGTTACAGGCACTGGAGGATTTGCCGCTGGCGTATCCCGGAAAGCCAAACGCCTGGGATAAGCTGGTGATTAAAGACTGACTGGCGAGTGGATTAATTAATGATTTTACGCTGTTGCAGGCAAGCCAATCACGGTTAAATGACGGCATATCAAAGCAATTAAAATATGAGTTTACGTTTCCGATTAAATCTTCTGGTCACCATGCTTTCGCTGGCTTTTCTGCTGGCAGCCGGCGTGGTGCTGGTACGTGATACGCGTGACAGTATTCGGGAACGCGTCGAAGCGGCGATGCGTGTCACCGTACAGTTGCTGGATACCGTGATTGTCAGTTCCGCCATGAATCCCAGCCTGGGACCTACCCATTACGTGCTGCAGGATTTCCTCAACTCCCTGGGTTATGTGCGTAGTAGCCGCATAGAGCTTTATGATTACGCCAATACACTGTTATATAGTTCGCCTCACTCAACTTTCCAGCTGGAAATTGATCCGCCACAATGGTTTGTGAAACTGGTTTCGCCCAAGGTAGAAACCGTGACACGCCGCGTGCGCTACGGCATTCTGATTATTACTTCCAGCGCCGAAGGCTCGATCCGGGAAGCCTGGTCCGGCTTTCTGCAACTGATCCTGATCGGAATAGGCTTTTTTGTACTGTTAAATCTGCTGGTTTATGGGTTGCTTAGCCATGCCTTGCGACCGGTGCAGCATATTCTGCGAGGCATCAGCCAGATTGAGCAGGGCGACCTGACCACGCGTTTGCCACGCTTTTCCGTGCCGGAGTTTGACCGCATAGGTGCCAGTCTGAACCAGATGGCGGTATCGCTGGATGCAGAGCGGCAACTGGAACAGAATCGCCAGCTGACGCAGTTGATTCAGCAGCACATTGAAGATGAGCGGCGTAGCCTGGCGCGTGAACTGCACGACGAACTGGGGCAATATGTCACGGCAATCAAGACCTTTGCTGTGGCCATTGCAAACAAAACCCGCGAAAAGTCGCCTGACATCGCGGCCAGCGCACAGACCATTGTCGCTGCGGCCAATCATATTTATGATGGCATGCACAATATCATCCGCCAGTTACGGCCTGCTGCCATGGATAATATGGGATTGATAGAGACGCTGAGGGATATGGTCGCCGGTTATCAGTCACAGCATCCCGAGTTAACTATTCAGCTTCAGGTTTCCGGCGAGTTTCGGCCCATGGGTGAAAATATCAATATCAATATTTACCGTATCGTGCAGGAGTCGGTGAATAATGCGATAAAACATGCGAATGCACAGTCAGTCACGGTACGCATGCAGGCAGAACCCCACGAATGGCGACTGGTGATAGAGGATGATGGGGTGGGCATGCAGGCAGGTGAAGTGGATCAGACCCAGCATTTTGGCTTGCTGGGCATGCGTGAACGTGTGCAGGCCCTGCATGGTCATTTCAGAATAATTTCAGAACCAGGGAAGAGGCAAGGTACCGCCCTGGAAATCCGGTTACCTTTACAATCTGCTTAATCGCAACAGGAAGAGAAACATATGATTAGCGTGATGCTGGTAGATGACCATGCGGTCGTCAGAATGGGCTTCAAAATGCTGCTGGAATCAGACCAGGATATCAAGGTCATTGCCGAAGCCGATAGTGGGGAAGCCGCTATCCGCGCCTATGTTGAGCACCATCCGCAAGTGGTGGTCATGGATATCACCATGCCGGGCATAGGTGGCATGGAAGCGATTGAGCGCATTCTTGCCAAGGATAGTCATGCGCGTATTCTGGTGCTGTCTGCACATGAGGATTCCGTGCATCCCAAGCGTGTCCTGAATGCGGGCGCCATGGGTTATGTCACCAAACGCAGCGCTGCAGAAGAGCTGATTAAAGCGATTCGCAGTGTGGCGCAAGGCAAGAAGTACATAGAAGCCGGGGTCGCGCAGCAGATGGCTATCCAGCAGTTATCGGGCGAACAGAATCCGGTGGACGTGTTGAGCGAGCGTGAGTTTGAAGTGTTTATGTCGCTGGCACGCGGCAAATCCACCAATGAAATTGCCGAAACGCTGTTTCTGAGTCCGCGTACCGTGGGTACGCATTTATACAATATCAAACAGAAGCTGAATGCACAGAATTCAGCCGAGATCGCGCTGATTGCGATGCGCTGCGGCTTGCTGGAGCCCTGATCCTACCTACTTGCGAGGACTGCTGACGCGGGAGCTGACTATCCCGCTGAGTATAATCAGCGTCATACCGAGATACTCCACCGGAGACAAATGCTCTCCCCACCAGAATACGCCTATCAGCGTTGCAAACACAATCGTACTGTACGCCAGGCTGGCCACTGTCAGGGTGTGGCCTGTGCGATAGGCACGCGTCATCGCCAGCTGGCTGATGGTGGCGGAAACACCCAGCCCCAGTAACAGTGGCAGATCCTGCCAGTGCAGCGGCGTGATCTCGGTATTCAACATCAGGCCGCCACTGGCAACACTGCAAACCAGCGTGAAATAAAATACGGTGCGCCAGTCGGGTTCGCCAGCTGCCCCCAGCTGTTTGACGTGTGCATATGCCAGCGCAGCGCCCAGTCCGGACAGCAGTCCTACCGTGCCAGCCAGCCATAAATCAGCCTCCCATCTCGGGTGCAGAAGCAAGGTTATGCCGATAAACCCGGCAACCACGCACAGGTTCAGGATGCCCTGTTGCCAGCGTGACAGCGATTGTTCGCTGGCCAGCAACCACGGCGACAGCAAGGCCAGAAACATGGGAGAAGTGTAGTTTAAGGTGATTGCCGTGGCCAAAGGGAGGTGCGCAATGGCATAGAAAAACATGAGCAGGGCAATAAAACCCGCAAATGCGCGGCTCATTTGCTTGCGCATGAGCGGGCTTTTGAGAGGTTTGCCTTGCCAGTACACCATGACAGCAATCGAGATAAAACCAAATACGGAGCGGTAAAACACCAGTTCCGTGCTATTGAAATGCTGGGCGCCGGTTTTAACCAGCGCCCCCATGATGGCAAAACCGATGCCGGCGACCAGCATCCACAAGCTGCCTAACTTCCAGTGTCTGGGATGTGAAAATGAAAGCAAAATGAAATACAGAAATTAGCGCACAGCGTTTGCTGGCAGATGAGATTCCAGTTGTGTGCGATACCAGCGATGAAAGTGTTCCAGCCCGGTTTCCATGGGGTGCTGATAAGGGCCACGTTCATCCTTGCCAGCCAGGTATAGCGCTTTGCGGCCATCGTGCATGCGCTGGCAGATTTCCTTGTCTTCAACAGCCGTTTCAAAATAAGCAGCCTGTTGTGCTTTGACGTATTCGCGTTCAAACAGGGCAATATCTTCCGGGTAATAGAATTCGACTACATTTTTACACGACTCTATGCCGGTCGGGATGATATGGGATACCACCAGTACGTTGGGATACCATTCAATCATCAGGCAAGGGTAGAGCACAAACCAGATGGCGCCGTATTTTGGAGGCGTGCCTTGCTGGTAATCAGTCACGGCCTGTTGCCAGTTTTTGTATGCCGGTGACAGGCTATATTCTGGCAGAGGTTTGTAGCCGACAGTCTGCACGCTGTAATGCTCACCGAATTCCCAGCTCAGTTCGCCGCAGTCGACAAACTGGTTCAGGCCGGGGTGGAAGGGACCGACATGATAGTCCTCCAGGTAGACCTCGATAAAGGTTTTCCAGTTGAAATCATAGTGATCCACAATCGCCTGGTCAAAATAATAGCCAGTGAAATCAAAGTCCTGTCTGCACCCCAGTCGCTTCAAGGTCTCTGCAATCGAAGGTGTTCTGGATTTGCCGGGCGTGCCAGATTTAGCAGATGTGGATGATGAGTTGAACAGCAGGCCCTGCCAGTTGCTGAGCGATTTTTTTTCCAGGTGCAGGCAAGGGGTCTGCTCAAAATGAGGTGCACCGGCTAACCGGCCATTTAAATCATAGGTCCAGCGATGCAGCGGGCAGACGATATGCTGCGTATTGCCCTGGCCAGATAACATCACTGCCTGGCGATGGCGGCAGATGTTACTGATCAATTGAGGTTCACCATGCTGGTTCACCAGCGCCATGGCATGATGCATCCAGTCCAGCACGTGATAGTCGCCGGCATTGGGTGTCATCAGTTCATGACCCACATATTGCGGTAACAGGGAAAACAGATGCGCTTGCTCCAGCGCATAAATGTCCGGATTGAGATACCAGTCAACAGGTAATTGTGCAAAGCGAGCCTGGTTTTTTTCTTTGTTTAAAGAGGTGACGGAACCCATATCTCAAACTTGATTAATCACGTGCAAAAAAAGAGGGATTGTGCCCGAAAAGGGGGGTAATGAAAAGCCTGCGAGGGAGTGCGTGGCTGATTTGTCGCTAACAATTGATTGATTTTAATCAATAAAACCGTTTACTGTCGGCCGGGGCGGAGTGACGGGGGATGAAAACAGCGATGTAGCAGCCCTTAACTAACGCATAAATTCAGTTATAATGCTTGAGTTTTCTATGTATAACGATACGTAAACAATACTTGCATTTTTAGGAGCAAACGAATGGCAAACTTATTAGATCAGTTGAAAGCAATGACCACCATCGTGGCCGATACCGGTGACGTCGAGGCCATTAAAAGCGTTAAACCCGTTGACGCAACAACCAACCCTTCTCTGGTGTTGAAAGCCAGCCAGATTCCAGAGTACGCACCTCTGATCGAGACAGCGATTGCCTATGCTAAAGCGCAAGGCGGTAACAAAGAGCAGCAAATCGAAAACGCTGCTGACAAACTGGCAGTACTGATTGGTGCTGAAATCACTAAAGTGGTACCAGGCCGTATTTCTACAGAAGTGGATGCACGTCTGTCCTTCAATATCGATGCGATGGTTGCCAAAGGCCGTAAACTGATCAAACTGTACGAAGAGTCCGGCATCAGCAAAGACCGCGTACTGATCAAGCTGGCTTCTACCTGGGAAGGTATCAAGGCCGGCGAGCAACTGGAAAAAGAAGGCATCCAGTGTAACCTGACATTGCTGTTCGGTTTCGGTCAGGCACGTGCTTGTGCTGAAGCTGGCGTATTCCTGATCTCCCCATTTGTGGGCCGAATCCTGGACTGGTACAAAGCGAAAAACCCAGGTACTGAGTACACACAGGAAACAGACCCAGGTGTGGTTTCCGTACGTGCCATCTACAAATACTACAAAGAACACGGTTACAAAACCGTGGTGATGGGTGCTTCTTTCCGCAACACCGGCGAACTGATTGCCCTGGCTGGTTGTGACCGCCTGACTGTTTCTCCAAACCTGCTGCAAGAGCTGGCTGCAACTGAAGGCACTCTGGCACAAGTATTGAAAGACGGCGGCAAAACCAAAGAAGTGCCAGCCAAGATGACAGAGGAAGAGTTCCGTTTCGAACTGAACCAGGATCCTATGGCAACAGAGAAACTGGCTGAAGGTATCCGCGGTTTCGTGGCTGACCAGAAAAAACTGGAAGATGCATTAGCCGCAAAACTGTAATATCTCTGTGAGATGATAGAAAGAACTGGCAGAACCTGCCAGTTCTTCAGTTTTGAGTCAGGCATAATTTGGCCTGCAACATTGACTTATTTTGGCTGCCAGCTTACTATGAGCGACCAGCTTGAATTGGTAGTACGCTAGAAATAGCATTTAGAAACTTTAAAATTTTTGGAGAAAAACATGGCATTAACTCAAATGGCATTAGACTCATTGGATTTCGACGCAACTGTTGCTTTGGCAGAAAAAGTTGCTCCACACGTTGACATTCTGGAAATCGGTACACCATGCATCAAGCACAACGGTATCAAATTGCTGGAAACTCTGCGCGCTAAATTCCCAAACAACAAAATCCTGGTTGACCTGAAAACTATGGACGCTGGTGAGTACGAGTCTGAGCCATTCTACAAAGCAGGTGCTGACATCTGCGTAGTATTGGGCGTATCCGACATCGGTACAATCAAAGGCGTGATCAAAGCTGCTAACAAATACGGCAAAAAAGCTCAAGTTGACCTGATCAGCGTTGAAGACAAAGTTGCTCGTACTAAAGAAGTTGCTGCTGCTGGCGCACACATCATCGGTATCCACACTGGTTTGGACCAACAAGCTGCTGGTCAGACTCCATTTGCTGACCTGGCTGCTGTTGCCGGTTTGAACCTGGGTGTTGAAATCTCTGTTGCTGGTGGCGTTAAAGCTGCTACAGCTGCTCAAGTTCGTGACGCTGGTGCTTCCATCATCGTTGCTGGCGCTGCTATCTACGGTGCTGCTGACCCAGCTGCTGCTGCTGCAGAAATCACTGCTATCGCTCACGCTTAATTCATTTAAGCATCAATAAGTAATTATTGATCAGCGAAACAAAAAACCCGACCCAGCAATGTGTCGGGTTTTTTATTCATTATTTTGTTTATACAGGATTGAAAAATGGATCATCAACAATTTATTCTGGACAACCTGAAGCGTATTCTGGACGTCACTGACAAGTCAAAAGCGGCTGAATTGCTGAAACTGGTGGATGAAGCAGGTTCTACATTTATCGGTGGTGCTGGCCGTTCATTGCTGGTATCCCGTTTCTTTGCCATGCGTTTGGTGCACTCTGGCTATAGCGTGTACATGATTGGTGAAGTGGTTACGCCAGCGATCAAAAAAGGTGACTTGCTGGTACTGGTTTCAGGTTCCGGCGGTACAGCAACCCTGTTGCCATTCGTGAAAAAAGCCAAAGAAGTGGGCGCCAAACTTGTCGTGATCTCCATGAAGAAAAGCTCTGCAATGGCAGACGTGGCTGACCTGGTGATCCAGATCGGTCAGGATGACAGCTTCCCGCTGGTGAAAGGTATGCCTATGGGCGGCCAGTTTGAACTGTCTACACTGGTATTCCTGGAAGGCGCGATTTCCGAGCTGATCCACGCCAAAGGCCTGACAGAAGAAGGTATGCGCGCATTGCACGCAAACCTGGAATAAGCTTAGGCTTGTAAAGAAAAACCGGCCATTGGCCGGTTTTTTATTGCATGGGCAGTTGGCTACTGAATGCCTCGCAGTGCTTCACCGGTTAATTGTCGTTGATGCAAGGCACTGGCTACCAGAACGCCAGCAGCATTGGCCTGTTGCAGTGCGGAAATGTCGTCAGGATGACGCACACCACCGGCGGCATAAAACTGTTTTAGCGGCGCTTGTTGCTGCATCTGTTTCAGTAATGATAAATCCGGCCCTCTGTTGGCACCGACCGCGGGCAGGCTCATTAAAATGGTGCTGGCTGGCCAGAGGTCTGGATCATTCAGTAATTCAACCGGGCCGCGATAGCCGTCTGCAAAAAAATCCAGCGATAACACTGCCTCTGGTGCGTATTGTTTCAAGCGATGATAAGTCTCGATATCCTTTAATCCCTCACTCGCAATGATGGGCATGGCACCAATCTGTTGCCACGCCTGCAAGTCCTCTACGTGCTGTATGGCAGCATCTACCCACCAGTGTAATTGCGGAACGGCTTGCATGGCCTGTGCAATCAGCGCTCTGTGATGCGGATAAGCGGTATCGCGGGTAATTGCATTTAAATCGGCAATATACACGCAGTCAAAGGGATAAACTTGTAAAATAGCAGCCACGATATCGAGCAGGGCATGGCTTTCCGTCAATTGTGATTGAATCGGGCGGTAAAGCTGACGTTGCCCCTGTATGGCTTGTACGACCTGGCCATGCATCAAGTCGATAACGGGAATAATATGCAAAATAAATCTCGCTTGAAAATCTGGGTATGTGAGTTTGTCAGCGCTGGTGGCCTGGCATCCGAATCGTTACCAGCCAGCCTGTTGCAGGAAGGCCTGCTGATGCGGAATGCCCTGCTGACTGACTTGTCTTGTCTGAACATTGATTGTATCACCAGCCATGATATCCGGGTGTCGCCGCCAGCACATGCGCATAGCCTGCCTGTCGCACCTGCCGATGATGTGTTTGCGATCTGGCGCCAGCAACTGGCTGACAAAGAAGTGGATGCCTGCTGGGTGATTGCGCCTGAGACGGATGGCATTCTGTCACGCATGCAGCAATTGGCAGAGGAGGCTGGCAAGCTGTGGATAGGCTGTTCGGGTGAGGCTATCCGGTTAGCAAGTTCCAAATCGCTGATGGCGGATATTTGCCGTCAGGCAGGCATTTCTGTGCTTCCGCATATCCAGTTGCGGCAATTTTTACCCGATGCACCGTTGCCATGGCGAATATCTGCAGCATCAGGATTCGTGGTCAAACCGGATGACGGGGCAGGGTGTGAATTTACCTATTACTTTAAAAGTAATTCAGAATTAATTGAATTTAAAAGTAAAATAGAATCCGAAAACAATTCTCTTTATCACAAGCTGTTATTGCAGCCTTATATTACAGGTCAGGCGTTAAGCATGTCCGTACTGTCTACTCATGACCAGGCCAGGGTGATTGCCGGACACCAGCAAGGGATAGTGATAGAGAAGGGAAAATTTCAATTCAAGGGAGTCGGGATTAATCAGGCTCTCGAGTATTTACCTTTGATGCAGAACATGGCGGAGAAGATACACAAGGCGATACCGGGATTGACCGGTTACTGGGGCGCGGACCTGATTCTGACGGAAAGTTTGAGCGGTGAACATGAGCTGCTGCTGGTAGAAATTAATCCTCGCCTGACCACGCCCTATGCTGAACTCTCCGGATTAATGAAAGAAAATCCTGCCCGCATGATACTGGATGTCGTACTGAATAACAGATTGGCAGCGGTGACTGCACAATCTTCGCTGACACTTGATTTAATGGCAGCGCTCCCTGAATTGAACGAGAAGCAAGTAATATGAATCAGTGTGTGATTGGTTGGGATATTGGCGGTGCGCATGTCAAAGCAGTGATGCTGGACGCGCAGGGCCATATTATCCGCGTTTCACAGCAGGCCTGCGCATTATGGAAAGGCCTGCATTTGCTGGAGTCCGCATTGAGTGAAGTGTTGCAACAGTGGCAGTTGCAGCCGGCAGACTGCTCACATGCCGTGACCATGACCGGTGAACTGGTGGATTTGTTTGAGCACCGGGCGCAAGGCGTGCATGCGATTGCGGAAACAGTCTGCAGGCATCTGCCTGATGCCGTGTTTTACATGGCTACGCCAGCTCGCGGAGCGGAGTTTACCGCCACAGCCAGTGGTCACGAAAGCGGGATTGCGTCCATGAACTGGCATGCGTCGGTGCAATGCCTGGCCATGCACCATGAGTCGGCAATGCTGGTGGTGGATATTGGCAGTACGACGACCGATATCACTTTGTGTGAAAAGCAGCAGGTGATTGCCCCGGGCTGGACAGATGCAGCACGCATGCAGCAGCATGGCTTGTTCTATAGCGGTGTGGTGCGAACGCCGCTCATGGCGCTGGGCCCTTATATTGAATGGTGTCAACAGCCCCGTCATATCGCGGCAGAATATTTTGCTACCACTGCCGACGTTTACCGCGTGCTGGGAGAGTTACCTCAGCATTATGACCTGGCAGACACTGCCGATGGACAGGATCGCTCCATAAACGCCAGTATGCGCCGTCTGGCACGTATGGTCGGACATGATCTGCAAGATGCAGACACAGCGGAATGGCACTCTCTGGCGCAGGCTTTCAGGCAGAGACAAATGTCATGCCTGCTGCATGCCATCCGGTCCACCCTGGCACAGCATCATGTGCAACCCGAAGCAATCAC
Organism: uncultured Methylophilus sp.; assembly: GCA_966248215.1. GTDB lineage: Bacteria > Pseudomonadota > Gammaproteobacteria > Burkholderiales > Methylophilaceae > Methylophilus. Next base: position 10,149 of record CBIMYT010000008.1, on the reverse strand, counting down.
CGGACTAGGTGCGGGCAGCTTTCTGCTACCTGAACTGGCACAGGTTTTAAATCTGCCATATATTCCGGCTTCTGCCTGGATGACAGCGGCTCAACCACAGTTAAAAGACGATGCAGAAGTCTGTTTTCCAGCTTACGCCGTCGCGAGGTTATGGCAAACATGGCATTGATACAACTGGCATTACCGTATGCTGAAGGCGCTCACTGGCTGGCGCAGGTCAGGCATTTGTCATGGCCTATGCTGCTTGAAAGCGGCCGGGTAGACGAGGTAGAAAAACAAATTGCCGTAGATGAGGAAGCTGGCCTGGGGGCCAGGTTTGATATTGTGGTGGCAGAGCCTGTTGCCAGAATTATCCACCGCCGCCCGGATACGGAAGTGCATACGCAGCAGACGATAGAGCGTAGCAAGGAAGACCCTTTTACAATGATCAAGCGCTGGCTGCAAGCACATGCAGTTGCGCGTGTAGCGGATATCCCGTTTGCCGGCGGCGCGCTGGGTTATTTTTCTTATGACCTGGGCCGTAGCATAGAAACCTTGCCGGAAATCGCTGCCAGTGAAATGCCATTACCGGAATTAATGGTGGGCATTTATGACTGGGCGATTGTGGTCGATCACCATATGCAACGCTGCCAGCTGGTTTCGCACAGGCAGTTTATATCCGGCCAGTTCCTGCAAGACTTGCATCAGCAATTGCTGCAAAAGCGACAGGTTCCGGAGAAGCAGGCATTCCGGGTGCATGGCGATATCCAGCACAATATGGATAAGGCAAGCTATGCACAGGCATTTGGCAAAGTAAAAAACTATATCCGTGCCGGCGATTGTTACCAGATCAATCTCGCCCAGCGTATGGCCGTCAAGGTAAGCGGCGACACATGGCAGGCCTATGATCAGTTCCGCCAGCTCAGCAAAGCACCTTTTATGGCCTATCTGCAAGTCGATGACGGGAAGGGCATGCCGGTTGAAGTGCTTTCCATGTCACCTGAACGTTTCCTGCAGGTGACTGATCATAAAGTCGAGACGCGGCCAATCAAGGGCACGCGACCAAGACATGCAGATGTTTTGAGAGATGCGCAAGAAGCCCAGTCATTGGCCAATAGTCTCAAAGACAGGGCCGAGAACCTGATGATTGTCGATTTGCTGCGCAATGATATAGGCAAGGTATGTGAGGTCGGCTCGGTGAAAGTGGATGCCTTGTTCCGCTTGCAGCGCTTTACCAACGTGCATCACCTGGTCAGCATTGTGCGCGGTGTGCTGGCCAGTGGTTATCATGCACTGGATTTGCTACGCGGATGCTTTCCGGGAGGCTCTATCACTGGTGCTCCCAAGCTGCGGGCGATGGAAATTATTGAGGAACTGGAGCCGCACAGGCGGGGTATCTATTGTGGCAGCATAGGCTATATCGGTTTTGATGGCAGCATGGATACCAATATTGCGATCCGTACTGCGGTGGTTTGTGACCAGACCATGACCTTTTTTGCCGGAGGGGGCGTGGTAGCTGACTCGGATTGTGACAAGGAATATCAGGAAACGCTGGATAAAGCTTCCCAATTTCTGAAACTGGTTGCACAATTTAGAACCTAATTTCATTTTCGGGAAGAATACATGTGGGTGATCAAGCTGGGTGGAAGCGTGACACGCCATGGCAGCCTGTTGAAATGGCTGCAACTGGTCGCTCGCTGGGGGGATGGCAAAGTGATTATTGTGCCCGGCGGCGGTGTATATGCCGACGCCGTGCGCGAATTCCAGAAGATCCGTGCAGATTTACCGGATGGCCATCTTGATGATAGTCATGCACATGCTCTGGCGATTTATGCCATGGATCAGATGGCGCGCAGTTTTGTCGCCATGGCGCCTGCGTTGACGCTGGTACGTAACCCCCTGGAAATTGCGGAACGTGGATGGCAACATCGGGGGCTGGTCTGGTTACCGAGTGAAATGGCGCTTAATCCGGCATTATGGGGAGAGACTGCGCTGACAGAAAGCTGGGAAACCACTTCTGACAGCCTGGCGGCCTGGCTGGCTGGCCAGCTTGAGGCCAGTCACTTGGTACTGGTGAAATCGGATGAGCGGTTGCTGCAAGCGCAACCGCTATATCCGTTAGCAGATTTACAGGCCATGAATATTGTCGATGCCGGTTTATCGAAAGTTCTGCCACAATCCGGCTTCCGCTCGTGGGTCGTGCATGAGCGCCGGCACACGCTGTTTCAAAACGGCCTGGATGAACAGGCGCTTACCGATGGTCTGATTCAGTAGTCTCGAAGACCACGTTTTTCTCAAACTTGCCGAAATGCAGCATGATGGTCGGCAAAATCAGTAAATTCAGGATGGTGGAAGAAATCAGGCCACCGACAATGATGGTTGCCATCGGTCCTTCAATCTCACGTCCCGGTTCGCCACTGCCTATGGCCAAAGGCAGCAAGCCAAGCGCTGTGACCAGTGCAGTCATCAGTACGGATGGCAAGCGCTCAGAGGCGCCGCGAATACAGGTTTGCAGGTTCCACTCGCAACCTTCCTTGTCCACCAGGTGCTGAAAGTGTGACACCATCATAATCGAGTTACGCAGGGTAATCCCGAACAGGGTGACAAAGCCGACCAGCGTACCTACGGAAATCCAGCCACCGACAAAGAATGTTGCAATCACGCCACCAATCAGTGCAAAGGGCAGGTTGGCAAAGGTGAGCATCAGGTTTCTCAGGCTGCCAAAGGCAATATAAAGCATCAGGAAAATAGCCACGCCTGCTACCAGCGAGTGCACAATCAAATCCTGACGTGACTGGGCATTGGCTTCAGCCTCTCCGGTGAATTCCATGTAGTTGCCCGGATGCAGGGCCAGTTTCTGTCGCAGAGTTTTCCGGATATCACGCAATGCGGCTGCCTGGTCGCGCCCGGCAATATTGGCCGTAATGGTCTGGATGCGCTTGGCGCCCTGGTGCAGAATTTTGGAGCGGCCGCCTTCCTGGGAGATATAGGCCACATCAGACAGTTTCAGCATCTGGCCTTCCGGATTGAAAATCGGGATGTTGCGCATATCCGCAATATCGTCACGATGATCGTCATTCAGCAGCACACTGACCCCAATGGATCGGTTTCCCATATACACATGGTTGACTGGAACGCCTTCATAACTGGCTTTTACCGTATCCAGCACATCCGCCGGATGCAATCCCCATAAGGAGAGCTTTTCCTGTTTGAGCCGGATTGCAATTTCAGGTGTTTCGGGTGGCGATTGCACCATCACGTCGCGTACGCCACGGATACTGCCCAGCATATTGGCAACTTTCTGCGCGTCCTTGTCCAGTGCATCCAGATCCTGACCATAAATATTGACCACCAGGCTGGCCGCATAGCCGGAGATGGTTTCTTCAATACGCTCGGTTAAAAAAGTATTAATAGCGAAAGTGGCGCCAATAAAGCCCAGCTCCACTTTGCCGTCACCATCCGTATCTTCCACTTCACCGGCAAGCTCTTCCCGGATATCGTGCAGGATGCGATCCTGTTCCTCGCCGGAAAGTGTGCCAATTTCGACTTCAAATTCGCTGTAATGTGTTCCGAAAGTATCTGCGGCATTCGGAGCGCGACCCACCCATTGCGCCACGGATTTTACGCCAGGAATTTGCAGCAGCACCTTGGTGACCTGATTGCCGAGCTTCAGTGACTGCACTTCAGAGGTCCCCGGCAGGGTAGTCATGTGCAGAATGAAGTGCCCTTCATGCAAGGCTGGAATAAACTGGCTTCTGAATAACGGTAGCAAAGCCAGTCCCAGAGCAATACAGACAAAACTGGTGACCAGTATTAGCTGGTAACGTCGCTCGATCTGTTGCAGTATCCTGACGTATTTTTGCTTGAGCCAGTGCAACAGCGGAGACTCCTGGTTATCCAGCCGTGCCTTGCCAAGCAAGGCATAACATAAAGCCGGCGTCAGCGTCAGCGCCACTACGAGAGAAGCAAGGATAGCGGTAATATAGGCATACGCCAGTGGTGCAAACAGTTTGCCGGCCACACCAGACAACGTGATTAGGGGTAAAAACACCAGCGCCACGATAATAGTGGCATAAACGACGGAACTCCGCACTTCCATGGAGGCCTCGAATACGACCCTGGAAGTGGGTAGCGGTTGGGCAAGTTGCCTGTTTTCACGCAAGCGGCGAAAAATATTTTCGGTATCAATAATGGCATCATCCACCACTTCTCCCAGTGCAATTGCCAATCCGCCTAGCACCATGATGTTCAGCCCGACACCAAACTGGTACAAGACAACAATGGCAGAGAGCAGGGAAAGTGGAATGGCCGTGGCAGAAATGACGGCTGTGCGCGCATTGAACAGGAAAACAAACAAAACTGCGATCACCAGGATTGAACCGATCAGGATATCGGTTCGCAGGCTTTCGATGGCTGTTTCAATAAAGTTGGCGGGACGGAACAGGCCTTCATGCAGAGTGACCTGCTGACCGGTCAGGCTTGGCTTGATTTCTTCCAGTCTTTGCTCCAGTAGCTTGGTCAGTGCGTAGGTGTTGGCGCCCAGCTGGCCCTGAACAGACAGATAAACACCAGGAACGCCGTTAATGGCAGCCGCGCTGATAGAGGGGGCCGATCCTTCAACCACTTCGGCAACATCGCTAATGCGGATAGTGCGGCCCAACTTGCGGATCAGCGTGATATTGGCCAGTTGTTGCGGCGTGGTGGTCTGGCCCTGGCTATTCAGAATAATGCGCTGATTGTCATTTTGAATATATCCGGCGCCACGTACACCGGTGGCGCGATTGGCAGCATTCACGACGTCCTGTACATTCAACTGGTAAAGCATCAGTTTTTGCGGATCAATTTTGATCTGGAACTGGCGTACTTCGCCACCAAAGACGTTGATATCCGCCACACCGGGAACGGCCATCAGGTGAGGGGTCAGATGCCAGTCGACCAGCGTGCGTAGCTGCATCAAGTCTAGCTTTTTCGAAGTAACCCCCAATCCCAATACGCTACTGGCAGAGGAGGTTAACGGCGTAATGTTGGGCACGATTCCCGGCGGTAGCTGGTTACCCAGCATATTCAGGTGCTCGGCGACAATTTGCCGGTTGCGGTAAATATCAGACTTGTCCTGGAAGATTACCGTGATAATGGACAATCCAGGGATGGATTGCGAGCGCAGGCTTTTGATTCCGATTGCACCGGAAATAGTATTTTCTATTGGTTGCGTGACCAGTTTTTCCACCAGGCTGGCGGACAGGCCGGGAGATTCTGTTTGAATGACGATCTGCGTGGGTGCAAATTCAGGAAAAACGTTAAGGTCGCTCTGGGTCAGGCTATAGGAGCCATAGACCAGCATAAGGATTGCGAGGCCGATGATGACGCCGTAAAAACGAATCGCGAATCTGACCAGTACCGACATCATGCTGATTGCTCTTTCTTAATCTGTTATTAGCCGCAACTTAATCGTCGTTTTCATTTTTAATCTGGAATTTAAATTCTTCCGAGAGTAAAAGCTGTGCGCCTTGCGTGACGACTTCAGTACCGGGGCGCAAGGTACTATCAAACCAGCCGTTATCGAGCTCAATTTCTGAAGCAACCGGTTTGCGCAGAAACATGTCCGGTTTTGTTCTAACGTAAATCCAGGCCATGCCGCCATGCCAGACGATGGCCTGATTCGGGACAAATACACCTTTAATCACGGAGGAAGATTGTGCCGGGACGACATTCACCCGCATGCCTACACGCAAAAAGTCCGCTGGTGCGCTGTAAAAATAGGTCTTGCCGATGTTGCTGATATCTGTCTGAATTGACTGGGAAACATATTCTGCCCGAACGGGTTTCACTTCATCCTGTATCGGGGAAACAAAAATGGCAGAGTTGGCTTCCGGTTCTTTAAAGTTCAGCGGGAAGCTCGCCTGGACCAGCACTTTCTTTTGTGTAATTAAGTCATGCAGGGGTCCGGAAGCGGGGTTCTGTGTAATCAGGGTTGCCAGCGGTTTGCCCCATTGTGCCACGATGGTATCGTTTAAAGCTTTGAGTTGCGCCTGCGTGGATTTGATTTGCGTTTGGTTATTAATCAACAAAGTTTGTGCTTCCTGCACTGCCTTGTCAGAAATGTTTTTATCATCTTCATTCAGCTGTTTATAGCGCTGATATTGAAGCTGATGATTAGGCAGCAGGCTTTCTGCAATGGCTAACTGGGTTTTCAACGCCTGATATTGGCTGTTGTAGTCAACCAGCGTCTGAATAGATACAATCGTGCCCAGAACCTTGATATTGCCATGGTAATCATAAGGTTTAAGTGCTTGTACGCTGATGCCGCTATTTTGCTGGGTGGCAAGATTCAACTGCACAACAGACAAGCCATCTTGCTCAATGACACGTGTTTGACTTTCAATTTCCTCTTCGTCGTCATCGTGCAGGGATTCATATTCGTCGTGACCAACGAGTACCACGGCCCAGATTAAGGCGATGATAAGTACAATCTGTGCCCCGATGATCCAGAGTGCTTTTTTATTCATTGTGCTGGCGCCTCTTGTTTTTGAATGGCAAATGTCGCATTTTGCTGTGAAAGCAATATGGGTCTTTGCATGACATTTTCTATTTCCTGCAATGCCCTCAGTACATTTGCCTGTTGAACCACCAGGCGTTGCTGAGCAGCATAAAACTGTATTTCTGTTTGCAGATATTCTGTTTTATCAATCAGGCCTTTATGCCATTGGCTTTCAAGCTGCTGTTTGCGGCGGGATTGCTGGGTATAAGCATGTGTCATGGTAATCAGCAGATTAGCGGCATCACGATATTTCAAATAGGCTTGTTCTGACAGCTGAATCACTTGATGCTGCAAGGCATAAAAGCGGGTGGCTTCGTTCTGGCGCAGCGCTTCAGCGTGCGCCCACAGGTCTGATGACTTGTTGAGCAAATTTAACATGCTGCCAATTCCCAATGACCATATCTTGTCTCCGTATTCATACAGGATACCCGGGCTTATTGAAAAGTCCGGATAGCGTTTGGCCATTGCAAGTCTGAGTTGGGATTCAGCTTTAGCATATTGTGCTAGGCCGCGCTGGATATCCATGCGGTTGGTCAGCGCATAATGCTGTATGGTTTTAGCATCCTGGTAAGCTTGTGGCTCATCAAATCTGGCTTTTAAAACCTGTGAGAGATTGATGGGGGCAATATTTAGCCTGGCATTATTCTGGTTGGTCAAGCCGGCATCATGCAGGATTTTTTGCTCTGTCTGCCTGATTTGCAAGGTCAGTTGCTGGAGTTGCCATGCAGACTGGTCATGCTGCAGACGGATAGGTAAGACATCAGACTTGCCGGCAACGCCAATATCCAGCCGCTTTTGATAGGCGTTTAACAGATTGGCCTGGGCCTGCTGCAGTTTCGAAAGGCTGGCATGCAATGCTTGCTGCTCCGCCAGCATGATAAGATCCAGGCTCAATTGCTGCCTTAACATCCACGCCGTTTCCGAAATCAATATTTTTGCAATGTCTGCCTGATGCTTGGCAATATCAATATTGATCTGGCGTTTATTGGCCGTGATAACAGGAATATCCACTTGCAAGCCGTAGGCCCAGGGGCTGATATCATCATTGGCCTGATTGCTTTTATCCAGTTGGCCGTTTAACCCGATCTGGGGGCGCAATCCGGCTGCCGTGATGCCTGCCAGTGCGACAGCATAATCTGATTTGGCTACTTTGAGCGCCGGATGGAAATACAGCGCTGACAATGTCAGTCTGTCTATATCCCAGGACTGGAAGGGCCATGCAGTTTGCGGATACTGTGTTTGTACAAACTCCCTGAAGCCATCCTGGCTGGGTGCCGCTTGCTCAATGACATCAATATTCTGTTGTTGCTGGATAGGCTGCGTCTGGTACATAACGCCGCAGGCAGAAAGCAGCAGGGGAGAAAGGCAAATCAGCGTGCGCATCAGGCTGACCGACAGACTAGCCAAAGGGGGCAGTCCGGAGAAGATTATTCGACAATTGTTGCGTTAACGGCGTCCAGCGCGTCTTGCAACAGCTCTTCCGGCAACTGGTTGATGGATGTTGCCAGTAAATCAGCCGCCTCCACTGTGCGAATAGGCAGGTCTGTGGTATTCAACTCTGCGATCAGACCGGCGGCCACGCCTGTGATCTTGAGCAGAACTTCGCGCTCTCTCATCAAAAGCTCAAGTTCTGACCTAAGCATGTTTTCTTCGGCTGAATGCATATCCCTGTCCTGTGTACTAAACTTAATTTATGATAATCAATTTCGCATCTTGCAGTCGAATGCCCGGCTTGTCAATGTGATGTCATATAGTTTGTCGGCCGTGGCTGAATGCTGCTATAATGGCCAATTGTCGGCGCTCGCTGGCAATTATGCGAAAGTGGCGGAATTGGTAGACGCACTGGATTTAGGTTCCAGCGCCGCGAGGCGTGAGAGTTCGAGTCTCTCCTTTCGCACCAAATAAAATCAATGACTTAGTATATATTGGTATATTCAATTATACTTTGACCTACCGAAAAAATCCCTTATTTTTTGACCAAATTTGACCAGGTTGTCATTTGACAAAATGGGTAGCCAAAGGTATATTTTTTCTCCATGAATCAGCATGGGAAAATTGATCAATTCAGCAGAAGGATGGCTGAGAATGGCAAAAGACATTCTCGCTATTTTGCTGTCGGTGCTTTGGTTGTTTTTTGCCTTGCCCTCATTACGACATCGTCTTTGATGATCATTTTTTCAATCAGTCTGATTGTTTCTTCAATTTTCGCTCGTCTGATTTCAGTTGTTGCTGCTTTTTTCTTCAAAGTTGTCGCGAAGGAAATCGCGCCGCTCAAAGTGGGCGTCCAGCTTGATTCAAAAATTAGCCTTCACGAAGAGTCTCTTCCTGAAAGTTTCTTTACGCCAATTCCTGGCGTTCCTCGCCTGGCTCTCAAATTCTAATCTGAGCAGCTAAAGCTGCATTCTAGAATTTAAGCGGCTGCAATTTTTGCAGCCGTGGAGAGCAAAATGCACAAAAAAAACTCCAGCACCCTGAATTTGCTTTTGGCAAAATTCAATGGGCAAATTTTGATTCCTTTTGTTGACGCAGTGGCTTCTGTCGGTTTTCAGGAACAGTCCGCCAGAAATCAGCTTTCTAAGGGCACTTTTCCAATTCCGAGCGTTTTGAGCGGGTCCAGGCGACTCATTCATGTTGAAGATCTGGCGAATTTCATTGAAGGTTTGAGGGCCGAGAGTCAGCCCTCTCAAAAAACTCGACGCGGACGGCCCACAAAGGCCTCCCAGATGGCAAAGCGGGGTGTCGAATGAAAGATTTTATTGTTCGAAAAAAATGTGCGAACAGATTCACGAATCTTTCAAACCAACTCCTCCAAGAAAGCAATCTGTCATTCAAAGCCTTGGGCATGTTGGCCTATTTGCTGTCCTTGCCGCCAGACTGGCGACTAAACATGGAACATCTTCAAAACAAAGGAAAATCAAAAGGGAAACATGGTTGCGGCAGAGACGCGGTTAGGTCGATTGTCAAAGAACTTCAGGAGGAAGGCTATCTGCAAATTTTGCGGGAGCGGGAACATGGAAAATTCATTCGAACCGTTTGGTTTTTGAGCGAAGAGCCTGATTTGACGACATCTCCACCACAGGCGGATTTTCCGCCTGTGGAAAATCCGCCTGCGGAAAAACCATCGCCGGAAATTCGCCCCCTACAAAAAATAAGTTTACAAAAACACAAAAACACAAAAAACCACCACCACAAAAGCAAGGGTGAAAAAAATTTAAATTTTCCCAAAATCTTCGCCCCCCCGGAAGTTGATGCGTTGAAAACGTTCTTCGCAGATCTGGACTCTGGCCAGGCCCAGGCCATTCTTGACGAAGTTGCTGGTTTGGCCAAAACCAAAAAAATCAGAACATCGGCAATGTCGTTGGCCGTTCATCTAGTGAAAAAATTGGAAGAGGGCGCATTCGTCCCGACCGTTGGCCTTGCGATTGCCGAAGAGCGCCGACGTGCCGCAGCTGCGCGAGAAAAAGAAAAGTTGCCACCACGGTCAGCAGAGAAAAAGCCTCAAATCCCGTTGAGAGATCGGCTGAATCGAGCAGGAATCCAACTTGGTCACACCCTCTTTTAATTTATATTGGTTTTGATATAATTAAGTATGAAAAAATTGGAATTTTTGGGCGATTCACTCAAGTGCTTAA
>CBIMYT010000007.1:0-105718 GCA_966248215.1 uncultured Methylophilus sp. | reverse complement strand
TTGAAATCCGTTACCGTCCGTTGGGTAATAAAACCACCATGGTGGCGGTGGAAGTACCGGTTGATGATGGCCTGGACGATATAGACCGTTTTGCGCAGGACCTGATGGGCATCAAGCGCAAGCCGCCACGCACAGAAACGCGCTGGCTGGAAGAAGATGACGAAGAGGAGGTGATGGAAGATGCCATCCTCGATACGGCGGAAGACCTGTTACGGCAGGGCGATGGCGATATCCTGGTGTTTCTGCCCGGTGAGCGTGAAATCCGCGATACCGCCGACCATTTGCGTAAAAACCAGGGACGTTCGCTAAAACTCAAATCTGCCGAGATTTTGCCACTGTTTGCGCGCCTGAGTATTGAAGACCAGCAGCGTATTTTCAAACCGGGCGGGCAGCGCCGGATTGTGCTGGCCACTAACGTTGCTGAAACCTCACTGACGGTACCTGGTATCAAATACGTGATTGATGCGGGCCTGGCGCGTGTGAACCGTTACAGCCCGCGCGCCAAGGTGGAGCAGTTGCAGATTGAGAAAATCTCGCAGGCAGCGGCCAAACAGAGGGCAGGGCGTTGTGGCCGGGTGTCCAGCGGGATTTGTGTACGTCTGTATTCCGAAGAGGATTTTAACCAGCGCCCGGCATTCACCGACCCTGAAATCCTGCGCAGTTCGCTGGCCAGTGTGATTCTGCGCATGGCTGATTTGCGGCTGGGCGATGTGGCTGAGTTTCCGTTTATTGAAGCACCTTCCTCACGCCTGATCAGTGACGGTTACCAGCTGTTGCAGGAACTCGGTGCAGTAACTGAACGGCGCGAAATTACCGAGCTGGGGCGGCAGATGGCACGCCTGCCACTGGACCCGCGCGTGGCGCGCATGATTCTGGCTGCGAAAAAACAAGGCTGTCTGCGCGAGATCCTGATTATTGCCAGTGTACTCAGCATACAGGACCCGCGTGAGCGCCCGATGGACAAGCGCGAAGCAGCAGATCAGGCACACGCCAAATTCAAGGCGGATGACTCCGATTTCATGAGTTATCTCAAACTGTGGGACTGGTACGGACAGGCACTGAAAAACAAGAAATCCAACCGCGAATTACTGAATCAATGCCACCAGAATTTCCTGTCCTTTCTGCGCCTGAAAGAATGGCGTGAACTGCATGCGCAGTTGGTGGAAATGGTGGCCGAAATGGATTTCAAGCCCGGTGACAAGGAAGCCAGCTACGAGCAGGTGCATCGTGCCCTGTTGTCCGGCTTGCTGGGCAATATTGGCTTTAAGGATGGAGATGGTGAAACCTATGCCGGTGCGCGCGGGATACGTTTTACCATTGCGCCCGGTTCTGCATTAAGAAAGAGCCGTCCGAAATGGGTGATGGCGGCCGAGCTGGTGGATACCACCAAACTGTATGCACGCGTGGTGGCTAAAATCGACCCGGACTGGATAGAACCGATTGCCAATGAAGGTGGCAGCCGCGACCTGACGCAAAGTCATTACAGCGATCCGCGCTGGGACAGGAAGCAGTCACAAGTGGTGGCCTGGGAACGTGTCAGCCTGTATGGCCTGACCATAGTGCCCAAGCGCCGCGTACATTACGGGCCGGTCAATGCGACTGAAGCGCGCGAAATATTTATCCGCGAAGCGCTGGCGAATATGGAGTTTGATACGCGTGCGCCGTTCCTGGAAGCTAACCGCCGCCTGATTGCCGAGGTTGAAGCACTGGAGCACAAGGCGCGTCGTCAGGATGTACTGGTCAACGAACACCAGCTATTTGCTTTTTACGACAAGGTGGTGCCGCCTGTCAGCGAGCAATACCGGGTATTCAACGGCATTTCTTTTGAGAAGTGGCGCCAGGATGCCGAGAAGATCAATCCCAAAGTGTTGTACCTGACACGTGATTCGCTGATGCGCCATGGGGCCAGTGATATTACCGAAGTACAGTTTCCCGAGCAGATGAGCATAGATGGTGAAACGGTGCCGCTCAAATACCGTTTTGAGCCTGGTCATGTGCTGGATGGCGTCACGGCGACGATTCCGCTGGCCTTGCTGAACCAGCTGGATGCGACTGTGACCGAGTGGCTGGTGCCAGGCATGATACGTGACAAGCTGACCGCGCTGATCAAGGCCTTGCCCAAGACCTTGCGCCGTGTATGTGTGCCGGTGCCGGAGTTTGTGACCGGCTTTCTGGAGGCAAAGCATGCGCAGCAGGCATTGTTGCCAGCGCTGGCCGAGTTTCTGCAGCACAAAACCGGCTTGAAATTAAAACCGGAAGAGTTTGACCTGGCCGGGCTGGATGTGCATCACCTGATGAATTTCAGGGTGGTGGATGAAAAAGGCCGCGAGCTGGGCATGGGCCGCGACTGGCATGCGCTGAAAAAACAACTGGGTTCTGCGGCACAACTGACCTTCCGCAGCGGTTCACCGGATATTGAAAAAACCGGCCTTAAACAATGGGATTTTGGCGACTTGCCGCAAACACTGACCTTCAGCAAGGATGGCCGCCAGTTAACCGGTTATCCGGCACTGGAAGACAATACCGATAGCGTGGCCGTCAAACTGTTTGATACTGCTGAAGCCGCCGCGACTGCGCACCGCAAGGGCGTATGCCGTCTGATGCGCTTTGAACTCAAGGAGCAAATGAAACAGCTGGAAAAAAGCCTGCCCGGCTTTAACCAGTATGCCTTGCTGTTACGCAATGTCATGAACCCTGACCAGCTACGCGAAGACATGTTGCAAGCGATTGCTGACCGTGCCTTTATTGCCGAGGATGAGTTGCCGCGCAGCAATACTGAATTCATGCAGTTGAAAACACGGGCGCGCACCCGTTTGCCTGCCGTGACAGAAGCATTGACCAGACAGGCACAATTGATAGCGACTGAATATCAGACATTGACTGCCCAGTTGCAGAAAATGACGCCGGTGACGCAGAAAATCAAACGCGAATGTGAACAACAATTGAATGCGCTGGTCTATCACGGTTTCTTCAGCAGAACAGCATGGGAGCAGTTAACGCATTTGCCTCGTTACCTGAAAGCCATACGCATGCGGATAGATAAATATCCGACCAGCATGGAGCGTGACAGCCGTCACGCGCAGGCCATTATGCAGCTGGAACAGCGCAGGCAACAGAAAGTCGAGCAGCTGCGCAAGGCCAGCCTGCCTGTCACAGAACAGTTACAAGACTTTGCGTGGCAGTTGCAGGAGTTACGTGTATCATTATTTGCGCAGGAATTAAGGACACCTTATCCTGTCTCGATCAAACGTCTGGAAAAACTCTGGCAAGAAATACAATAGTCATGTGCGTCGCTCATTCGTGATTCATTCCGTTCATGCAAACACCTTCCCCATTTGAACCCTTTAGCACGCCCGGCTGGCTGAAACCCAGGCAGAAGGACCGTGTATTGCGCATCCCGGCGCGGCTCATGTGGGGATTGTTCATCTCGCTGCTTTTCCATGCCATTTTGTTCTGGGGATTTCTGCTGGATTTGCTCAAACCCATAAAGGAGCCGTCACAGGCACCTATCAGTGTGGTGCTGGATCTGGGTGTACCGGTCAAGAATTTGCCTGAACCGGTGGAGCCGCCGGAAGTGCCGCCGGTGCCAGAACCAAAACCGCAGCCCAAGCCTCGTCCGCAGCCTAAGCAGGAACCTCAGCTGCCGAAAAAGATCATTCAGTCGCAGAATCCGAACAGCGCGTTCAAGCTGCCTGAGCCGAAACAGCAGCCAGCGCCAGAAATACCACCACAGCAACCCCCGCCACCGGTGGAGGATTTCTCCAGCATGATCAAGCGCAAGCAAACGGACAGGTACGCTGAGGAAATGGCGGCCAAGCAGATTAATGATGCCGCCGCAGCGGCAGAGCGCGGGCCATCCGAAGATGAGCGTCGTACCAGAAATATCATGAACAATCTCAAGTTCGGTACCAATGGCCTGTTCCAGATCAAGCGCATGGATCCGTACAACGCCAGCTTCAGCTTCAAAGGCTGGGTCAATGATTACACTTCGGCCAATACCCAGTATTACGAAGTGGAAGCCAAAACCGGGGAAGATATCCGGCTGGTGATGATACGCCGCATGATTGCGATTATCCGCGAGCACTACGACGGTGATTTTGACTGGATTTCCAACCGGCTGGGCCGTACGGTCACCCTATCGGCGCGACCAGCCGACAGTGTGGCACTGGAAGATTTCCTGATGAAAGAGTTTTTCGGGCCAAACTATCGCAGCCAGAATGTATATGGACGTTAAACAGCCAACCTCCTGAAGTGTGTACCACCACAGCCGGGTTTAACTGCTTTCAATCATTGCGCGGTGCAATGCCGTAATCACCCGGTTGATATCTTCGCTGTTTTCACTGATGAGTGCCTGATGCTCGCCGTCAGCGGTCTGGATGATGACCGCATAACGGGTTTTTGCCGATAACCATGCTGCGATGCCCATGGCAATGGAAAAGCCGCCGACAAACATAAATGCACCCTGGAATATAAACAGGAAGGCACCTGTCAGCATGCAGAATGTTGCAAAACCGCGAGCCGGTTCAAGCAGGCCATGCCTGACGGAAATAATATCTCGCAGCCGATAGCTATGCTCGTTTGCGATGAACTGCATATTGCTGACCTTGACGCCTTCAAGGCTGAAGAAAATCTTTTCTTCCATCTCATATTCCTTGTTTTTATTTTCATCATGAGATCACGTTGCCGCAACTCCGATATTGAGATGGCTGACAGCGGATTAACAAATCCTCACATTGAGGGGCGAAAGGATTTTATAGATTATTTCAGGAAATGGGTAGCGCTGTTTATTATCTTCACAAATAAGCTATTCGGTAAGTTTCTGGCGATTCACACAAAAACCAGAACGCGCTATTTTGCGTGTTTCTGATCTACTGCCAGAGGCCGTCAGAGAGGTTCAGGCGCTTAGTCATTTTTGAACAGTGTCATAAACAGGAGATACTCCAGGGCCAGTCAGTATCACTGAAACACTGATCCGCAGAAAAGGCGATTGCATTGCATTGCTACAGATAGCTGCTTGTATTATTTCCATGTTTATGGAAATATGAATGCATGGATACCAGAACAGCCGTCACGCAGCTTGCCGCTCTTGCCCAGGAGGCACGCCTGGAGATATTCAGGACGCTGGTCCAGGCAGATGCAGAAGGCTTGTCAGCCGGTGTGATTGGAGAAAGGCTGCAGATTCCGGCAAGCACTTTATCTTTTCACCTGAAAGAGCTCAACCGTGCCGGATTGATTCATGCACGACAGGTCAGCCGGTTTATTTATTATTCGGCCAGCTATGACACGATGAATGCGCTGTTGACGTATCTGACTGACAATTGCTGTGCGGGTACGCAGCACTGCATCACTGCGGTGACTTGCGATCCGGCGAAAGGGAAATGCTGCGAATGAGTACGATAGTCCAGCCTGTAAAAATAGACGGTTTTGAGCGCAATCTGACATGGTGGGTGCTGGGGTGCATTCTGGTCGGGATCGGATTGGGCCAGCTTTTCCCGGACTTCTTTCAATGGGCAGCCAGTCTCAAGATAGCAGAAGTCAATCTGCCTGTGGCTATCCTGATATGGCTGATGATTATTCCCATGTTGCTGAAAATTGATTTCAGGACCATGGGGGACGTGCTGGCTCACAGCCGGGGAATCGGCGTGACATTGTTCATCAACTGGATAGTCAAGCCTTTCTCCATGGCCTTGCTGGCCTGGATATTCGTCCGTCATGCATTTGGCAGCTGGTTACCGGCAGCGCAGATTGACAGCTATATCGCCGGTCTGATTCTGCTGGCGGCTGCACCATGCACGGCCATGGTGTTTGTCTGGAGCGGCTTGTGCGGTGGCGAGCCCAGGTTCACGCTTTCCCAGGTAGCACTGAATGACGCCATTATGCTGTTTGCCTTCGCGCCGCTGGTTGCGCTGTTGCTTGGCCTGTCCAGCATTACCGTGCCATGGAATACACTGTTTATGTCGGTGCTGGTGTTCATTATTGTGCCCGTTGTGATCAGCCAGCTGGTACGCAAGCTGGCACTGTCCAGACGGCAGGGAGCGCTTGAGGTATTGCTCAAACGCATGCAGCCCGTTTCCCTGTCTGCATTATTGCTTACCCTGGTTCTATTATTCGGATTTCAGGGAAAACAGATATTGATACAGCCCTTTATCATTGCATTGCTGGCTGTTCCCATCATCATTCAGGTGTATTTCAATGCCATGCTGGCATACTGGTTGAATAAAAAGCTCAAGGTGGCACACTGCGTCGCCGCGCCGTCTGCGTTGATTGGCGCTTCCAATTTCTTTGAGCTGGCCGTTGCCACGGCAATTGCACTGTTCGGCTTTGATTCAGGTGCAGCGCTGGCCACTGTGGTCGGTGTGCTGGTAGAAGTGCCGGTCATGCTGTCTGTGGTTGCCATCGTTAATCGTAGTCGTCAGTGGTACGAGGGCAGCTGACCGCTGAAAGTCACCAATGAATATCCTGTTTCTATGTACTGGCAACTCCTGCCGCTCTATCCTGGCAGAAGCGACCTTTAATGCATTGGCGCCAGCAGGCATGCAAGCCATGAGTGCCGGCAGCCAGCCCACAGGTAAGGTGCATCCTCGCTCCTTTGCACTTCTGCAACGTGAAGGCATCCCGATAGCGGGGTATTACAGCAAATCATGGGATGATCTGCCCGAGATTCCAGATATCGTGATTACGGTATGCAGTCATGCTGCAGGAGAAACCTGTCCAGCGTATCTGGGGCATGCAGTACGGGCGCATTGGGGGGTAGATGACCCTGCCAGGGTGCAGGGCACGGATGCAGAAATCAATGCCAGTTTCGAAGCGGCCTACCACACATTAAGAGCCAGAATCATGGCTTTTCTGCAACTGGAATCCAAGACTCTGCATGATGCCGCAAAACTTCAGGCCAGCCTGCAACAGATAGCCAATATCGTCTGAGCACGGCTTCTCAGGCTGCCAGCTTACGGTTAACATAAGACATCACGAACCATGTCTCAGGAGAGCATCATGAAAACCAGCGGTCTGATCGTTGTTGACCTGCAAAACGAATATTTACCTACCGGCAAGTTGCCACTGACAGGTATTGAAGCTGCGGCTGCCAATGCTGCCAGGGTGATCGCCCATGCGCGTCAGCAAGGCATGCCGGTATTCCATATCCGGCACGAGTTTGCAAATAATGAAGCGCCGGTATTTGTGCCCGGGACTGATGGCGTAAATATTCAGGCAAGTGTGGCGCCAGCGAGCGGCGAGCCTGTTATCGTTAAAAACCATATCAACGCATTCCGCGAGACCGACCTGAAGCAGCAACTGGATGCGCGCGGGGTGGAAGAGGTGATTGTGGTTGGTGCCATGAGTCATATGTGTATTGATGCCGTGGTCCGTGCGGCGGCAGATATGGGTTATGCCGTGACGGTATTGCACGATGCCTGTGCCACGCTGGATCTTGAATTCAATGGCGTGACCGTACCAGCGGCGCAAGCACATGCGGCAGCCATGGCAGCATTCGCTTTTGCTTATGGTTCTGTAATTTCTACGGATAAATACCTGAGTTAAAAAATACGCCTGTCTTGTTGATGCGCAAACAAAAGGCCGGATAAACCGGCCTTTTGACATGATGCAACGCTTAGCAATTCCCCTTTTTGGCCTGACCAGGTGGGCAGTGTCCATGGCCATGTCCATGATTGTGATCATGCACATGGATACAGCCTGAAAGTAACAGGCTTATTGCCGCTAATAAAAATATTCCTTTTTTCATCTTGGTATCCTCTTGAATATCTGAAAATGATAATAGCCTGCATTCCGAAAGCCAGGCAAAACCCGGATCTACCGTGTTTACGCCTGTCTTTGAAATTATAAGCAATTCAACATGCCAAATGCAGCACGCAATGCCGTATTTATTGCATTAATGATCTGAACCGTGACCGGCAATTTTGTCCATCCAGGCGAACAGTACGCCGGTGATGATAAAGGTCAGGTGTATGCCGACCAGCCAGGCCATTTGTTCGGTGCTGAAGCTGGCTGTGCCTGAGCTCTGGTGCACAAAGGCTTTCAACAGGTCGATGGCGGAAATCGCGACGATGGAGCCTATCAGTTTGAGTTTCAGGCCGGAGTAATCGACTTTGCCCATCCATTCGGGACGGTCTTCACTGTTTGCGGTATCAATACGGGACACAAAGTTTTCATAACCGCTGAAAATCACCATGATCAGCAGGTTACCGACCAGGGTAATATCCACCAGTGCCAGCAATGACAGCACGGTTTCCTGTTCGGTCAGCGTAGTCAGGTGCACGATAATATGCATGAATTCCTGCACAAATTTGACCAGTAAAATAAACAAACCACCGACCAGGCCCAGGTACATCGGTGCCATCAGCCAGCGGCTGCTGAAAATCCAGCCTTCCAATAATCTTTCTATATAACGTGCCATGCAAACTCCAGGTTAAATATTGTGCTTATATACATAAAATACTTTTTCATCTTCGGCAGTATGAAGATGAAACATGACGCTGCCATGATGGCGGCAAATCATTAAAATTGTACCAGCATCTCGCGTACTGCTTGCTCATCAATCCCTTTACCGATAATCACAATACGGCTGATAGGCTCCTCTTCATCCCAGCCTTCCAGCAAGGTGGGAGGGTAAGGCGTAAAGTGGACGGCATGGATTGCCAGTGGCGCAGGGGCATCTTCCACATGCAGAATTCCTTTCAGACGCAACAGGCCTTCGCCATGTTTCTGGCATAGCTTGAGAATCACCCCGCGAAAATCGGCCCAGGTCATCGGCTTGGGTAAATAGACGGTAAAAGTATGCACATCGTCATGCGCAGGCGCCTGGGGCAAGGTGCCTTTGCGGGCAGCACTGAAGCCGCTGGCAGGCGCACGCAACCAGCGCTGCGGGTTTGCCTGCCTGCTGGCAAAATCAAACAGCCCGACATCAATAATCTGCAAAGGGTCAATTTCGCCATGCAATACAAACTGCTGCGTGGCATTCGGGTTAATCTCGTTCAGCTTGGTCTGCAACGCACCGATCTGTTCAGGCGTGGCCGTGTCGGACTTGGTAATCAGCAATACATCCGCCACTGCCGCCTGTTTTAGCGCTTCTTTCTGTGAGGCAATCTGTTGCAAGCCATAAGCTGCATCAATCGTCACGACCACGGCGTCCAATCTGTAAACCGACTCAATGACCGGTTCATTCATCAGGTTGGCCAGAATCGGGCCGGGGTCAGCCATGCCAGTGGTTTCAATCACCAGGCGATTAAACTGCGGCACGGCTTCCAGGCTGCGCTTGAAAAACAGATCACGCATGGTATCGGCCAGCTCGTTTTTGAGCGAGCAGCATAAACAGCCGGAACTCAACAACACCGTGTTATCGGCAATATGCTCGCTCTCAATCGTCTGCGAAATCTGGCTATTGGCAAAAATCTGATCCAAACCCGCTTCGCCAAGCTCATTAATGATGACTGCGGTGTCTTTCATCGCCGGGTTATGCAGCAGTTTGTTAAGCAGGGTTGTTTTGCCGCTGCCTAGAAAACCAGTGAGCAGCGTGACGGGAATACGGTTGTCCATAGTATTTCTGACTAAACGAGAGTGGCGGGTATTTTAACGCGGATAGGTGGCAGGAAGGCTAAGTGTTTTGAGTTATATGGAGCTGTGGATGCGAATCGCAACAGAGGAACAATTAAATCTTGGGATTCATCACGATATGGAACAGTTGCTAACCATCTTTTTTCTTGTCATTTAACAATACGAAATTCTGACGCCGCATTCAGTCATGTTCGGATAACCTGCAACTGCGATAGCCTTTAATCTGGCATCACACATTGCTTCATTACTTTCAATCAGTTTTTCAGATGCTTCAGTGCAATGTGATGATGATCTGAAATTAAAGGAGAGTATTATGGCTTCAAATCAAAACAATATGCGTGGCGGTACCAGTGAGCAACATGCGAAGGCAGGTAGCCAGAGCCACAAAAATCAGGGTAGCAATCAGGGTTCTGGCACACGTGGCGGCACCAGCGAGCAGCATGCCAAAGCTGGCAGTCAAAGCCATAAGAATGGTTAGTTAATGATGATGGCAATCCGGCGAAGCAATTCGCCGGATTCATACTGAAGTGAAGATTTGTTCGCGGGCCTGCCGCATTGCTTTAATGAGCGGTAGATGGTTTGTGTGTCACGGACTGATGATTGGAGATATCTTTTCCAGCAGATGGTGGCGCATGGCTTTTTGATGATTTATAGCGATTGACCATGGCTGCATCAATGGCGTGAACTATTTGCTGAATATAGGCGCTGTTTTCGCTGGTAATGACTTGCTTTTCGGCGTTAATGGTATTGATAACCACTGCATATTTAAGTTTTGCGGTCAGCCCTGACACAATGGCAAAAATGCTTAAAATGCCACCGACCGCAAACAAAGCGCCTTCTTCGAGCAGTAGTGTCAAACCTATGACCAGGCTGATATAAGCCAGCCACCGTCGCGGTTCAATTTCCCTGAAACTCACTGTGGAAATAGCATCGATGGGATAGGTCTGGTGGTTAACCATAATACTGTTTCGGCTCACCCTGATGCCATCCTGATTAAATAATAATTTCTCATCCATCACTGACTCCTTTAAACATTAAAAGGTTACGTGGCGAGAATGGATGAATAGAGCGCCAGCCAATAGACGTCACGCCTGTTGCGTGTTACGGCATGCATGTCTCGCTGAGGCTGATCTGGGGAAAATATGCTTCACCAGACTGCTGAATAGCGTATGACACGCGAAAGTTGGAGGGCCTCAATGGCTACACAGAGGAAAATTTTGCAGCAGACTGCAGGGAATCAAAGCTTACTATACGCCGTTTATAGGCAATGAAATTTTATTTACATCTGTAAGTGTGATTTTTCTAAGATGACAGATTTTCCAGCGGATTTTGCGGATGCAATACTTGCATCATTTCCTTGCGATTTTTACGCGTGCGCTTATCGATATACATGCGCTTGTCAGCAATGCGCAACAATTCTGCCGCATCTTTTGCCTCGTGCGTGAATACTCTTCCCATGCTGGCACCCACACCGGCGAATCCCTCCTGTTCCAGCTGGATGTGCGTATATTCCAGCTGGTGCTGGCACCATTCGACATTATCTTCGTGGCACAGAATGGCGAACTCATCGCCACCCAGGCGGTAAAGCTGGCCATGATGCAGCAGCTTGGCGGCCAGCGTCTGGCTGAATACTTTAAGCAAGTGGTCACCGGTTTCGTGACCAAAGTGATCATTGACGTACTTCAGGTTATCCATATCCAGAAACATCAGGCTGTGATGCGGTGGTAATTGCAGCAGCCTGTTTTCGAGGGCATGGCGGTTGGGAATGCCGGTCAGCCGGTCGGTCATGGCGAGTGAACGGGTGTTCTGCAACTCAACCAGCATCAGTTCTTTTTCATGATGCAGGCGGCTGGTTTTATATGCCATCAGCAGGGAAAGCAGAATGGTTTCTATGCTCACGGCGAGCAAGCCGATTTGCTCCATGGTAAAAGGATGCAGCCGTAGCTGCTCGGTGTTGAGGGCAACCTCGCCGACCAGGATGCATATTGTGGTGGCCAGCAGGTAAAGGCGCGCAATCGGCTGTTTCCGGTAGCTCAGGTATATCCCGCAGATCAGGCCGAAACAAAGAGAGAGCACGACACCGTAACGTGACATTTCCAGCATCCAGTTGGGCAAGATCATGCCGACTACCAGTGCGGCGATCAGGATGCAGCTGACAAACAGTGAAAATTGCTGCAGGCCAGGCCTTCTGTTTTGCGTGATGCCCAGCAAGTGACAGATGAAACTGATATAGGCCAGGTTGGCAATCAGCAAAGGTACGCCGGTCAGGTAAAACCAGTACTGGCCGAAAAACTGGTTGAAGACGCCCAGCGTTGCGGCATGAAAAACCAGGTTGCCCAGAATAAACAGGGCATACATACGCTCGGTCATGTGACCTCTAACCGAGCCAATTGCGGCAAAATAGATAAATAAGCCCAGCAAGATCCCTACTAGCAGGATGCCGATGGCAGCACTGAAATGCGTACGTTGCTGATAATGCTTGAGGCTGGACACATACACTTCAGGATGCGCAAGGTAATAGGGCGATTGCAGCCAGGAGATCAGCCGGTAGGTGCCGGGCTGCAAGTCAACAACGCGGCCATGACGCAGCATGAAGGGGTTGTGTTCAGGGCTGTTGAGGCCGCCCTGGATCACGATGCGATTATCGTGGCTGTCTACCAGCTCATGCTGGAACCGGGCGATGGTAGAGGTATTCTTGAAGTCAATCACATACTGATTGGCCTGGGTGATATTGAGTACGCTCTGGCAGACAAATTTGCCGCCCTGCGTGGGGATGCTGGCAACCTCGGTTCCCTGGCTGTTGATGCAGGTGGTGCCCAGCAAGGCCGGCGCCGCTGCCGATAGCAATGGTAACAGGCAAAGCCACAGGGTCAGGAATAGCCGGAGCTGATAGAGGGGAAGTGTCATTTTTCAGTCAATACGGCAAATCACGACGCAGTGTACCTGAAAAAATCCGGGAAGATGGTTTGTCAAACTGATTAAGAAAGGCAAAGAATTACTAATAAAAGTATTCTGAATAAATAGAAGCCCCGCTATGAGAGCGGGGCCGGGTAAAGCTTATTTATCTGACGTACTGTTTTTAATCGCTTCTATTGTTTCTTCGGCCTGGGCTTCACTGGCGGCAGCAGCTTCTTTTGCAGCTTTTACCGCGTCTTCAGCAGTGCTTTTAGCCTCGGCTTCGGTTTGCCCGGTTTGTGCGGCGTCCTGGTCTGCGGCGGGTTCCTTGTTGCCGCAACCAGCCAGCACGGTGGCGCTGAAAGCGGCGATCAGTAACAGGTGCGATAATTTTCTCATGATGATTCCTTTATTATTAGTTGTGTTAACGGAAAAATGATTGTTACTCGGGAATACGTAATACCTGTCCAGGATAGATTTTGTCAGGATGGCTCAACATGGGGCGGGCCTCAAAGATTTTCATATAGCTGTTGGCATTGCCATACATGTCTTTGGCAATCCTGGACAAGGTATCGCCTTTGACTACGGTGTAAAACCTGGCTTCCGGCTCCTGGCTGGGAACATATAACTGGTCTTGCACGCCTTCCACACCAGCGACATTGCCGCAGCACAGCAGGATTTTTTCCTTGATTTCCTGTGTGTCCACGTTGCCTTGCACGATGACCGTGCCACTGGCGCCATCAAATTTGACGTCGTAGCCGGCAACCGGCAAATTGTTTTTGGCAATGTAGTCCTGGATGGCTTTGGCTGCCGCCGCATTGGCCGCTTCGACATTGACCGGACTGGGTGTCTTGCTGGCAGTTTCCTGTGCCGCCTTGGCTTCACCGGTTCCAAACAGTTTTTCGCCTGCTTCCTTGATAAAAGAGAATAAACCCATTTCATGCCTCCTGATTGTTATTGTGTAGGAGTCTTCATCATAGCAAATCCCCATGGCTGCCACTAGCGTCTGCCAGTGACAGAAGCATAGTCATGTTTAAGGCGATTTCTGTCACGGGTTCTGTAAGCGGGTGGCAATCTGTTCGCTGAGTAAATCCAGGTCAGTTCCCAGGGCGCGTACCAGTGCCGGATATCCGTTTTCACTGAGCGGTGTACTGAATTTGAAGGATTGCTGGTGCAGCACTTGCTGCTCCGCAGAGGTCAGCTGCCAGTGGCCGCTTAATACTGCATAACCTCGCATCTGCCCGTGAAACTGGTCAATGGTGAGCGACAGGCCGGGTGCGGGTGTGGCAGCAGGCGCAGGATCGCTTATCGAAGTACCGGGCAGTCGGCTGGCCAGGCGGGCACGCAGGCCGCGGCGCAGTTCCTGTGACAGGTTATCTACCCAGAGGTGGTCGCGTGCCGGATGCAGGGTGACATCATCGGTCTGCACCACAATACGGTCCGTATCCAGGTAATCCGCCAGCCGGATACGATTAAGCACCAGTATTTGCGGCGGGGTTTGCGCTGGTGCAGCGTCGGCTTGCTGCGCAGTCACTTCCGGCAGGGCATAGCGTTGTGTGTTAACTGGCGGGTTGGATTTGAGGCATGCGCCCAGGCTGAATGCCAGTAATAGCAGCAGTCCGGCACGGGCAGTTTTTTTTGTCATCATCGTCATCATCGATATTCCTTACGGATTGGCCGGTGCCTGCGGTTCGGGATCATTGCCGGGTTTGCGGCCAAACAATATGGCATTCGGCTCTTCATTCAGCGTGCGCGCCAATGGCTGGATATCGCGTAGCGCTTTGTCCAGGCGTTGCAGTGTGTTGGTGAGCTCCTGGTAGGCAGGCGATTCCGGTGACAGGCCTTTCAGGGTATTGCGCAGCTCCTGCATGGTCTGGTTTACATTGGCAGGCATCTGCTGTAAATCGGGCTGACTGAGTAACTGGTTAACCTGGCGGCTCAGTTCACGGATTTCCTGCATGGTTTTTTCAGATTGCTGCAGGTTTTTGTCCAGGCCGGAAAGCACGGGCTCTACATTCAGGCGGTTCAGTTTATCCAGCAGGTCAGACAGTTTCTGCTCGATTTGTGCCAGGCTGGTGGCGCTGGTTGGCAACACGGGCAGACCTTCAAAACGTCGGGGGTGATAGGGGGTATGCGTTTTCTGTTGCATATTCAAATCGACAAAGACCGATCCGGTCAGCAGGTTGCCGGATTTCAGCGTGGCATGCAGTCCGCGTTTGAGCATGCGATCAATCCTGGCTTTCCATTCATCCAGGTCAGCCTGGCCATTTTCTTCCAGGCGGGCTGGTTCCAGGTGAATCAGCACCGGAATTGCATAGCGAGAGTCTTTTTTGCGTTCAGGCGAGTTGAATTTCCATGGCACGCTGACGACAGTCCCTATGCGCAACCCCCTGAATTCTACCGGTGCGCCTTTGGATAGACCGCGCACGGTATCATTCACCAGCAATACATATTCCAGATACTGGTTATAAGTTTGCTGGCGGGCTGCCTCTTCATTTTCATACAGCTCAAACCTTGTTTCGGAGGCAACCGGTTTACCCATAGGCAGGTCATCCGCATGACCGAAACTTACGCCACCGGCAATCAGCGATTCCATGGTCGGAATGCTGGCTTTAAAGCCATCGGCATCCAGCTTGACATCAATGCCGACGGCGGTCCAGAAACGGGAATTTTCTGTGACCAGCACATCATACGGTTGCTCAATAAAGACTTCGTGTTGCATCTGGCGTTTCTGCGGATCAAAAGTAGCGCTGACCACGCGACCAACCCGTAGCCCCTGGTAAGTGACCGGATCACCGACACGCAAGGCATTGCCGACTTTGCCTACCAGGTTGACATGCACGCCTTTGGTTCCATTGGGCGAAATGGGCGGCTGGTCGAGGACAGTGAACTGGTCGGTTTCTTCAACACTTTTACCCGGTTGCAACTGGATATAGGCGCCGGAAATCACGGTATTGAGGCCGCTGATGCCTTCCAGGCCGATGCGCGGTTTCACCACCCACAGTTGCGTGTCCTTGACCAGCATGGGTTGCGCTTTTGGGGTAATGCGGGCAATGACCTGGATATGCGTCAGGTCTTCGGACAAGGTGACCTGTTCGACCTGGCCGATATCCACACTATGCACCTTGATTTTGGTTTTTCCGGCCTCAATGCCTTCGGCGTTGGTCATGGACAAGGTGATTTGCTTGCCGGTTTTGGTGTAGTTGTCATAAGCCAGCCACAGGCCGATGAGCAGTGCGACAATCGGTACTATCCAGATGGGTGACAGTTTTGCCTGTTTGCCAACTTTGGCCAGTAATGGACGGTGGTTATTTGAATCAGTCATGTGTGTTTCCTTGGGTATCCCAGAGCAGACGCGGGTCAAACGTCATGGCGGCCAGCATGGTAGTAATCACGACCGCACAAAAAGCCAGGGCGGCCGGGCCGGGCAATACCGACATCAGGTTACCGGATTGTATCAATGCCACCATAATGGCCACGACAAAAACATCCACCATGGACCAGCGGCCTATCAGTTCGGTCAGGCGGTAAAGCCTGGTTTTCTGCTGTGCATTTAATGGTCCGGGATGTTTTGCCAGCCAGGATAACAGTACCAGTATCAGCATTTTAATCACTGGTACCAGCACGCTGGCCACAAAAATAACGACCGCAATCGGCTCGGAGCCATGTCGCCATAATTCCAGCATGCCGCCAATAATGGTGGAAGCGTGCGTCTGTCCCAGCGAGGTGGTGATCATCATTGGGTAGGCATTGGCGGGGATATAGAGAATCGCTGCGGTTAATAGCAGGGCCCAGGTAAATTCCAGGCTGTTTCGTTTGCGCATATGCAGCGTACTGCCGCAGCGCCGGCAGGTATGCCCGGACTCTGTAGCGTTTATCGGCAGCACATTGACCAGTCCGCACGTGGTACATCCGGCAGCATGCTGTGAAGCGGCACTGATGCCGCAACGGAGACTGGTATCCGCAGGCGGTTCGCCTGCCAGCCGGAACCATAACCAGTCGATATCCACCGAGCGGGTAGTCATCAGCAAGAACACGGCAAATACGCAATAGGCCCAGAATGAGATACCGAGTTGCACTTCGCCAATCTCTGTCAGTTTGACCAGGCTTACCAGGGCGGCAATCATGAAAACGTCTGCCATCATCCACGGATGCAGGCGTGAGAACAGGCGGGCAATCACATCGCTGTAGGCACGTGGCACGGTACGCAGGATATTGGCCTGC
Source organism: uncultured Methylophilus sp. (assembly GCA_966248215.1). GTDB lineage: Bacteria > Pseudomonadota > Gammaproteobacteria > Burkholderiales > Methylophilaceae > Methylophilus. The sequence goes on along the minus strand of CBIMYT010000007.1, from coordinate 89,029 downwards.
ATGACGATAACACCGATCAGGTAGAGGGCAGGCAGGACGATGGCGGTGCAGCTGACGATCAGTGCGACGACGGGCTGATGCACATCTAGCAGGGTAGCAGCGGTCTGTGGCAGTTCAATTTGTGCATCCAGTCCATTGGTATCCATGCTGATAAACGGGAAAGCAATCGCGATCAGCAAACTGAGCAGGGCGCTGATGGCCAGGGCAATGCTGCGCTGGATCGGATGTAAATGCCGTCTGGCCAGTATATGCCCGCAACGAGGGCAACTGGCATGCTCGCCTGGCCGCAATACCGGAATGGCGCTGACCATGTCGCAGGCGCTGCAGGCTCGCAAACGTCTCCATGTTGTTTTTTGCTGGGTCGTCATACGGTAGGTGAAGTCAGTATGGGAATCACTAGTCGCATGGTAAACGTATTGGATTTGAACAGGCAAGCAAAACGCTGCGCAAAAAATATTATTTATTTAAAAGGGATAGGCTATCGTTAACGGTGGAAAGTTTCACACTGTACGGTGCAGGTTTCGTGTCTGGCCAGCTTTTCCGGGTTTATTGCCTCAATAAAGAGCTGTGTTTGATAGCCCCCAGAGTTCTGTTGTCTTAACTGTGAAAGCCGGCAAGCTTCATCAATAATTTAATTAACAGACTGACAGCGGCCAGGCTGGCAACACTTGCCGCCCATATCAGGACCAGCCAGCCGATTTTTTTACCCAGACTGCTTTTGGCACCTGTCTCCGCCATCAATGGTAAGCCTCGCCAGGATTTACCTTGCCACGGAAAACATAATAAGCCCAGCCAGTGTAGATCAGGATAACCGGAATAATAATAAGCGCGCCTATCAGGGCAAACAGCTGGCTTTGCAATGGCGCAGCAGCAGCCTGGATGGAAATGTCAGGCGGAATGATATTCGGCCAGATGCTGATCCCCAGACCCATATAGCCCAGCAGGATCAGGCAGAGAGTGTAAATGAAAGGCGTGGTTTCCGAACCTGCCTGCAATGCCTTCTGCAAGCGGTAAAAAACGATAGCCACCAGCAACGGGACCGGTGATAGCCACAGGATATTAGGCATGCTGAACCAGCGTTCGGCGATGCGGCTATCCATCCATGGCGTCCAGATACTGATCACCATGATAATGGCTAGCAGACCGACTGAAATGCGTTGCGAAAGTTTATAACAGAGTGCCTGCAAATCCCCCTCGGTTTTCATGATCAGCCAGGTGCAGCCCAGCAGGGCATAAGTGACCAGCAAACCGAAACCGGTGAAAATTGAAAAAGGTGAAATCCAGTCCAGCGGGCCGCCAGCATAGGACTGATCGACCACTTTGATGCCTTGCAAATAGGCGCCCAGCGTCACGCCCTGGAAGAATGTCGCTGCAATGGAGCCGCATAGAAACGCCTTGTCCCAGAAGTGACGTTCAGCATCATGCGCCCTGAATCTGAACTCGAAGGCGACGCCACGGAAAATCAGCGCCATCAGCATAAACAGTAATGGCAACGAAAGAGCACTCAAGATCACTGAGTAGGCGAGTGGAAAGGCCGCCAGTAAACCGGCACCACCCAGCACCAGCCAGGTTTCATTGCCATCCCAGATCGGTGCAACGGTATTCATCATCAGGTCGCGGTCGCCCTTTTCTTTAAAAAATGCATAGAGGATACCTATGCCCAAATCAAAGCCATCCATGATGATATACATCATGATGCCAAACAGGATAATGACTGCCCAGACCAGAGATAAATCCATTTAGTGATCCTTTGATGCTTTATTGTCGGTTGATTGGTTTGTGTTGCCCGATGATGGCTGGGTGTCCGGGTGAAACTCGGGCGCGACCATAAACTCATCCAGTTCGGTGCGATTGATGGACATCGCATCTCCTTGCAGTGCTTCACCTGTGGCTGGCCCAATGTTGATTAGCCGTAAAACATAGACTGTTCCCATGCCAAACAGCGCGAAATAAATCGCCACAAATAAGCCCAGTGTCAGGGCGACTTCGCCGGTGGTATGCGGTGTGACCGCATCCACCGTGCGCAACAAGCCATATACCACCCACGGCTGGCGGCCGATTTCTGTAGTAAACCAGCCAGCCAGGATGGCAACCAGACCGGCTGGCCCCATGGCGATACAGAATTTCTGGAAAGTGCGGTTTTCATACAGCTTGCCTTGCCAGCGTAGCCAGGCAGAAATTCCTGCCAGTAGTATCATCAGCATGCCCAACCCGACCATCACCCGGAAGCTCCAGAAAATAATGGTAGCGTTGGGCCTGTCATGGACAGGGAACTCTTTCAGGGCAGGAATCTGTTCTGTGAGGGAGTGACGCAGGATCAGGCTGCCCAGCACCGGGATTTCCACGGCAAAATGATTTTTCTCCTGTGCCATGTCCGGCCAGGCCAGCAGCACCAGTGGCGTCGCTTCTTCGCCTTTGTTCTCCCAGTGGGCTTCGATGGCGGCGATTTTGGCCGGCTGATGTTTCAGTGTATTCAAGCCATGCATATCGCCAACCACTACTTGCAACGGCGCAAGCAGCAGAATCAGCCATAAGCCCATGGACAGCATTTTGCGTACGGCAGGGTTGTTTTTGCCACGTAGCAATTGCCAGCCGCCGGCTGCGACGACCAGTAATGCGGTAGCCAGATAGGCAGCAATCACCATATGGACCAAGCGGTAAGGAAAGGAAGGATTGAAAATGATTTGAAACCAGTCCAGCGGCACGACTTTGCCATCAATAAGTTCAAATCCCTGCGGTGTCTGCATCCAGCTGTTGGATGCCAGAATCCAGGTGGCGGAAACCAGTGTCCCCAGCGCGACCATCACAGTCGAAGTAAAGTGCAGTGCCGGACCGACCTTGTTCCAGCCGAATAACATTACTCCCAGAAATCCGGCTTCCAGAAAAAAAGCCGTCAGCACTTCATAGGCCAGTAAAGGACCGGTGACACTGCCAGCCACACTGGAGAAGCCGGACCAGTTGGTGCCGAATTGATAGGCCATGACCAGGCCTGAAACCACACCCATTCCAAAGCACAGGGAAAAGATCTTGATCCAGAAATGATAGAGATCCAGATAGACGGTTTTTTTTGTTTTTAACCAGCTGGCTTCCAGTACGGCGAGGTAGCTGGCCAGGCCTATGGTAATCGCCGGAAAAATGATGTGAAAAGAAATGGTGAACCCGAACTGGAATCTGGCCAACGTTAATGCTAAATCAGACATTCTTATCCTTTGAAGAACGTAACCGGCAAGGGCTGTTCACGTTGACGGATGACGCCGTGAAATAGCCCGTCAGAGATATGTCAGATATTTTAAACCTGACCGCCGTGTAATGAAATGGTCGCCGGCTTTATTATATTGAGCATATTTGACAAGGATAGTTGCATGCGCAGCGGGCGGTCATCATGCACAGTGGCGGGACGAGTTGTTTATCAGCCGGGCGTCAGTACCACTTTCCGGCAGTCTTCTTCCTTGTTGTTGAAGATTTCATAACCTTTTGCAGCATCTTCCAGCGACATGCGGTGCGTGATAATGTCTGCCGGCTGCAATTTGCCTTCTTCGATATAGTTAAGCAGTTCTGATAAATAGCGATGCACATGGGTTTGCCCCATGCGGAAAGTCAACCCTTTATCGAAGGCATCACCGAACAGGAAGCCATGAATATAGCCGGCATATACACCGGGAACGCTGACAACACCTCCGCGACGCGTGGCGGCAATGCACTGGCGTAATACTTCACCGCTGCTGGTTTCGACTTTCAAGCTCGTCAGTGTGGTTTCCAGCAAACTGCCTTTGGCTTCAAAACCCACGGCATCAATGCTTGCGTCTACACCGCGATGACCGGTATGTTGCAGGATAACCTCGGCCGGGTCGTCCACCTGATCGAAATTAATGCCCGTGGTGCCGTATACCTGTTCTGCATAATCCAGCCGGTACTGGTGGTGGTCAATCATGAAAATGGTTTCCGCACCCAGCATGCGGGCGCAGGCGGCTGCCATCAGGCCTACCGGACCGGCACCAAAAATGGCGACAGTCGAGCCTGGTCCAATCTCTGCATTGAGCACAGCCTGGTATCCGGTAGGCAGGATATCGGTGAGAAATAATACCTGTTCGTCGCTCAGTGAGCCTGGCACTTTAAAAGGGCCTGCATTACCCTTGGGCACGCGCACCAGCTCTGCCTGGCCGCCAGGAACCCCGCCATACAGATGGCTATATCCAAACAAGGCGGCAGGCGGTTTGGCGCTTTTCTTGTTCAGTGAAGCACCACGGTCAGGATTGGTATTCTCACATGCCGCATATTGGCTTCTGGCACAAAAAAAGCACTGGCCGCAGGCAATGACAAATGGAATGATGACCCTGTCGCCCTTTTTAATCTTGGTGACTGTAGGGCCGGTTTCCTCCACCACACCCATAAATTCGTGACCGAGAATATCTCCATCTTCCATCATTGGTATTTTGCCGCGATAAAGATGCAGGTCGGAACCGCAAATGGCCGTGGCCGTCACCCGCAGGATCACATCATCAGAAGCCTGGATTACCGGGTCAGGCACGGTCTCTACTCTGACATCTTTGCTACCGTGATAAGTCAATGCGCGCATAACCACTCCTTTGCCTTCATCAAGTTGAAAGCATCAACTCTAAAGCCATGCGTAGGCACAAAAAAGGGTGGTATTTCCGATTAATGTGTAGGTTGGTCTTAATCGGTTGAATATACATCTAGCCACGCAGGTGAATTTTTGGCAGGCATTGCAGGAGAGCGGGTCGGCAAGCAGGAGAAGAATGGACTATCTGCAGAAAAGCAAAAAGCCTTGCATTTCTACAAGGCTTTTTATATTTGGCTCCTCAACCTGGGCTCGAACCAGGGACCTACGGATTAACAGTTTTAAATCATTTTCTAATAGTTATCTAAAAAACAATGCCTTACGTTATCCGCTTTAACTTAGAGTAATGTTAATTAGCTACAATTTTATAATTGCTATTATGTTTGAGTGACAAAATGGTGACATTTTATACACTCAATTCTAGAATGTTTGGATACAAGGGAAGATTACAAAATAGAAAAATCAGGAAAGTTGGACGAATAGTTGTTAAAGTAAAATTACAACGGCCTGTCTATTGAAAAACATGGAATGTTATATAAAAAAGGGGTGGGTATGTTCGGTGAAAAATCAATAATGTGGAAAGAGCTTTCGCAAGGTAAAACAGTGAGTCCTGATTTTCTTAATCCATCGAAAGCTGCTGCAATTGGTATTGGTATGAGCGTTACTGACGAAGCAGAGTATACAAAGCAATTTGAAAGTTGGGTTGAACGTTATAAGCATCATGTATCACCACAAGATTTAGATTTATATCCTGAACCTGCAGCTGGACAGCCCTTGATCATAAATCATCTCGGGTACAAGGCCAGCGTCCCATATATTAAAAATTTGTCATTAGCAAAAATTGTTTTTGAACTCGAAAATAGAAGGAATTTAAGAATTCTTGAAATTGGAGCTGGCTACGGAGGAATGGCTGAAATTCTGACACGAATGTTAACTCCGGCAAGTTATACAATAATAGATTTGCCTGAAATGTTGCAGCTTTCAACATACTATTTAAGGGAAATTCATCCTGATGCAAACTATGATTTTCGCAAGCCAGAAAATATCGACTCATTGGATAAATTTGACTTGATATTAAATTTTTCAAGTTTTGGAGAAATGCCTGCGAAGACTGCTCAAGCATATGTGTCATTCGCTATGAATCATCTTGCTACAGACGGAATGCTTATAAGTCATAATAGCGTTAAGAGAACTCCTGATGGGGTTAAGAAAGCCTCAGAATTTGGTTTTCAGAATTACCACATTGCGAAAATCTTACCTGCAAAAACAATTGGCGGTGCATTGTATGATCAGCATTTAATTTTATGCGTTAAAAATGGGCTTCCCAATATAACTGCAGATCGTTTAAATCAATTGCAATCATTCGCAGGGCTGGGCCTGCAAGAAGAGATTTCTTCTAGCAAAGACGATGCAATGCTTATTATGTATAAAGCAGTACGTAGCCCATTTTTTCGTAATAGATACCTGCGAGAATATTTGAAAATAGGAAAATCAAAATTGGCACGCGCATTTGCTCAATTTTTACTGGGTGAAGAAATTGAAGCTCCAGAATATCTAAAGAGCCAAATTATAAAAGCAGGTAAGAGAGGGGTATTACGTAAATTGAAAGCTGCAATTTAAAGGCAATAAGATAGATAAAACAAAACAGTTGATGTGTCAGGATGCTCCCTGCTGCGCACGGCAGTGCGCACAGCGACATCCTGCACATCTTATGTTGACATTCTGGATTTTAATCGTTTAGTATAGGTGCAGAAATTACGCAAACATAATTGAAAACGAAGGCTCGAAGTGCGTCCCTTGAGCAAGGCGGCCGTCGGGGTAAGCTCCCCGGCAAGTTAACAAGCCGATAATGGAAAAGCAAACCTGTTAACAATCCAATTAACTATTGGGTTGTGCAGGTTTTTCTGTTTTCAACCCAAGTTTTATGAGGTTGAGAACATGCAAAATAGCAATGCGTCATCATCCCCCCGCCTAGTAACTACGGGGGGAATCAATTCCCCACAAATAGCCCATATCGACTGGCTTGCTTTCACTGTGCAGCTGTCTGAAACCAGCGACATTGTCTGGTTGATTAATGAGCTACGTCGATTTATCCCAAAAATAGAATTAAAGCCTACAGGCAAAGGCTGGTTCGGCTACAAAGAGCGCCACGACATTCACCACTTGGATGGTCAAGTCAATTTAGGCTTGATCGCACATGGCGGCAGTAATCAACGCGGCACCGCATCCATACAACTAAATGCACAAGGCTGTGCATTGATTGCAGATTGGAAATTGCTGCAAGCATGGTGTATGGAACATGCCCGTAAAATCACCCGTATAGACTTAGCTCACGATGACTTTGAAGGTCAGGTATTGAGTATCGCACAAGCATTGCAGTGGCATTCTCAAGGCATGTATAGCCATAACGGTGCAAGGGAAGGGCATACAGCGGTTAAAGCGACGTTGATTGACGACTTGGCCAGTGGTGATGGTAGAACCTTTTATATAGGGCGTAGGGGGTCTGGAAAGATATTGCGCATTTATGAGAAGGGCAAACAGTTAGGTGATAAGTCTAGTCTGTGGGTTCGCGCTGAGGTTGAGTTCAAAGACAAAGACAGAATCATTCCTTGGGATATCCTGACTAATCCTGCTCACTACTTGGCAGCTGCATATCCCTGTTTAGGTTTCTTGTCGCAAGTACAGGTAAAAATCAAAACCATTAGTAAAGCAGCAAAAACTAGCATTGAGGCTGCAACATACCACCTCCGAAACATGGGGGGAAAGTTAGTGAATGTTTTACTCATGCAACATCGTGGTGATGCGGCTGAGGTAGTAAGTCTCATTAGGCGTGAGGGTACGCCTAAACGCTTAGAAAACTATGCAGCGCTTTTGCCGACTGTATTGCAGGAGGACGAAACATGGAAATCCTGAATATCAAACAGGCCGCAGCTTTACTGCAAATGCACCCGATCACACTTACGAAGAAAGCAAAAGCAGGGATTATTCCAGCAGCAAAGCCCGGTAAGAGATGGCTATTTCTTAAAAGCCATCTTGTCGATTTCCTGCGTGGTAACTTTAATCCTGACCAACAAAAGCAAAACGTAATCGTAAAAGAACAGCGTACAAGAAGCGATGTTGTAATCACGCCCACCAAATCAGAATATTTAAAAGTGCTTGGCTTGAGCGATTGTCCACAAATCCATAGCCCAACGCCTGATCGGCTGCGGGGCGACAGCCACGCACGGGCAGCCGATCGGGTTGCCAAAGGCAAGGCTGTGGAGCTTGTGGGCAAGTCGCGTACATGCCACAATCGACCAGCGGATGACGTAAAGGCATAGAAAGGAAGTTTATGTCTTTATATCGACGGAAGGGCTCACCTAACTGGTGGGCAAAAATTAGCATTGACGGTCAGATACTCTATAAAACTACAGGCACGACAGATAAAGCCTTGGCGCAAGAGTATCACGACAAGTTAACTGCTGATTTATGGTTGCAAAAACGCTTAGGGATTAAACCTAAACGTTATTGGCATGAGGCGGTTACAAGGTGGCTTCAAGAAACCAGTGACAAAAGAACGCATCTTGAGGACATTAAAAAGCTGAAATGGCTGGATGCTTTTTTTGGCAATTTGACGCTGGATGAAATTACCTTACAGGTGATTGATAAGGTAAAAGTAACCAAACTCAAAGAGGCTAAAAAAACGACCGTTAATCGCTACCTTGCTTTAATACGTGCGATTTTGCGCAAAGCCCAGAATGAATGGGAGTGGGTGGATAAAGTTGTATTTATCAAACTCTACCGAGAACCCAGAGGGCGAGAACGTTCTTTAACAAAACAGCAGTTTGAACAATTGATGCAGGAATTACCTGATCATATGCAGGATATTGTTTTGTTTGCAGCCATGACTGGTTTGCGGCAAGGCAATATTTCAAATATGGAATGGTCATGGATTGACTTGGAAACTGGCTATTTAACAGTGCCAGCGGATAAGTCAAAAAATGGTAGTCCGATTCCTGTCTATCTCGAAGAAACAGCCAAGGAAATTATTCTTAAGCAAAAGGGCAAACATCCTAAAAACGTTTTTACGTATAAAGGAAACCCAATTGCAAACCTGAATACACGCGCATGGCGTGAAGCGCTTAAACGTGCTGGGATTGAAGATTTCCGCTGGCATGACTTGCGGCATACTTGGGCAACATGGCATAGGCAAGCTGGCACACCTACGCATGAGCTGCAAAAGCTAGGTGGTTGGAAAACCTCTGCTATGGTCGAAAGGTATGCGCATATCGCTCCTGAACAAATCAAAGGGGCAAGTAAGCGATTGGAAAACTTTATACGTGGTTAATGGTTGACAAAATGGTGACAGAGACAGAAAAGCAAAAAGCCCTGCATCTCTGCAAGGCTTCTTTTATTTGGCTCACCAATACTATTAAATCTGGTAACTGGAAAGTATTAATCTTGATAGATTGATAGCTCTACAATGAATTCTTTAACTAAATCTACAGCAGATACCCTCTTTGCAATCCGTGATTCACACTGCCTTCCCACGGGGTAGTAAGGAATTGACGAACAGTTTCATATAAATGAATAGTTGCGTCATGATGAATAGGGTTTTTTACATAAGTTTCCTTGTATCTATATTCGCGATCAGTATTTTTCTGTTTTCTAAGTACATATATTTGATCAATTTTAAATTTGCGAATATTAACCGCCTCTGTTAGTTTCAGCCATTCAGCTACTACGATATAAAGAGCATTTGGATTTCTGTGCTTAATGATTTCCGCAGCCGTTGATGCGTCTTGCAACATTGTTTTATCAAGATATGTTTTGCATTCAATTGCTATTGCTGGCAAATCCCAAACGTTTGTTTCTGCCTTCGTCTGGCCAGCAGTCTTAAAACTGGCTTCGATTTTTACCCCAATAGCAAAGTCATGATCTTTCCGTTCAACCCTAATTGTTGGGGTATCTAACATATCTGCATAACTATCTGCGCTAAAAAATAAATCTTTAAATGTGTGAGATTTACCGATTAAAGCTGAGTTTGAAATTGAATTTTCTAAATCCTTAAAAAGGTAATACATAAACTCTTCTAATACAGACGAGTGTAAATTTGAGCGAGAGTCGAATTGTTCAGCGTAATGTTGCTGGTCAATAAAATCTTTATAATCGTTAAGAAGCTCAACTCTTTTTTTAATAATTTCACTATCATTGTCAGCTAAAATTTTAGTTGGACCAATAAGCGCTAGGTTTGCAGATTTCCATTCATCATAGCGCGCTCTAATTTCTTTTAGGTAGACAATAGATCCTTCATCCCTGTACTTCGTCGTATGAGTTTCTTTCTGCTCCAAATTGTTCCCATGTACGAACACTCTCGATCCTCTCTTCTTTTTTGAATTGATTAATAATATTCAATGCTACTGCTTTTGCGAGTAGCGGGGGTACAGCATTTCCAATTTGGTTGTATTGGCACAAGTGTTTCTCCTCATGCCTACCTTCTCTTTGTAAAAGCTTATGACTGATTACAGTTGGCTTTCCCTTAAAAACGAACCAATCAGGGAACGATTGAATTCTGGCTCCTTCTCGAGCCGTGAAGTTTCTATTTTTATAGGGATGAACGAAGTTTGCATAGAACGACGCTGCTATAGTGTGACAAGGCTTATCAGGATGCATGCGTCTATTGTTCTGATCATATGCCTTTTCGGAAAACTCTTTGCTATTTCTTTTATATGGCCGCAAGTGGTCAGGAACATCAGATGTTGAATCTCCCCAGCTCATTGAAGAAAATCTATCAACTAATCTTTTCGAATGATTCATTGCTTTATGATTGAACACAAATGGAGAGTTTCCACGAAGCATTTTTTGGTATTCATTTTTTGCGCTAGTGGTGTAATTTAATTCTTCAGCACCTTCCCGAGCTTCTAACTCTGGTAGATCGGATATAGCGTCCCATACGCTTGGACATTGCAAAAGATCCGCATCAAGTAAATCCAGCTTTGGATAGAGTGTGTGTGTTCGATCAGGGAAGGGCCTTGCTAATTTCTTTTTTGATGCAATAACAAAAAGCCTCTTTCTAATTTGTGGAACGCCATAATTAGTAGCTTCAAGAATCCGATAGTCTACAAAGTAACCTAAATTTCTTAATTCATCACAGATGATATCTATAACCAATTCTTTAGATTCTGTTTGTGCTTTTATTAGATTTGGAACATTCTCCATTATCATAAACTCAGGATTTAAAAGTTTACCCACTCGAATAAACTCTTTGAACAATGAGTTTCTAGGATCTTTGTGATCACCATTCCTTTTATTAGCGATAGAAAATCCCTGGCAAGGAGGACCTCCTAGTATTACATCTGGTTTAGAATTATTGAAAGTTTCTAAGATTTGAGCATCTGTAATTTGAGTAATATCTCCTTGAAGCACCAATGAATTAGGATGGTTATGCTTAAAGGTTTCACATGCCCAACTATCCATTTCAATAGCGCCAATGATTGACGCACCCGCCATTTCAAATCCAAGGCTGAACCCGCCAGCGCCCGCAAAAGTATCCAAAACCTTCAAACTCATAAACTTTCTACCCTATTAACAACCCCCGATTATGTAACACGGGGGGCTCAAAATACATAATCAACAATGTACATTTATAGAACTGGTTAAACAAGAGAGTTTTTTAGGAACTTATAGGGTTGATGTGTACCCCTTATTTTGATATGGTATAAAAATCAAAAGAGAAACCTCATATGAACACGAATCCGCATAAAGATCATAATCTCGCATTAATGCCTGACAGGACTAGCGAGCGCGAGCAAGAGCTTTTAAAGATTGAGCGTGATGCCGTTGCAAACTTTTCTGGTTCGCTTGACGAACTTCAGGCGGCATTAGGTTTTTTAAGATTTGGCGATTACTACGGGTGGCGTGTTTTATTAATTGTCCATAACAAACGAACCATTAGAAAATATGAACAAAGAATTTTTTCCAGATGAGGGATCGCAATCAAGTCGTTCAGTTGGTTTAAATCTGGCAAAGAAAATCGGTAATTTTTGGAAAGTCGTCAGCGGCGATATAAAAATTGAAGATCGTAGAATAATTTCTAATTAAATTTATCTAAAGGGGTCTTGATGACCCCTTTGTTTTTGGTTTAAGATAAGGGGTATGAAAAAACCCTTATCACAATTTCTGTTATCTGGCTTCGATACAATTGAGTGTGCCTATTACTTAATCCCTTTAGGTATCTCAAAATTAGACTTTGTTGATCTAGCATCGAAAAAAGAATCGCTTGCTAAAGCCAAGATAAAAAAACCAAAACCAATAAAGCTTGGTTGTGAGGATTTCTTGCTTGCTTCACATGGCACTGCTAGCGGTTATCCATTCCTGATTGAAAATGATGTCTTCATTATTCAATTTGGTGAGTTTAACCGACCGAACTTCTTCGTTAAGTTTCGCAGCATTGCGTTATGGCATAACGATTTGCTGACATTGCATCAGCGTTTCTTAAATTGGGCTGCATCAGTTGGATTAACTCAAGCCCAGCCCGAAAGATTGTCACGCGTAGATTACGCGTTTGACTACCATCTCCCACTGATTGATTTTGATGAGGATAGTTTTGTATCAAGGTCAACCAAAGATAGCCAATATCGGAAGGATGGCAAAGTCCAAACTTTCAAATTTGGTACTGAAAATGTCGTTCTCAGGGTGTACAACAAAGTAGATGAGATCAATGAGAAAAGTCAAAAAAGCTGGCTTTTTAGACTTTGGGGCATTGATCAAGATGTGTGGCGCATTGAATGGCAAGTCCGAAAAGATCAGCTTCGCAAATTGGGCATTTCATCCATGCAATCACTTGAGGAGCGACAGGCAGATTTGCTTCGTTCCCTTTCAACAAATCACACATCATTACGAATCAAGGGCGATGACAGCAATCGTTCACGCTGGGCAATACATCCGCTTTGGAAGGATTTATTAGCTCAAATTGATACCCTCCAAGGTCTAGGCATTAAACGAGAGCATAAGCCGCTTGATCTTTACGATGAGCGATTAACCAGAATTGCATTAAGCGTATATGGCTACATCAAGCGAGTAGCGGCCATTGATGTTTTGTATTCAGGTAATCCAAAGTCATATATGGATGAAGCGTTTCAGCATTTATTCAATATTGTTTCTGAAATCCACGATCCACTAACATGGCAGCAAGAAGTTGACCGCAGGGCGAATGAAATGAGGTTGGGCGAATGGTAGCGGTTCTTCATCATAGTTTTGTTTCTGAGAGTGTGAAAGAAATCGAGATGCAGTTGATCAGCACTTTTTTTTCTGAAATTTTAGCTGAGTTGTTACAGCGTATTGAAATAGAAGGGGAGTAAGTACAAATGGCAGTTGCACTTTATGCGAGAGTATCTACAGTCAGGCAGGCTGAAAAGGATTTATCAATCCCAGATCAGATCAATCAAATGCGTGACTGGTGTCAGGCAAATGGTTATGTCGTGGCGATGGAATATATCGAGCCAGGTGCATCCGCCACCGATGACCGGCGACCTGCGTTTCAACAGATGATTGCCGATGCCACAAGCGACAGCGAACCCTATGAGGCCATCATCGTACATAGTCGGTCACGCTTCTTTCGCGATATGTATGAGTTTTTAAGCTATGAACGAAAACTGAGAAGGGCGCATTGCAAGCTGATCTCTATTACTCAGATCACAAGCGATGACCCAGCCGGGGAAATGGCTAGTAAGGTTTTTAGTTTATTCGATGAGTACCAGAGTAAAGAAAACGGTAAACACACCATCCGCGCCATGAAAGAAAACGCCAGACGCGGGTACATGAATGGATCACGGGCACCATTTGGCTATCGCGCAGTTGAAATTGAAGTCATGGGTGCTAAAAGCAAAAAGAAAAAGAAAATAGATATTGATCCGGTTGAATCAGAACTGGTCAAAAAGATTTTTCATTTATATCTGTTCGGCAACGAACAAGGCCATATGGGTGCGAAAGAGATCGCTACCTATCTAAATAGCAAAAACATCCTGTTACGCACTCAGAAATGGAACCGCAGCCGCGTGCATGAGGTGCTTTCAAACAAAGCCTACATTGGCGAGTATTACTTTAATAAGCGCAATAACAAGACCGGCGAGCTCAAACCAGAAAGCGAATGGATCAAGGTAGAGATACCTGCGATCATCGAGGCGAGCACCTTTGAGGACGCACGGATCCGCAGAGCGGACCGCGCGCCCGCAAAAGTGGCGCCGAGGTTAGTCAATTCCCCGACACTGCTCACTGGCATATTGAAATGCGGCATCTGTGGTGCTGGCATGACGCTGGCAACGGGTAAAGGCGGGCGCTATCGGTACTATAAATGCAATACCCGCATCGGGAAGGGCAATCATTTGTGCACCATGCCTGCCATTTCAATGGAAAAACTGGACAATCTTGTGCTGACCAACCTTGCAGACAGGGTTTTTACGCCCGCGCGAGTTTCCACGATGATGCAAGAAATGCGAAAACGGATCGTGCAGCGCAACAAAGACCAGTCCAATCACGCGCAGCCGCTACAAAAAGAGCTGGAGGAGTTAAACCAACGTAACGAACGGTTATTTGAAGCTGTGGAGAAGGGCTTTCTGCCGATGGATGAAACATTACAGAGCAGATCAAGAAGCATTCAAACAAGGCGGCAGGATATCTTATTAGAGATTGCAGCTATGAAACGGCAGCAAGATATGCCAGTTGACGCATTGAATAATAAAAACATCAACGTGTTCACGCAGGTGTTAAAAAGTAAGCTGACAGATCGCAAGTCTAATTTCGGCAAGCAATACTTGAAAGGGCTTGTCCATGAGATTGTGCTGAAAGATGGCGAGGCGACTATATCCGGAAGCTATGACGCGATGGCCAGTGCGATTGTTGAGACGAAAAAAATGGGCGCTGAATTAACAGTGCCCACTTTTGCATCAATTTGGCTCCTCAACCTGGGCTCGAACCAGGGACCTACGGATTAACAGTCCGGCGCTCTACCGACTGAGCTATTGAGGAATCGGTACGTCGTTTGAAGGCGCTATATTACTGAGACCACGCGCCTTGGTCAACCACTTTTTGCGAATTTCTTTATATTTTTCGAGTGGTACTTTAAAACGCTGTTTTTTGTGCAAAGGCGGCTGAAAAAGTCAAGAGTCTGCATGGGAGATTACGCTTAATGTTACCCGGATGAGCTAATTTGTTCTGAAGGCGAGTCATTTATAATGTGCGCCTGAAGGAGATAAGTATGTGTACAGTTTTGGGAACAGTGGTCAGCCTGACCGGCATGGTGGAAATAGTGGATGCGAATGGCCGGCGAGTATTGCTTCAGGCAGGCGATAGCCTGCATGATGGTGATCAGCTTGTCACGACTACCGGCAGCCAGCTTGCCATGCAGACACCGAATGGTGAAATGGTGCAGTTTGCCGAGCAACAGACCGTCCGGCTGTCAGAAGCGTTGCTTGCTTCCGGTGAAATGGATATCAGTGAGCAGGCTGTCAATCCGGCAGTGGTTCAGCATGTGCTGGCGGCATTGCAGTGGGACGACACCGATATTTTGCCATTATCTCTGGTTTCCGCGTTGCGGGAAGATGCTGAGGCTTTTGTGTCTATTACGCATCCTTCAGTGTCCGCATCGCTGTTTTCCGCCTCCGAACAGAGTGGGGCTTTACATATCAATGATGTACTGATGCCAGTGGAAAGCCAGGCTGCCGCCTCTCCGCAGGCGCTTTCTGTTGCAGAGCTTTCGGATCTGGTAACACAAACGACGGTCGCACTGGATATGGGGCTGGCAGACAATCCGTTAAACAATTTACTGAATGACTAGCATGTGGCTGGAACAAAAAAAGCGCCGTTGATGACGGCGCTTTTTTGTTTGACTGGGTGATTTTAAACCAGCGCTTTTTCGATACGATCCAGCGCTTCACGCAGGTTGTCCATGCTGGTGGCAAACGAAATGCGGAAATAACCTTCGGCACCAAAAGCGGAGCCCGGCACCACGGCGACGTTATGCTGTTCCAGCAGATATTCGGCAAAGGCCATGTCGGTGGTTTCCTTGATTTTTCCAGCCTGATGCAGATTGGCAATTGCCTGGCGTGCATCCGGGAAGGCATAGAATGCGCCACCTGCCATCAGGCAGCTCAAGCCTGGCATGGCATTGAAACGGTTAACCACATATTCGTGACGTTCACGGAAGGCAGTTACCATGGGTTTGATACAGTCCTGCGAGCCACTTAAAGCGGCTTCGGCAGCATATTGCGAAATTGAGGTCGGGTTGCTGGTGGACTGGCTTTGCAGGATTTCCATCGCTTTAATAATGTAGGCAGGCCCAGCGGCATAGCCAATACGCCAGCCGGTCATGGAGTAGGCTTTGGATACGCCGTTCAGCACAATGCAGCGCTCTTTCAGTTCAGGGGTTGCATTGAGAATGTTGTGGAATGGCTGGCCACTCAGGTTGACGTGTTCATACATATCGTCAGTGGCAACCAGCACATGCGGATGTTTGAGCAATACTTCACCCAGGGCTTTCAGCTCTTCCAGTGAGTAGACTGCACCAGTCGGGTTGGAAGGGGAGTTGAACATCACCAGTTTGGTTTTCGGGGTGATCGCCGCTTCCAGTTGTGCCGGCAGCAGTTTAAACCCTTGTTCAATGCCACACTCCAGCACCACCGGTTTGGCTTCGGCCACCATGGCGATATCGGCATAGCTGACCCAGTAAGGTGCCGGGATAATCACTTCGTCGCCAGCATTTAATACTGCCAGGCACAAATTGAAAATGGTTTGCTTGCCGCCTACGCCTACAATCACTTCATTCAAGGCATAGTCGAAGCCATTTTCGTTTTTGAATTTGCTGACGATGGCTTTTTTCAGCGCCGGGATACCGCTGACCGGCGTATATTTGGTATAGCCCGCATCAATCGCCGCTTTTGCCGCGTCTTTAATATGCTGCGGCGTATCAAAATCCGGTTCTCCTGCTGCCAGGCCAATAATCGGGCGACCTTCAGCTTTATACCTGGCTGCCTTGGCGGTAATCGCCAAAGTAGGAGATTCTTTGATGGATAGAACACGCGCAGACAGCACGTTGGCGGCAGGTTTGCTCAAGATGGCTTCCTTGTTGATCGTAGTGGCATAAACAGGCGGAACGAAAAGGCCTGCGAAAAAAATGAAAACAGAATATTTTACGCAAAAACCAGTTGGCGTGGAAGTCAGTGAGCAGGGTTTTTAGCATCTGTTTGATCAAGATTTCTGCAATCTTTTTCGCACTGCAGATAATTGTGATAAACAGAAACCAGCAAAGGATCAATTTCCTGCAGTTGCGTTTCAATATACTGCAGGGTTTGAATGTCTCCGAGTGCCTGGGCAATTGCGCCGCGTCTGAACCAGGCCTCGGCAAATTGCCTGTCCAGCGTCAGCGCTTTCTGATACGCGTCTGCTGCAGCGTCCAGCTGGTTCAGTGACTGCCTGGCTAATCCCAGGCTGAACCAGGCATCAGGACTGTCGGCTTCCTGCTGTGTCCACAGGGCGCTCATTTTCTCCAGACTTGCCCAGTCCTGCCGTGATTCGGGAATGGCAGCCTGCATGTAATAGGGTTTTTTGTTTTCATCTGCTTCCCATAAAGCCTGGCCTTTGACGGGAAATTCGCTGCTGGCTGGCATTTTTTCCAGGGTGTCCAGCCATTCAACGGGTAATGCGAAATAGATGCTATGACCGTGGCCAGCGGTCTTGAAAGTATTGATGCCGACCAGTCGGCCTTCCATGTCAAACAGTCCGCTGCCACTGGCACCCATCAGGAATTTGGCGCTGCTGCGTATGACATTTCCGGAAGATGCCGGGTAAAGTCCCTGAATTTCGCCTACCGAAGTAATGGGGGCAGGAACGCCATTGGAGTGCCCGATGGCAGTAATTTCCTGGCCGCGCATTAATGCATGGCTATTGCCAAGTGTGACGGGTTTGAAGGGGAGCGTAGGTGAGCTGACCAGGCACAGGTCATGCCAGGTATCGGCGCGCACGGTGGTAATCGGGTAGTTTTCCTCTCCGCGCGATACCCAGGGTTGTCTGGTTCCGCGCAAGACATGGCAATTAGTGACGATGGTATGTTCAGCCACCACCACACCGGAGCCATACGCCATGCTGCCATTTTCATTGTAGCCACGTATCATGACCACCCCGAAATAGGCGTCCATAAGCGCGTGCTGGTCATAAGCGTGGGCGGCCAAGGCAGGCAAAGCGATCAAAGTTAAAAGCAGAAGTCGCACCTTAGTCTCTCCTCGGAACATGGCGGCGTGTGCTGAAATGACTCGTTCAGTCAATGGAAGTTCGGACTGCAGCCTGAGAATTGTAAATCCCGCGCCGCAGGCGTGAAAACAGTTTAGAATAAACCCCTCGACTATTCCCAGATTGATGTTGTGATCGTCACCTTTCCAGGTAGTAAATATGAGTTACACCAGCCATTTCCGCCAGCTGGTGACCAACCCCAGGCCATTGAAAAACTGACGCGCGGAATTGAAGACGGGTTGAAGTTTCAGACTTTGCTCGGCGTCACCGGCTCAGGCAAAACCTATACCATGGCCAACGTGATTGCGCGTACCGGCAAACCGGCCATCGTGATGGCGCCCAATAAAACCCTGGCCGCACAGTTGTATAGCGAATTCCGCGAGTTTTTCCCGAATAATGCGGTGGAGTATTTCGTCAGCTACTACGATTACTACCAGCCGGAAGCCTATGTGCCTTCGCGCGACCTGTTTATCGAAAAAGACTCCAGCATCAATGACCATATTGAGCAGATGCGTCTGTCCGCGACCAAGGCATTACTGGAGCGTGAAGATGCGGTGATTGTGGCCACGGTTTCTGCCATTTACGGTATCGGCGATCCCGGTGAATACCACGGCATGGTGCTGCATATCCACCTGGGCAAGAAAATTTCGCAGAAAGACATCGTGGCGCATCTGATCAGCATGCAGTACGACCGAAACGATTTTGATTTTGGCCGTGGCTGCTTCCGGGTGCGTGGGGATATTATTGATGTATTCCCGTCCGAAAACAGTGAAACCGCGGTGCGTATCAGCCTGTTTGATGATGAAATCGATAGCATACAGCTTTTTGATCCGCTGACCGGGCAGGTTTTTAACAAGATCCATAACTTCCGTATTTTCCCTTCCAGCCATTATGTGACGGCGCGTGAAGCGACCGTGCGTGCGATGGAAACGATTAAAGCGGAGTTGCGTGACCGAGTCAGTTTTTTCCTGAGCGAAAACAAACTTGTGGAGGCGCAGCGCATCGAACAGCGCACGCGCTTTGACCTGGAAATGCTGAATGAAATCGGCTTCTGTAAAGGCATTGAAAACTACAGCCGTCATTTGACCGGACGTAATCCCGGCGACCCGCCACCAACACTGATTGATTACCTGCCGGAACACGCGCTGATGATTATCGATGAAAGTCACGTCACGGTGCCGCAGATCGGTGGCATGTACCTCGGAGACCGCTCACGCAAAGCCAACCTGGTCGATTACGGCTGGCGCCTGCCATCGGCCATGGATAACCGGCCACTCAAGTTTGAAGAGTTTGAACGCATCATGCGCCAGTGCGTGTTTGTTTCTGCCACGCCGGCGGATTATGAAAAAAACCACCAGCAGCAAGTGGTGGAAATGATTGCGCGCCCAACCGGATTGATTGATCCGGAAATTATTGTCAAACCTGCTGATACGCAGGTGGATGATTTGCTCGGCGAAATCAAGCAGCGGGTGGCAGTTGGCGAGCGCGTGCTGACGACGACGCTGACCAAACGCATGGCGGAAGACCTGACCGATTATCTGACCGAACATGGCGTGAAAGTGCGCTATTTGCATAGCGACATTGAGACGGTGGAACGGGTGGAAATTATCCGCGATCTGCGTCTGGGCGAGTTTGATGTGCTGGTGGGAATTAACCTGCTGCGTGAGGGGCTGGATATTCCCGAAGTGTCACTGGTGGCGGTGCTGGATGCTGACAAGGAAGGTTTTCTGCGCTCCGAACGGTCACTGATCCAGACTGCAGGCCGTGCCGCGCGTAACCTGAACGGTAAAGTCATTTTTTATGCCAACAAAATCACACGCAGCATGAAACTGGCCATGGATGAAGCCGAGCGCCGTCGCGCTATCCAGATGGCCTTTAACGCCGAACACGGCATTACGCCCAAAGGTGTCACCAAGCGCATCAAGGATATTATTGATGGCGTTTATGACAAAGATGAAGCGCAGCGTGAGCGTAAAGCGGCCCAGGAACAGGCCAGTTATGAAAGCATGAGCGAGAAAGCACTGACCAAAGAGCTGAAACGCATAGAAAAAGCCATGCATGAGGCAGCCAAAAACCTGGAGTTTGAAAAGGCCGCACAATACCGTGACCAGCTGAAGAAACTCAAATTACAGGCTTTTGGTGCGGAAGTCGATGATTTGAAATGATGATGGCTATTGCGCCTGCAGATGCAATAGCCACTGTGATTCTTTTGTTAAAATTCAATGCAGAGTGAAATTTATTTTGCAGGCGTGCTGTCTGACAACCGTTGATGATTTGATAACTACCATTGATTTAGGATACATCCATGAAAAAAATTACAAAAGCAGTCTTTCCGGTAGCCGGATTAGGTACCCGTTTTTTACCTGCCACTAAGGCCAGCCCAAAAGAGATGTTGCCTGTCGTTGATAAACCACTGATTCAGTATGCGGTAGAAGAAGCCATTGCAGCAGGTGCCACCGAGCTGATTTTTATTACCGGCCGTAACAAGCGTTCCATTGAAGATCATTTTGACAAAGCTTACGAGCTGGAGTCTGAACTGGAAGCGGCCAATAAACAGAAGCTGCTGAATGTCGTGCACAGTATTCTGCCCAAGGAAGTCAGTTGCATCTTTATCCGCCAGTCCCAGGCGCTGGGACTTGGGCATGCCGTATTGTGCGCCAAGCCTGTCGTGGGTGATGAGCCGTTTGCGGTATTGCTTGCGGATGACCTGTTATGCGGAGATGTTTCCATTACCAAGCAAATGGTGGATGTCTATGAGCAACATCAATGCTCCATCCTCGGCATTGAAACCGTTGCGCCTGAAGAAACCAGCAGCTATGGTGTAGTGGATGCCGTGCCTGAATCCGACGACCTGCTGGAAGTGAAAGGCATGGTGGAAAAACCAAAACCGGAAGAAGCGCCTTCCAACCTGGCCGTGGTCGGCCGGTATATATTAACGCCGCGTATTTTTGACTGCCTGGAGCATGTTCAACCTGGCAAAGGCGGGGAAATCCAGCTGACTGACGGTATTTCCGCCCTGATGAAATATGAAAAAGTGAAAGCCTATCGCTACAAGGGCAAGCGTTATGATTGCGGTTGCAAGCTGGGTTTCATGCAGGCTAACGTTGAGCTGGGCTTGCAACATCCGGAGATTGCAAGCAGCTTCAAAGACTACCTGAAAACCCTGCAACTCTGATAGATCAGATCATGACCGATCCACATACCCGACTTCCTGATCACTGGCTATCGCAGTCTGATGTCATTTTCTCTACCCCGCAGGTAGAGCAGGCGCTGGATCGCATGGCCAGTGTGTTGCAGGAAAAATTATCTGGCCAGCCAGTGGTCCTGCTATGCGTGATGCGCGGCGGCACCTACCTGGCCGGGCAATTGATGCACAGGCTGCAAGTACCGGCACGGCTGGATTATCTGCAAGCCAATCGTTATCACGGTACAAGCGGCAGCGAAATTACCTGGGCCAAACTACCGGAGCTGGAACTGGCAGGCCAGACCGTGGTGGTGCTGGATGATATCCTCGATGAAGGCATCACGCTGGCTGAAGTCGTGCGTCATTGCCAGCAGGCTGGCGCCAAACAGGTATTTACTGCAGTACTCAGTGAAAAGGACAATGGTTTGCAGAAGCCGCTGGAGGCCGATGTGGTTGGATTAATTGTCCCGAACCGCTATGTGTTTGGTTGCGGAATGGATGTTTATGGCTGGTGGCGCAACTTGCCGGAAATCCGGGCGTTGCGGGAAGATTGACCCAGATAAATAGGAAAACGCCTTTGGGCGTTTTTTTATTGCCCGAAGGAGAAGTAAGTAGCGGAAACTATTTGATTTTCTTAACATCCAACAATCTGGATGATCTAAATGGTCTATTGGTAACAACGAAGGTCTAACCTATCAACAGCCCGGTTACGTTAATCCGGATAAGCAGCACTGAATTGGGCATACCGCTACAGATTTAATCACGTGGAGAAGGCCAATGATCAGCTATCTTAAAGTTATCCTTTGCATTTTTCTTAGTGTCATTTCCTCGACTTCAAACAGTGCTCAATTCAAGGTCGAAATTCTAGAAGCGAAATATCTGGATTTTGAACAAGACTGGTTACAAGGCTCGTTCATATTTGACTCAGCGTCTCGGCAATTCTCAAATGTAGATATTAAGTTCAGTTCAGATCCTATGTTTGATCCCGGCACCTTTGGCTATGCATTTAATATTAACCACTTGAATACTTCTTCTGTGAATCCTGTTAAAGCGACTTTTGACTATCACTCTGCAGCAATTGGTGGTAGCGGGAAATATTTTGAACAGGATTATTCATTCTTTCTTGAGTTACCCGGTTCATTCGTGGCCGGGTCAAACGCCACATTGTTATGGGGAGCGGACTTGTCGCGAACTATTTATAGCGGATTTAATTGCAGAGAGGGTTTTTGCGGCCCACCATATGAAGCCAATGGAGACATACTTGAAAGCAGGCATTTCCTTATCTCCAGTCAACCTTTAACTGCGCGCATCGCCCCCGTGCCCGAACCTTCCGCATTACTCTGTTTTGCCTTGGGTATTCCCGTCATTTTTTCCCGACGAAAAATCTCATAATGCCTGTCATTCCTATGTATTTATCACATGAGAAGTTTACGTTTTACTGAATAGAAATTAATAAGCGCCTGGAATATGGCGGGCTGAGGAACCGTATTTGGTAACTGGATTGCGACAATTTGTTATCGCAAGAAAAACCTTTGTGTAACAGTGGAGTGCAACACTGCGGCTTCTATGAGTCTATGGATGATCAGGAATTGATCACTTGGAAATCCTGGCGGAGAAGGGGGGATTCGAACCCCCGATACGCTTTCACGTATGCCTGATTTCGAGTCAGGTACATTCAACCAGCTCTGCCACTTCTCCTGTTCTGGTTTGCCGGCAATTATCTGCTGACGATTAGCTGGCAAGGGCGCTAGTCTACACTGTGACAGTGATGAACATCAATATGAAAATTAATATCGCATATTTAGCTGACTGGCAACTCGATGCGAATCACCAAGCCGGAAGCCGGTGTGGGTTTATTGCTCAGGCTCATGCGGCCACCATGTTTTTCCACAATCATGCGCGCGATGGACAAGCCCAGGCCAGTGCCGCCTGTCTGACGCGAGCGCGAGTCTTCTACGCGGCGGAAGGGTTCCAGTACTGACTCAAGTTCCTGCTCGGGGATGCCAGGGCCATCATCAGCAATCGTGCACAGGATATTATTGTCCCTGAGTTCCAGCGTGAGTGCCGGGGACTGCGCATAACTGATGGCATTTCCCAGCAGGTTGTTCAGGCAGCGCGTCAGTAAATGAGCTGATCCCATGACAGTGACCGGCGTAGCGGGCAATGTTTTGTGGACAGGATGACCTGCTTCTTCAAAGTCGTCGCAGATGGCAGTTGCCAGTGCGGCCAGGTCTATGCGGTTTTTATCAATGTGCTCGCTGCACAGGCGGGCAAAGTCCAGGCCTTCACGCACCATTTCCTGGGTGGCAGTCAGGTCATTGACCAGGTTTTGTTTAAGTTCTGGATCTTTGACTTTTTCCAGGCGCAGGCGCAGGCGCGTGAGTGGTGTTTGCAGGTCGTGTGCAATGGCGCCCAGGATAAAGCCACGTTCCTGCACCTGATTAACGATGCTGCGCTGCATTTCATTAAATGCTTTGGCGGCATGCCGTACTTCGGTAGAGCCTTCGTTTTCCGGTAACGGTGGATGTTCAATATTACGAGCGAGTTGCAAGGCAGCATTGGCCAGCTTGCGTAAAGGCTGGGTGGCGACAGAAGCAACCACCCAGATAATCGTGATCAAGCCCAGCAGCACCAGAAAAATGGTTAACGGACTGCGTTCGGCAGGTGGGTGGGCAGGAGGACGATGCCCGCCGTAACGTAATTGAATCAATACCGGCGTGCTGTCTTGCAGATGGGTATATACCATCAGGCAATAACTTCGGCTGCGGGACTGCGAGGATTCTGATTTTGCTGGCCGGGCGGGAGATGCTCCCTTGCGTTGTATGCAATTGGCAGCGTGAGTAATGCTGACACTGTCTGCAATCTCGGGAACCAGCAGTTCATTCAGATGGCTTAATTCAACCGGCAGCGGGGGCGTGTGGCTGGGCGGGGTTACATTCAGCTGCATGGAGCTGCCCATGCGTTTGAACACATCCTGAATTTCCGAGCGCTTTTCGGGAACGGTGACTTCCAGAATGCGAATAATGCTTTCAATGCGGTCAAAGACGAACTGGTCCCTTAGCTGGGATTCGTTTTCCCGCGAGTCGCGCTGCCCCAGCATATTGACCACCGCAGCCGTCAGCAGGATGCCGATGGCGGTAATCAGGAAAATCCGCACCGACATGGCGCCCAGCAATCTTTTTAACATGCCCGGTTTTCCTTATTGGAGATAGCGCACATCGGCTGTGAGCAAATAGCCTTCGTTGCGCAACGTTTTGATAATGGAAGGATTTTTGCTGTCGACTTCGATTTTCTGCCTGAGTCTGCTGATCTGCAGATCGATGGAACGGTCAAAGGGGCCGGCTTCGCGACCATGCATTTCTTCCATCAGCTGATCGCGACTAAGCGCGCGATTGGCATGCAGCAGCATGAAACGTAAAAACTTGAATTCTGCATTCGACAGCGCAATACCGAGATTGCTTTTATCAATCAGTGTGCGGTTCTGGATATCCAGTGTCCAGTCATTAAAGGCGATATAGCGCACAATATCATTGTTGACCTCTTGCTGGGCGTGATTGCCCGCGATATCTGCAGACATTCGACTACGACGAACCACGCTGCGGATACGGGAAAGCAGCTCCAGCGGTTCAAAAGGTTTGGCTACATAGTCATCTGCACCGGTTTCCAGCCCCATAATAGTATCCAGCGAACTGGTACGGGCTGTCAGCATAATGATGGGGATGCGGTGGTATGCAGGCGACTCACGCAGTTCCCGGCATAACTCAATGCCATTGCGCTGCGGCATATTGATATCGAGGATCACCACATCCGGCAGTTGTTGCTGCAAGGCCTGCCACATCTGTGCATGATTGGCGGCTTGTTGCGTACTGAGTTGATTCTCGTGCAGAAAATCACAAAGCAGGTCGCGAATGGCATCGTCATCATCTACTACCAGCACATGGGTATCGTGGTTGGTCTCAGTCATTCCTGTGTTCTCAACGGATAGCTAAAAGAAAAGTCCATATTGGAGCACAAAAACCGGCCATGGTGGCCGGTTTTGTCGCTTAAACCAGAGATGGTTTATTTATGGTGCTGGTTGCCATGGCCGCGATGGCCTCGATGTGGGAAAGCATTTTCATCAAATACTTTTTTCTGGGCATCGTTCAGTTGCGCATAGAACGTACGAATCGCTTTGGAGCGTTGTGCTGCACGGGCATCACGTGCCTTGTCCCAGGCCTCCATTTTATCCAGGCGCTCCAGAGTAGTCAGTTTGGCAAAAGCCTTATGATCCGGCTGCTCTGTTTTTGCTTGCGGTTTGATCTGGTCCTGATAGGATTTCCAGGCGCCTTCCTGTGCTGTTGTCAGTTGCAACACGGTGTGCAGTCGTTCCTGACGCTGCTGGAAGAATTCCTGTTTGTGTTCCTGCCATTTGGCTTTATCAAAATGACCTTTGTTACAAGCATGCCCCTGACCTGCAAAAGCAGTTCCGGACATTAAAATCAACGCGCCTGCGATTGCCAGTTTTTTCAGTTTCATCATGTATCCTTTCAATCAACATTGCGAAATTGCAATGTTGACATTTAAACACCCGAATGTATCGGGTGTTTGTCAGGACGGCGATGCTATGTATCGGAATGTATCGGTTTATTCGATACCCTGGCTGGAGAGGTAATCCTCGTAATTGCCGCGATAATCAATGATGCCATCCGGTTTGATTTCCAGAATGCGGGTTGCCAGCGAACTGACGAACTCACGGTCATGGCTGACAAAAAGCAGCGTTCCTTTATAACGGTCCAGTGCGGTGTTCAGCGCTTCGATGGATTCCATGTCCATATGGTTGGTCGGTTCATCCATCAGCAGCACATTGGTACGAGCCAGCATCAGTTTGCCATACAGCATGCGGCCTTTTTCGCCACCTGACAGCACCTTGACGGATTTCCTGGTTTCTTCGCCACTGAACAGCAAACGTCCCAGCATGCTGCGCACAGCCTGGTCGTCGTCACCTTCCTGGGTGAACTGTGTCATCCACTCAAACAGCGGTTCGCCCTGTTCGAACTCGTACTCATGGTCCTGGGCAAAATAGCCGAGTTTGGCTTTTTCCGCCCATTTGACCTGGCCTTTATTAGGTGCCAGATCGCCAGCCAGGGTACGGAGCAGGGTGGTTTTACCAATACCGTTTTCACCGATAATGGCGACCTTCTCACCTGCTTCGATAATGATATTGAAATCCTTGAACAGCGGATGGTCGTAGCCGTGAGTTAAATGCTCCACTTCCAGTGCATTACGATGCAGTTTTTCCCTGTCGTCAAACTCGAAGCGGATAAACGGATACTGGCGGCTGGAAGGTTTAAATTCCTCGATCTTGATCTTATCTATCATCTTCATGCGGCTGGTCGCCTGCTTGGCTTTGGATTTGTTGGCCGAGAAGCGGCGCACAAATTCCTGCAGTTCGGCTACTTTATCCTTTGCGCGCTGGTTATCCTTGGCGGCCTGGGCGCGGGCAGCTTGTGCGGCTTCCATATAGTCGTCGTAATTGCCTGGATAGACCTTCAGGGTGCCGTAATCCATATCGCAGGTATGGGTACAGACCTGGTTCAGGAAGTGACGGTCATGCGAGATGATAATCATGGTGCAATTACGGTTGTTCAGCACATCTTCCAGCCAGCGGATGGTGTTAATGTCCAGGTTGTTGGTCGGTTCGTCCAGCAGCAGGATATCCGGATTGGCGAACAGGGCCTGTGCCAGCAATACCCGCAGTTTCCAGCCCGGCGCTACCGCACTCATGAGACCGGTATGCTGTTCGGTCGGAATACCCACGCCCAATAGCAATTCACCGGCACGGGATTCAGCGGTATAGCCATCATATTCTGCAAACACGGTTTCCAGTTCGGCAGCGCGCATGTAGTCATCTTCAGTCGCTTCCAGGTTGGCGTAAATCGCATCGCGCTCCTGCATGGCGGCCCACATCTGTTCGTGGCCCATCATGACCACATCCAGCACACGCTGGTCTTCGTAGGCAAACTGATCCTGTTTCAGGAATGCCATGCGCTCATTGGTATCAATGGTGACGTTGCCGCTGGATGGTTCCAGCACACCGGCCAGGATTTTCATAAAGGTGGATTTGCCGCAACCGTTGGCGCCGATCAGGCCATAACGGTTGGCATCCCCAAATTTAACGGTGATATTTTCAAACAGCGGCTTGGCGCCGAACTGCATGGTGATATTGTTTGCAATTAACATGCAAGAACTCTCAATCAGTAATTAACAGAAATGCGCGCTTGAAAGCAGGCGCGCTATTACTCAAACCGGTTATAAACCACGACTTCGTTCATGGGCAACTGGCCGCCACGGGCTTTAGCTTCTTCCATGGCTTTGCCCACCACCACAAACATGACCGGGGTATGGTCTGCGGGCAAATTAATCAGTTTGGCCACAGCATCAAAGTCGAAGCCGTCCATGGGGCAGGTGTCGTAGCCCATTTCCTTGGCTGCCAGCATCAGCGTCATCGCTGCCATGCCGCCGGAGCGCATGCCTTCGTCGCGCTGGGCCTGTTCATGGTCGGTGTAATAGTCGTGAATGGCATTCACCAGGTATTCACCCACTTGCTGTGGGGCGTTGACCCAGTAGCGGGCCGGGTCTTTTTCCCAGGCTTTCAGGTCAGCAGTCAGCACAATCAGTAATGAGGCATCAGTGACCTGTGCCTGGTTCCAGCTGACAGCTCGAATCTGATGACGCAACACCGGATCGGTCACCACTACAAAGCGCCAGTGCTGGATATTGAAGGCAGTAGGGGCCAGCATGGCTAACGACAGCAGTTGCTGGATTTCAGCCTCTGTCATGCGGTGACTGGGATCATAGGCTTTAATGGAGCGACGCTCTTGTATGGCTTGTGATACGTTCATTGGGTTCTTCAATATTCAATCTTTAAAATTTCCAGCTGTAATGGGCCAGCCGGACGTTGCCACAGGGTACTGTCGCCGACTTTGCGTCCCAGCAGGGCTTTGGCGACGGGCGAAACATAGCTGACTTTCTGCTGTGCAATTTCTGCTTCGTCTTCACCCACAATCCGGAATAACAGTTGTTCACCTTCTTCATTTTCAACAGTCACGGTTGCGCCAAATAACACGGTATGGCGCGGTTGCTGGGCCGGGTCTACCGGTTGCGCCGATTCCAGTCGGGCGACAAAGTAACGCAGGTCGCGGTCAATTTCTGCCAGTTTCTGCTGCGCATTCGGGTCTTCCTTACGCGCAGCATAGTTGGTACGTTCTTTTTCCAGCGATCTCACGGTCTGCTGCAACTGCTGCAAACCGTTGGGCGTGACATAGTTGACGTGCGGGCTGAGCGGGCGTTCCGGTAAATCGGTGCCTGCCAGCTCGAGGTCATCTTCCTTGACAAATCCGCGACTCATGTCAGCTGTTTACATGCCATCAGAAATAGGTCAGGCCCAGTGCTGCGCGGACTTCACTCATGGTCTGTGCCGCGACTTCCCGCGCTTGTTCAGTACCTTCACGCAGCAATTGCAGGATGTAGCCCTTATCATTCGCCAGCTCGGCACGACGGGTACGGATAGGTTCCAGCATTTCCTGCAACACGGCTTCCAGGCGTTTTTTCACAATGCTGTCTGCCAGGCCGCCGCGCGTGTAATGCGCTTTCAGTTCGGCCACAGCGGCCTTGTCCGTATCAAACGCATCCAGGTAGGTAAAGGCGATATTGCCTTCAACATGGCCCGGGTCTTCAATTTTCAGGTGCAACGGGTCGGTGTACACGCGTTTCACGGCTTTGGTGACTTCATCGGCAGTCGCGCCCAGATTAATCACATTGCCCAGAGATTTACTCATTTTGGCTTTGCCATCAATGCCGGGCAAGCGGCCAAGTTCAGGCACCAGCGCTTTGGTTTCCACCAGGATTTCCTGTTTGGTGCTGGCGTGTTTATAAGTGCGGTTAAAACGGCGCACGATTTCGTTAGTCTGTTCAATCATCGGAATCTGGTCTTCACCAACCGGTACCAATGTTGCCTTAAATGCCGTGATATCTGCTGCCTGGCTGACGGGATAGGTGAGGAAACCGGCTGGAATATCACGTTCGAAATCACGCAGGCGGATTTCTTCTTTCACGGTCGGGTTTCTTTCCAGGCGTGCAACGGTGACCAGATTCAGGTAGTAAAACGCCAGTTCAGTCAGCTCAGGCACCTGGGACTGGATAAAAATGGTGGATAACTTGGGGTCTATGCCAACGGCCAGATAATCCAGCGCCACTTCCACCACATTACGATGTACCTTATCAATATCATCCATATTGTCGGTCAGTGCCTGCGCGTCAGCCAGCATCACATATTGCTTGTATTCATGCTGGTATTTGACACGGTTACGCAGGCTGCCGACAAAGTGGCCTAAATGTAATGGGCCGGTAGGGCGGTCGCCGGTGAGGATAATGGATTTTGTGCTCATCGTTTTATGCTCTGTTTTAAGGTGAGTTCGAATCGGGTAATTAAGAGGTTATTCCCACTCAATGGTTGCAGGTGGTTTGCCGGAAATATCATAAACCACGCGGTTAATACCGCGCACTTCATTAATAATACGGTTGGAGACTTTGCCCAGCAGACTGTATGGCAGTTCTGCCCAGTGTGCAGTCATAAAGTCGCTGGTAATCACGGCACGCAGGGAGACCACATAGTCGTAAGTCCGGCCATCGCCCATCACGCCTACGGATTTGACCGGCAGGAACACGGTGAATGCCTGGCTGGTCAGGTCATACCAGGTTTTGCCGGATTTTTCATCAACAGTATTACGCAACTCTTCAATGAAAATGGCATCTGCCAGGCGCAGTAAATCTGCAAATTCTTTTTTCACTTCACCCAGGATACGTACCCCCAGGCCCGGGCCGGGGAATGGATGACGGTAGACCATTTCGCGTGGCAATCCCAAAGCAACCCCAAGTTCACGCACTTCGTCTTTAAACAGGTCACGCAATGGTTCCAGCAGTTTCAATCCCAGTTGCTCTGGTAAACCGCCAACGTTGTGATGGCTCTTGATGGTCACGGCTTTTTTGGATTTGGCACCACCGGATTCAATGACATCAGGGTAAATCGTGCCTTGTGCCAGGAAAGTGGCACCTTTGTGGCCAGCGCCGCTGGCTTTGAGTTTGGCCGCTTCGGCCTTGAAGACTTCCACAAATTCGCGGCCTATGATCTTGCGTTTGGCTTCCGGGTCGCTGACGCCTGCCAGTTGACCCATGAATTGTGCCGTGGCATCGACATGAATGACTTTGGCATGCAGGCGACCGGCAAACATTTCCATCACCATCTTGCCTTCATCCAGGCGTAACAGGCCATGATCCACAAATACGCAAGTCAGCTGATCGCCAATGGCGCGGTGAATCAGTGCGGCTGCTACAGAAGAGTCCACGCCGCCAGACAAACCTAAAATGACTTCTTCATCACCGACCTGGGCTTTGATTTTTGCTACCGCTTCGGCAATATAGTCACCCATGATCCAGTCAGGTTTGGCAGCGCAGATATCCAGCACAAAGCGTTGCAGCATGGCCTGGCCTTGTTTGGTATGCGTCACTTCCGGGTGGAACTGCACCGCGTAAAACTTGCGGTCTTCATCTGCCATCGCCGCAATCGGTGTGGTGTCATTGCTGGCAATCACTTTAAAGCCAGCTGGCAATTCAGTCACTTTATCGCCATGGCTCATCCATACGTCAATCAGGCCGTGGCCTTCTGCGTTGGTGGCATCCTGGATGTCGCGGAACAGGGCAGAGTGGCCGCGGGCGCGCACTTGCGCGTAACCGAATTCACGTTTGTGGCCGGCTTCCACTTTGCCGCCCAGTTGTTGCGCCATGGTTTGCATACCATAGCAAATGCCCATGACCGGCACGCCAAGCTCAAATACAGCTTGTGGGGCCTTGTCGGTTTCTTCTTCATAGACGCTGGCATGGCTGCCGCTCAGGATAATGCCGTCCGCCCCAAAGTTACGGACAAATTCATCCGAAACATCGCAGGGATGAATTTCACAATAAACGTGGGCTTCGCGGACACGACGCGCAATCAACTGCGTTACTTGCGAACCAAAGTCAAGAATCAGGATTTTTGAGTGCATAAATTTTCAGGTCACTAGAATGAACAAAAGCGCAGCGGTCAAAACTGCTGCGCTTTTGTGTTTAAACAATGTTTAGTCAATGCGGTAGTTCGGTGCTTCCTTGGTAATTTGTACATCATGCACGTGCGATTCATTCATGCCCGCACTGGTGATTTGCACAAATTCCGCTTTATTACGCATGTCTTCTATGGTTGAGCAGCCAACATAACCCATGGAAGCGCGCAAGCCACCCATTAGCTGGTGGATGACGGCCACGACACTGCCTTTGTAAGGCACGCGACCTTCAATGCCTTCCGGCACCAGTTTGTCAGCATTGGCTGTATTGTCCTGGAAGTAGCGGTCCGATGAACCTTTTTGCATGGCACCAATAGAGCCCATGCCACGATAGGATTTGTAGGAACGGCCCTGGTAAAGCTCAACTTCACCAGGTGCTTCTTCAGTACCGGCAAACATGCCGCCCAGCATGACGCTGTTGGCGCCGGCTGCGATGGCTTTGGAAATATCACCGGAGAAGCGGATACCGCCATCGGCAATAAACGGTACACCGGATTTCTCCAGTGCCTTGGCCACATTGCTGATGGCAGTGATTTGCGGGACACCCACACCGGCAACGATACGGGTGGTGCAAATCGAACCTGGGCCGATACCGACCTTGACGCAGTCAGCACCGTGATCTACCAGTGCCAGGGCGGCTTCGGCAGTCGCAATATTGCCGCCAATCACCTGCAATTGCGGATAACGGGTTTTGGCCCATTTGACGCGGTCCAGTACGCCTTGTGAGTGACCGTGTGCGGTATCCACCACGATGGCATCCACACCGGCTTCTACCAGGGCGGCGATACGTTCATCGGTACCATCACCCACGCCCACGGCTGCGCCTACGCGCAAACGGCCTTTTTCATCTTTACAGGCCAGCGGGTAATCGGAAGACTTCTGAATATCCTTAACGGTGATCAGACCCTTGAGCTCATAGTTTTCACCAACCACCAGCAAACGTTCCAGGCGATGCTTGTGCAGCAGACCCATGATATCTTCGCGGCTGGCACCTTCACGTACAGTGACCAGGCGCGCCTGTGGCGTCATGATATTGCTGACAGGCTGGTCGAGATTGGTTTCAAAACGCAGATCGCGATTAGTGACAATGCCAACGACTTTACCGTCTTGCAGCACTGGCAGACCTGAAATCTTGTGTTGCTGGGTGATGCTCATGACTTCACGCACAGTCATGGCCGGGTGTATGGTGACCGGATCGATCACGACACCGGATTCAAAACGTTTGACACGGGAAACGCGGGAAGCCTGCATCTCTATCGACATGTTTTTATGGATAATGCCCATACCTCCCAGTTGCGCCAGTGCAATCGCCATGCGGGCTTCCGTTACGGTGTCCATGGCAGCTGAAAGAAGCGGAATGTTCAAGGTAATGCTTTTGGTCAACCTGGTGCTCAGGCTAACGTCACGGGGCATTACGTTGGAATGGGCGGGAACGAGTAAAACGTCGTCAAAGGTAAGAGCTTGTTGCAACAAACGCATGTGAAATCCTTATCTCCAAAATATAATTATACCGATTTCGTCTTGTCTTGACAAAGCGATTTGCATTTCTTCAAAGCGTATGGCTGCTGTCTGGCATGATTTGTGCATGGCTTTCTTTATAATAAAGGCGGGCGTGTGCCTTGCAAGCAGGAATCCAAATTGAACGTAGTCAAAGTTATCCCGAAACTGGTGTTTATTGCATGTTTGTTGCACATGCCGGTGCATGCCGAAATTTATAAATGGCGGGATGCAAAAGGCATCATGAATTATTCCGATACGCCACCGCCTGCGGGGCAGAAGAACGCCCTGCCTATCCAGGCAACAACGGTGTCGAATGGATTTCCCCTGACCCGTTCTGATGCTTATAAAGCAGACAAGCCCGCTTCAGATAAAGAGTCGCCAGCGAATCAGGTCAAGACGGAAAATCTGCCTGCGGAAGAAAGTGATGCGAAAGTCCGGGCGATGGAAGCACGTATCAAAGCACAAAACTGCGCTGCGGCGCGATCCAACTATCGCAATTATGCGGTGGGCGGGCGCATGCAGAATGTGAATGAGCAGGGCGAAAAAGAATATTTAACCGATGAGCAGATTCGTGAAGGGCTGGCGCAGGCGCAGCGGGACATTGACGAAAATTGTCCGCTTCAATAGCGCGGCCTGTTAAATTACGCACGATTTTCTGGTTAGGGCTGCCCAGTTTTGGCAGCCGTTTTATTTTTTTCTGCCGCTCTTAGCCGGCGCGCTTCCTTGGGATTGGCAATCAGCGGCCTATAGATTTCGACACGATCCATGAAATTTAATACGGTCTCCTTGGGAATGATTTTGCCGAATACGCCTATTTTTGACGCCGCCAGTGAGATTTCCGGAAACTGCTGCAGAATACCGGATTGCTCAATCGCTGCCAGTGCTGTGGTGCCGCAGGTGACCTGCAGCGAAATAATGACTTGCCTGTGTGGCAAGGCATAAGCCACTTCTACCAAGATTGTCTTCGCAGCATTCCCTGTCATCTGAATAATTATCTAGAGTTCAGTTTGTCTGCCTGTTTGACAAAGCTGTCGACAAAAGTGTTGGCAATATGGCTGAACACCGGCGCAATGATGCGCTCGATCAGGCCGTTGGCAAATACGTATTCCAGCTTGAATTCGATTTTGCAGGCGTCTTCACGCAGGGCTGTGAATTGCCAGTGGCCGGTCAGGTGCTTGAAAGGGCCGTCTACCAGCGAGATATCCATTTTGTGCGGAAACTGCTTGTGGTTGCGCGTAGTGAAGTGCTGGACGATGCCATGATAACGGATGTGGATAGTGGCCTGCGTCACCTGTTCTGTACGTTCGATAATCTCGCTACCGCCACACCAGGGCAGGAAGCTTGCGTAATCTTCAACGGCATCCACCAGTTGAAACATGGTTTCACAGGAATGCATCACCAATACGGTTTTTTCTACTTGAGCCATCGGGAATTCAGTTTAGCGCCGGAACGGGGCTGGTTTTGGGTTAAAATGCTATTTTAAGTGATTTAAGTCTGCAGACCAGCGTTATGACCATCGCGCAAAACAAAAAAGCGTTTTTTGACTACTTTATCGAAGAAAAGCATGAAGCCGGTATCGTGCTTGAAGGCTGGGAAGTCAAGGCGATCCGCGATAACCGCGTCAACCTGAAAGAGGCATATGTCGTGATTCTCAAGGGTGAGCTGTACCTGATTGGCTGCCATGTTACGCCACTGGGAGCGGCATCCACCCATGTACGTCCTGACGCGATTCGTACGCGCAAGCTGCTGCTGCATAATGAAGAAATCGCCAAATTGATCGGTAAGGTGGAACGTGCCGGTTACACCATCGTGCCGCTGGATATGCACTTTACGCGTGGCCGTATCAAGGTGCAGATCGGTCTGGCCAAAGGCAAGAAACAGCATGACAAGCGTGATGTCGAGCGTGAAAAAGACTGGAAACGCGAGCAAAGCCAGCTGCTGAAAAACAAGCAGCACGGACGATAATTATCTGCCTGCGCGGTTTTGCGCTCAGTTAAGAAGCGCTGCCATCACTTGTGGCACCAGTTCCGGCAAATCTTCAGCAATCAATCCCGTTCCAAATAATCTGGCGGCTTCACCATGTATCCATGTCGCCGCGGCGGCGGCTTGCAGCGCAGGCATGCCTTGCGCCAGAAAACTGGTAATCATGCCTGCCAGCACATCACCGGCACCCGCTGTAGCCAGCGTTGGTGGAGCGTTTTCATTGACGATGACTTTGCCATCCGGCGCAGCAATAACTGTTTTTGCGCCTTTGAGCAGAATGACAGCGTTTATTTGCCGGCTGGCAGTTTGTACTTGCCGGATTCTTTCATCCAGATCATCAGCAGGCTTGAGGCCGAATAGTCGCTGAAATTCACCATGATGCGGTGTCAGCACGCAGGAGGCCATAATTGCCTTGCCTAAATAATCTGCCTGCCTGGCAAAAGCCGTCAGCGCATCTGCATCAATCACCACAGGTTTGCCGGTTTGCAACATGGTCAGGGTGGTCAGGCGTGTTTCTTGGCTGCATCCTGCGCCCGGGCCAATCAGGAGTGCGCCAACTCTCTGGTCATGGATCAGTGCATGAAGGTCAGGCGTGCTGGCATAGGGCTTGACCATAATGCTGAGCAACTGGCTGGCATAAATCGGGAAGGCAATCTCGGGTACCGCAATGGCCGTGATCCCGGCGCCACTGCGCGCGGCAGCCATGGCAGCCAGCCTGGATGCGCCGGTGACCGGGTATCCACCCTGAATCAGCACATAGCCGCGATTGTATTTGTGACTATTGGCATGGGGGCAAGGTAATTCTGATTGCCACAGGGCGGGCGAATTGAGCTGGTAGCCTGTTTGGGGATTTAGCATAAATGCATTGTATGCGGGTGGCGGCAGATTGGCGAGTCCGTGCAAGATTTTATCCTTCGCCTTCATTGTGGGCGAGGGGGCTTTACGGTAAAATGTTCTCCCGTCTGTAACAATCTCAAAGTACCTCATCCATGACCAAATATGTATTCGTAACCGGCGGTGTAGTTTCTTCTCTTGGAAAAGGTATCGCAGCAGCCAGTCTTGGCGCTATTCTTGAATCGCGTGGCATTACAGTGACCATGCTCAAACTGGATCCTTATATTAACGTTGACCCTGGCACCATGTCGCCATTCCAGCACGGCGAAGTGTTTGTGACCGACGACGGGGCGGAAACCGACCTTGACCTGGGGCATTACGAGCGCTTTATCAGCAGCAAGATGTCCAAGCGCAACAATTTCACTTCCGGCCAGATTTACGAAACCGTGATCAAAAAAGAGCGTCGCGGCGAATATCTGGGTAAAACCGTGCAGGTGATTCCGCATATTACCGATGAAATCAAGTCCCATATCAAGCGCGGGGCCGAAGGTGCGGATGTGGCGATCGTTGAAATCGGCGGCACAGTGGGGGATATCGAATCCCTGCCGTTCCTGGAAGCCATTCGCCAGATGGGCATTGAAGAAGGCAGAAATAATACCTGTTTTATCCATTTGACTTTGCTGCCATGGATTCCGACGGCAGGCGAGTTGAAGACCAAGCCGACCCAGCATTCGGTAAAAGAATTACGTGAGATCGGGATTCAGCCGGATATTCTGATGTGCCGCGCAGAGCGTGAAATCCCTGAAGATGAAAAACGCAAGATCGCGTTGTTCACCAATGTGCCATTTGAAGCGGTAATCAGTGCGATCGATAGCGACTCCATCTACAAGATCCCTGGTTTGCTGCATGCGCAAATGCTGGATGAAATTGTTTGCCATAAACTGAATATCCTGGCCAAGGCGGCTGATCTGTCGGCCTGGCAGAAAATCACCCATGCGGTGGCGAACCCAAAACACCATATCGACATTGCCTTTGTCGGCAAGTATGTGGACCTGACCGAGTCATACAAGTCCCTGACCGAGGCCCTGATTCATGCCGGCATTCATACCGAATCCAAAGTCAAAATCCACTATATTGATAGTGAAGATATTGAAAAGTCCGGTACTGATGCTTTGAAAAACATGGATGCCATCCTGATCCCGGGCGGCTTTGGTGTGCGCGGTACGGAAGGCAAAATTACCGCCATTCGCTACGCACGTGAAAACAAAGTGCCATACCTGGGCATTTGCCTGGGCATGCAACTGGCAGTGATTGAGTTTGCCCGTAACGTGGCTGGCCTGACCGATGCCAACAGCACCGAATTCAACCCGAATGCCGAACACAAGCTGATTGGCCTGATTGATGAGTGGCAGGATGCGGCCGGCAATATCGAGAAGCGCGACGAGAATTCTGACCTGGGCGGCACCATGCGCCTGGGTGCGCAAAGCTGCCCGATTGAGCCGGATACTATTGCCGCCAGTATTTATGGCAGCGAAGTTAACGAGCGTCACCGTCATCGCTATGAAGTCAACAACCATTATGTAGACCAGTTGAAGGCCGCTGGCCTGGTTGTCGCTGCCCGTACACCGCGTGAAGAACTGTGTGAAATGATTGAACTGCCGCAGACCGAGCATCCATGGTTCCTGGCTTGCCAGTTCCACCCGGAGTTCACTTCCAATCCACGCCAGGGCCATCCTTTGTTTAAAGCCTATGTGCAGGCTGCACTGGCGCAGAAAAACAAAGCTTAATACCTGAATTTAAACAAGGGATTATCATGAAGTTATGTGGTTTTGAGGCTGGTCTGGACCATCCATTATTTTTAATTGCAGGGCCTTGCGTCATTGAGTCCAAACAAATGGCGATTGATACGGCAGGTCAATTGAAGGAAATGGCAGCACGTGTAGGTGTGCCATTTATCTATAAGTCCTCTTACGACAAAGCCAATCGCAGTTCGACCAAGACATTCCGTGGTTTCGGCATGGAAGAGGGCCTGAAAATTCTGGATGACGTACGTGCGCAGATTGGCGTGCCTATCCTGACCGATGTGCATACCGAAGAGCAGGTGCCGCATGTCGCCGCCGTGGTCGATGTATTGCAAACTCCGGCATTCCTGTGCCGTCAGACCGATTTTATTGTGGCCTGTGCCAAATCCGGCAAACCGGTCAATATCAAAAAAGGCCAGTTCCTGGCGCCTGGTGATATGAAACAGGTGGTGAATAAAGCCAAGGAAGCCAATGGTGGCGTGGACAATATCATGGTCTGCGAGCGTGGTGCGTCTTTCGGTTATAACACGCTGGTATCCGATATGCGTGGCCTGGCGATTATGCGTGAAACCCATTGCCCGGTGGTGTTTGATGCAACCCACTCGGTACAACAGCCTGGTGGCCAGGGCGAGAAAAGCGGTGGCCAGCGCGAGTTTGTGCCGGTATTGGCGCGCGCTGCGGTCGCCAGTGGTATCGCCGGTGTATTTATGGAAACGCATCCTGACCCAAGCCAGGCTTTGTCAGATGGGCCGAATGCCTGGCCATTGGGCAAAATGGAAGACTTACTGCACTTATTGGTTGACCTCGACAAACTGGTGAAGAAGGCCGGGTTTGCAGAGCAGACATTATAAAAATTAAATACTTTTCACCGCCGATAAATGCGGATAAACGCCGATGATACAAAAAAACATAGTTATCCGTATTTATCGGCGGCCAAAACGTTTTTGAATTTGACTTTAAAAGGAAAATAAATGAGCGCAATTGTAGATATTATCGCCCGCGAGATTATGGACTCTCGTGGCAATCCTACCGTTGAAGTGGACGTGTTGCTGGAAAGCGGCGTGATTGGTCGTGCAGCTGTTCCTTCAGGTGCATCCACTGGTGCCAAAGAGGCGATGGAGCTGCGTGATGGCGATAAGAATCGCTATCTGGGCAAAGGCGTATTAACAGCCGTTGAAAACGTGAATACTGAAATCACCGAAGCGATTATCGGCCTGGATGCCGAAGAGCAGAGCTTTATCGATAAAACCCTGATCGAGCTGGACGGAACAGATAACAAAGACCGTCTGGGTGCGAATGCGATTCTGGGCGTATCCATGGCCTGTGCCCGTGCAGCTGCGGAAGAAAGCGGTTTGCCACTGTATCGCTACCTGGGTGGTTCCGCATTCATGCAATTGCCTACCCCTATGATGAACATCATCAACGGTGGTGCGCACGCGGACAACTCCGTGGATATCCAGGAGTTCATGATTGTGCCGGCCGGTTTGCCGACTTTCCGCGAAGCTTTGCGCGCAGGTGCAGAAGTATTCCACGCACTGAAGAAAACATTGCATGCCAAAGGTTTGGCAACCACAGTGGGTGACGAAGGTGGTTTTGCACCTAACCTGCCATCCAACGAATCTGCCTTGCAGTTGATTATGGAATCCATTGAGGCAGCCGGTTACGAACCAGGTAAAGATATCTACCTGGGCCTGGATTGCGCCAGTACCGAATTCTACAAAGATGGCAAATACCACCTGGAATCAGAAGGTGCTGCACTGAGCTCTGCCGAGTTCTGTGATTACCTGGCGACCCTGGCAGGCAAATATCCAATCATCACCATCGAAGACGGCATGGACGAATTTGACTGGGACGGCTGGGATCTGTTGACCAAGCGTTTGGGCAAAACCACACAGTTGGTCGGTGACGACTTGTTCGTGACCAACCCGAAAATCCTGCGTGAAGGCATCCAGAAAGGAGCGGCTAACTCCGTGCTGATCAAGGTTAATCAGATCGGTACCCTGACCGAGACGTTCCAGACCATTGAAATGGCTAAACGTGCCAACTACACTGCCGTGGTTTCACACCGCTCAGGTGAAACTGAAGATACCACGATTGCGGATATCTCTGTGGCAACCAATGCCTTGCAGATCAAGACAGGTTCACTGTGCCGCTCCGAGCGCGTAGCCAAGTACAACCAGTTGCTGCGTATTGAAGAAGAACTGGGTGATGCAACCAGCTATGCCGGCCTGTCTGCGTTCTACCAGTTATTCAAGTAATTCATTCAATTCACTGCCTGGGATAATGTGCGTAAACTGACCGTAATCTTCATTGTCCTGATTGCCCTGCTGCAATATCCATTGTGGCTGGGCAAAGGCAGCTGGTCACGAGTCTGGCAGTATTCGCAGCAGATTGAGACCCAGGAAAAACGCAACGATTATTACCGGCAACGCAATGAGACCTTGCGCGCTGAAGTGCGCGACCTGAAGCAGGGTCAATCGGCGATTGAAGAGCGTGCCCGCAGCGAACTGGGCATGATCAAGCAGGATGAAGTGTTTTATCAGGTGATTCAGCGTAAGGCATCAAAGCCGGCAGCCAATGCCGGCGTGATTAATAATATCCCTCCCAAAGGTACAGCCAGCGCGATTCTTCCTGGTAGTGAGCCTGCTGCGCAATGAAGCCGGTAAAGCGTTCAACAGACAAAAAAATGGCGCTTGATGCGCCATTTTTTATGCCCGGAAAGTGATTCAGGGTAGCAAATAGGGCAAGTCTGCAAAAACCAATGCGTATTCCTGCCAGAAAATGCTGCCGGCCTGCTGCGCTTCCAGCCTGCATTCTGCCAGTACCCACCAGTCGCCCTGCTGCTTAGGCGCCACGCGCACCAGCTGGCCGGCTTCCTGTTGTTGTGCGTCTTGCAGGGCATCGCCTGCCTGGGGTACGGCTGTTCCTTCAGGCAGGCTTGCCAGCAGGGTACGGCGTTTCACTTTGCCCAGGTAGTGGGTGCGCGCTACAATTTCCTGACCGGTATAACATCCTTTTTTGAAATTGATGCCGTCCAGGGCATCCAGGTTGACCATTTGAGGCACGAATTGCTCCCGGGTGGCAGGATAGACTTGTGGAATGCCGGCCTGGATTTCCAGCACGTCCCATTGACTGGTACTGGCTGGCTGAAAGCTGGCTGTCAGCGTTTGCCATGCCTGTTCGGCCTGTTCTGCCGGCACGATGAGCTGCGCACGCTGTTTGCCATGACTGTCCGCCAGCCGGATAACGGTGCCCAGTGGTGTCCGGCTGCTTTGGTGTGGGTGTAATGGCAGGTGCTGTATAGGCGTGGCCGAATCGGCGCTGGCCAGCCCCAGTATCACAAATTGCTCACTGGCATCATCTATCACTACCTTGCTGCGCAACACAAACATGCGCAAGCGCTTGACCAGGTCAGGAATCAGTGCGCGGGGGCACTGCAGGTAAATAGTACTGCTGATACTGAACGCATAAAACAGCGCCAGCAAGCGGCCTTTTGCCGTACAGTAACCAGTGAATTGTGCCGCCTGGCCAAGCTGGTTAATATCATTGGTCAGTTGACCTTGCAGGAAAGCCTGCGCATCATCGCCACTCACGGCGATCAGGCCATAAGTGGACAGATCGAATAACTGGGCGGGGGCCGGTGTTTCCGGCAGGGCAAACGCAGCTTCCAGCTGGGGGGTGAATCGGGCGCCTCGGGCGACTAAAAATTGTTGCCATGCTGTGCTGGACATATACGACCTTCCTATGGGTGAGTGAGATTATGATCAGTCACCGTATACAAACGTGATGAAAAAAAACATTTTATCAAGTGAAATCGTGCTGCGCTTTCATCCCTCTAAATTTTTATGGGGATGGTGCCTGCTATTTTCAATTGCAGTACTGTTTTCTCTGTGGCTATGCCTGCCTGTCGCCTGGGCAGCCGGGCTGACACTGATGTATGCCATGGCCTGCGGATGGCAATGGACGCAATGGCTGGCGACGCGCTGGATATTCAGTGTGCAGGCGCTGCGTGTGGATGTTTTCGGCCAGATGAGCATTCGTAATACCCTTGGACAAATATGGCGTATCCGGGTATTGCCTGACAGTGTAGTGCATTACCGGTGTATCGTCTTGCATATTGCTTACCTGGAGTTGCAAACAGCGCATGGAAAAGAGGGTGTGCTGCCGCTGTGGCGATGGTTACGGCCCACGCGCCTGCTAGTCTTGCCTGATCATGCGGATGCTGACGCGCAGCGTGCGTTACGCGTCTGGCTGAAATGGGGCTTACGTGAATAAACCGGATAATTACTGGAAATGATTTTCGTGCGCAACCGTATCGCGACGTGAAAAGAGTCTGGTGTTGGCTTGTTTGCGATATAGCTTCAGCGTGTGCTGCATATCGCGCACGGAAGTGCGGCGAATATAAGCGGCGAGCAGGCATATTGCTGCGAATATGGCAAATAGCCAGTCAATCGCGACCGGTGTGACTTCGTAGCGGAAAGTGTCATGTTGCTGCATTTTCTGCAATACTGCATGCGTGCGATCAGCATTAATATATTGCGCTCCGATTTCGGCGGCCAGTGTTTGCAGGTAATGGGAATCGCGCCTGGAAATAAACCTGTCGTAATCAGAAACTGCGACCTCGTCGCTGCGACCGCTGCTCTGCTTGGTGGTTGAAATTTGCGCAGTATTGGGATGCACCACAAAACTTTCATTCGACCAGTAACCGATGACCTGGTTATGTTCTGTCAGCTTAGGCAAGGCGATAC
Organism: uncultured Methylophilus sp.; assembly: GCA_966248215.1. GTDB lineage: Bacteria > Pseudomonadota > Gammaproteobacteria > Burkholderiales > Methylophilaceae > Methylophilus. Next base: position 47,006 of record CBIMYT010000007.1, on the reverse strand, counting down.
CTTTTTCCGAGCCTATGCCGGCAAAGAGCCAGCCTTTACCTGCTTTAAAGTCTCCAAGGTCATGCGTGTTATACGCATGCAATAACGGGGCTTCTTCGCCATCGGTAAAATAAACCACACTGGTGATTTCCGGCATCTGGTGCAATAGTTCTGCGGTGCTGAACAGGCTTTCCCGTAATCGGCTGTTGCCGCTCCAGGCCATGCGCCAGTCCAGGTGTTGAATGGTTTCGCCAATCACCGAAAAATTCTGGCAGACCTGTACCGGCATATACAGCGCAGTGACAGTGCTTCCCGCAAATACGCCTATGCCTAGTTTGCTATGGCAGGACAACTGGGCGATGATGTCGTGCATCATGCGCTTGGTGTATTCCAGGCGGCTGGCAGGGCGGTGATCCAGTGTCATGTCCATGGCATTCATGCTTTGCGAGATATCGACAATCATGAAGTAGGTATGGATATCCCGCTTGATCGGGATGCCAGGAGACATGACCGCGATTAACAGGCTGAGCAGGGCGAGCACAAGCAAGCCGGTATCGCGGTGTCGCAGGCAAAGATTTTTCCATTGCTTGCTGATGGTCATTATTCTGTTTGCCTGGCGACCGGAGTTTTCAGAGAAATAGCGAGAAAGACGCTATTGAAAATGATTGTCGTGGGCCACGGCTTCGCTACGGGTGAAGAATCTGGATTTAATATCCTGGCGATAAATCTTCAGATTCTGCCTGATCTGGCGGAAAGGGTGGCGACTGGCGTAGACCCCGAGAATACACAGACCGGCCAGCGTGGCAAACAGCCAGTCCAGCGCCAGGGGTGCAATATCACGTCGGGCAGGTTTTTGTTTTTTCATGGCCTGCAACACGGCGTGACTGCTATCTCCCTTGATATATTTGGCACCGATTTCCTGGGCCACGCTTTCCATATATTCCGAGGCGCGCTTGGAAATAAAACGATCGTGTTCGCCGACTGCGACATTATCATCCCTTACGCCCATGGTGCTTTCGGAAATTTGCGCAATGCCAGGTTGCATGGCAAAACTTTCATTTGACCAGTAGCCAATGACCTGGTTGTCTTCACTCAGTTTGGGAATGGATGTGCCTTCTTCGCTACCCAGGCCAACAAATATCCAGTCATCACCGCCCTGGAACTCTTCCAGATTCTTGGTGTTGAATGCGTGCAGTTTAGGTGCTTCTTCACCATCGGTAAAATACACTACCTGGGCGGGTTCAGGCATGTCACGTATGACTTTGGCAGTGACAAACAGGCTTTCACGAAAACGGCTGTTGCCGGCCCATGCCATGCGCCAGTCCAGATGGTCTATGGTGTCCTGGATCGCGGCAAAGTTTTTGCAAACTTCAATCGGTGCATACATGGCAGCGACAGAGTTTCCGGCAAACAGGCCTATGCTGACCTTGGTATCGCAAGGCAAGGCGGAAATCACTTCGTGCATCATGTTTTGCATGTAAGCCATGCGCGTGACTTTTTTACCATGCAAGGTCATGTCCGAGGCGTTCATGCTTTGCGAAATATCCGCGATCAGGAAATAAGTATAAATATTGTGCCTGAACGGGATGGCAGGGCGCAAAATGGCCGCTATCAGAAACAGCAGCGCGAGCACCAGCAACGCGGAGTCGCGATGTTTAACAAAACGTCTGAACCAGAGATTATTCATATATGCAGTGTATGAGTGAATGCGCCGGAAGCCTTGTTATTAAGGCAGTCCATTCGGGATATTGCCCATGATCAGGCCAGGATTTTCTGAATCATTACTGACGCCAGGCGTCGGCTTTTCTGGTAACAGGCTGATCACGCGATCATAGTTGCGGCGCGTGCCCCAATTGGAGTTGTCGGCTTTCAGTGCACTCTTGTAGGAAGACATGGCCTGCGTCAGCAGGTATTCCATTTCATCACGCGTGCTGTTGTCATTGCCGCCAGTGAGCTGAATGGCCTTGAGGAAGAACATATTGCCGATGTTATGCAGGATGGCTGCCCGTTGCGCAGGTGTGCTGTTATCGATCAGCTTGGAAAATAACAGGGTGGCTTCCTTGTAACGTTCATTGTTTGCCAGCCAGTAGGCGACGGCATATTTTGCCTCGAAACTCTGCCTGTCTGTTTGCGGTGTTTTAGCGGAGGTAATTGCTTCATTGAATGCTTCCGTCTGTTCTATCCGCTGCCAGGTATAAGCCATGGTGGCGGAGGCGGCGACTGCTACCACAATCAGACCGGTGACCAGTTTATTTACGCTGAGCGCCATGTATTGATCTCCAGATATTTAACGGCCAGCAGGATGACAATCATGGCGATTGCAATCCAGTAACACACATGGGTGTAGTCGTGGCCGGGGATTTTTTCCATATATTGAATCGGTTTCTTTTCCTTGCTGTTGATATCGGCAATCGCCGCTTCCAGAGATTTCGGATCTGAAGCTTCATATGCGTTGAATGGTGTACGCAGGGTCTGGAAATATTGGTACAACAATACTTCAGGAGGCATTGGGCCGATATAACTGCTTTGCGCGTATTTGGGGTCAAAAATAGTGACGCCACCTGGCTGGTGCAGCACAATCCAGTACAGGCCGATATCGTAGCGCTGCAACCAGTCGCGTAATTTCTGCTGTACCAGCTCACTGACCCGGCCTGCGCCATCCGAAATCAGAATGATGGCGCGTGAGCCGGAATCAGGTACGTTTTTAAACAGCTCCACGGCACTGGTCAGGCCGCCGCCAATATTGGTTTGAAACAGCGAGTTACCCGCAGTGGCCTGGATGGCGGAGAGCAAGGCCTCCTTGTTCTCGGTCAGTGGCAGCACATACATGGCGGAGTTGCTGAAGGTGATCACACCCATCATGTCGTTGTGGCGGCTTTTAACGAAATTGGTCAGGATACGGGCAGCGGCCACCGACTTGGTTTCGCCGATATGCCCGTCCTTATCGCCGACAAAAGGGTCATCCATACTGGCGCTGCGGTCCAGCACCAGGCCGATCTGGGCGCCAATACCGGTACGCTGTACCTGCTGTTCCAGGGTATGCGGGCCTGCCAGGCCCAGGATCACAAAAAGGATGCTGATGGCGGCCAGCATTTTCAGCAGAAGACCAATCAGGCTGGAAAGTGGATCAGGTGGCAGCAAACCTACCCAGGAATAATGCTTGCTGTGTGAACGCTCCAGCAGCAGTGGTAACAGGGCCAGTGGTATCGCCCACAACACCCACGGATGATTAAAGGCCATATGCTATTTCACCCTTGTGTTCAGGTCTGGGGTCAGACCACGTTCGCAATCGCGCATATGGCGGCAGAACTTTCTCAGCCAGTCTTTAGCAGGCAGCCCCAGGTCCAGCGGAGTACTGGCATCAAAAAATACCTGGCGCGAAAGATTGAAAAAGCGCTGGATTTCCGGTTTGGCAGGCTGGTAAGCCGGTTTTTCCTGCAGGAAACGTTCTACATTATTGCCAAATACACTATGTCCCGCCACCTGCTGCATGGCCTGGTGGACGATCTCAATCGCCTGTTGCAGGCCCTGTTCGTTATCCGGCAGTTTGCCGATTGTGCGGTAGGCTTTGGCAAATGCACCACCCATGCGCGGCAGCCAGGTGCGTGCACCCAGAATATACAGTAGCGCGAGCAAGCTCAACACCAGCACGCCGGCGGCGATATTGAATACCTGTTGTTCCCTGCTTGTGCTGATCGTGAAGGGTGGGATAAACGGGCTCAACTCCTGTTTCAGATTGACTTCACCATAGACCGATAAAGGGGAGATCCTGAAATTAAACGAAGGGATACGGTACTGGCGCAGTTCTGTCTTGCCAGGCTGGCGCAATTTGACGATTTCACCGCGCAGGATGGCAGGCTTGGCGACTCTGCCTGATTTGAATACCTGGTATGCCAGATGGATGGTATGCACGCTACGGTCCGAAAACTTCTCCTCGTCCGCATCAATACTGGCCAGCTCTATACCGGAGACCTCACCACGAAAACGGTGTTCATAGCCGACGATAGGCAGGGATTCCTTGATCAGCTCATAAGGCTTTTTCACTGTCAGGATAATGGTACGTTCAAGTTTGTCACCGACCACATAACCGGCATCGCGGGTTGGGTTGATTTCCTGCACGCTGACATACTTCTCATCAATTGACGGCAAGACCACATCGGCCATGGCTGGCAATGTAGCGAGGGCAAATAATGTAGCAGCAAACAGGCCGGCAAATAAGGGGTTGGGCGCTTTCATCAATCGCTTTCCTCAGGCAGTCACGTATTGGTGGAAATAATCAGACAGCAGGTCTGCGTCAAACTGGTCTTCCACGAAAAATGGCTGCATATCAAATTTCATAAACATATCCTGGATGGCCTGGCGGCGTGCCGCAAAGGCTTCAAATATGCGCTGCCTGTAAGAGCCGCGCAAAAACAATGTGCGACGTTCGCCGGTCTCCGGGTCATTGATGCTGGTGATGCCAAATTCCGGCAGATTCTTGTATTCGGTACTGTTCCATAACACCACCGGCACAATATGGTGTCTCAGCATCAGCAGCAAGGCCTCTTCCAGCTGGGCCAGCGGCATGTGAAAGTCAGACACCATGAAAATCAGTGCCCGTTCCCGCGGCAGCAGTCGGGCGCTGTCTGCCAGGGCACTGGCACCTACCTCATCCGGCAGGTGATTCTCCAGCCGGTCTGCCAGTGCCAGCATGCTGTGCGGCCTGGCCGATAACGTGGATAGCCACTCATCGCGTAATTCGTCATCAAAGCCGACAAATGCCACCGGGTCACCGTTACGGGTGGCTGACTGTGCCACCGAGCGCGAGATATGCGCTGCCGTGGTCAGTTTTGTATGTGGCATGCCGTACTGCATGGAGCCGGACAAATCGCATATGACAAATACAGGCGTGGCACTTTTCTGGTTAAAGATACGCACATACACCTGTTCCATCGGGTCGCGTATGGTCTGGCGAATATCAATCCGGCGTGGATCCGGGTACGAGAGCAGGGTGGTGTGCCCGCGAAACTCCATCCCCATGCCGCGCTGGTTGCTTTTATGGCGACCAGGCCGACGGGAGCGTGAGCGCCAGCTGATGTGATAGCTGAATTCCTTGATGTAATCCATAACGATGCTGTCAGTTCAATCCGGAATTAAGGTGCGGCCACGGCGTTGACGATGCCGGACAGCATTTCACGCGCGATTTCGGTACGGCGCATTTCGTAGACCGGACTGAATACCAGGCGGTGCGCGATGGTTTCATGCAACACGGCATGAATGTCTTCAGGCACCACGGCATTTCGATTATGCAGCCAGGCATTGACGCGCGCTGCACGCAGCAGCATCCCCATGCCGCGCGGGCTGGCACCAGACAACACCAGGCGCTTCATGTCGACGTTGGCAACATTGACGCCGTAGGCTACCGGGTCTTTGGTCGCGAGCCACAGGTTAAGCGCATATTTGCGCAGTGCAGGACTGGCGAAAATATTTTCCTGGATTACTTTGGCAAAGCTGTTCAACTGGTCAAACTTCAGCACATCCGCTTCGACATTGGTAATCAGCTGATCCACATCATGAAAGCGCGTATCGAAAATCAGCGACTCCATAATGTCATGCGCTGGCGGTACCACAATCGGGATTTCCATCATGAAACGGTCACGCGCCGCTGACGGAATATCGAAAGTTTCCTCTTTTTCAACCTGGTTTCGGTCAGCGAATACCAGCATATGCGGGAAGGTGTGTTCTTTGTTGAAGGCGGTCAGGGTACGTTCTGCCATGACACGTAACATCAGGGAGTGCACCTGTGGCCGGGCACGGTTGATTTCGTTAAAGAAGAAAATCGACAGGTCCTGGCCCGACATCAGCAATGGACCAGGGCTGACATGTGGCTTGCCGTCTTCGCCCAGATAGGTGTGGTAGACCAGGTCATTAGGCATCAGGTCAATGGTACCTTCAATCCGCTGATAGCCACCGCCAATCCCACGGGTAAACGCACGCAGCAGGGTGGTTTTGCCGACGCCGACATCGCCTTCCAGCAGCACGTGGCCGCGCGCAAAAACGGCAATGGTGATCAGGCGTACCGGATTTTCCTGACCCACCACTACTTTGTTGACTTCTGACTCAAGTTTTAACGCCTGTGTGCGCCAATCGGCTAGTTGTTGATCTTGCATTCCTGATTCCTGACGAGATGTAATTTAAGAATAAATTGTAACTGAATTGTAACTGTGTAATTGCCTGTTGACTACAGATATTGCTGAAACCTTTAAACGTGAACAAGGATCAATATGTAAAATTCGGTAACAATATCTACGGATATTACCCAGATTTGATGTAAAAGTATACAGGTCTGTATATCCCCATCATGACAAAAAGCTTTCACTAAACGCAATTTCCGGCGAAAATGCAGCTTTATACTAAAAACTTTAAATTTACATGTCTAGGAAAAGCAGTTTCAGTAAAGAAGAGCTATTGGCCTGTGGCCGGGGTGAAATGTTTGGGGAGGGGAATGCGCAGCTGCCTTTGCCGCCCATGCTGATGTTTGACCGCATCGTTAAAATTTCTGACGAAGGCGGCAAATACGGCCAGGGTGAAATTATCGCAGAGCTTGATATTACACCCGACCTGTGGTTTTTTGAGTGCCATTTTACCGGCGATCCGGTAATGCCGGGCTGCCTTGGGCTGGATGCCATGTGGCAGCTGGTGGGTTTTTTCCTGGGCTGGAAAGGCGGGCTGGGTCGTGGTCGTGCGCTCGGGTCTGGCGAAGTCAAATTTACCGGACAGGTGTTGCCAAAGGCCAGGCTGGTGCGCTATCACATTGACCTGAAGCGTGTGATTATGCGCAAGTTGGTCATGGGAATTGCGGATGCACGTATGGAAGTGGATGGTCGCGAGATTTATAATGCCAGTGACCTGCGTGTTGGGTTGTTTACCACCACAGATAATTTCTAGTAAGGAGGCGCAATGCGTCGCGTAGTAATTACAGGATTTGGTATCGTATCAAGTCTCGGTAATAACAAACAGGAAGTACTGGACAGCCTGAAAGCAGGCCGTTCAGGTATTACATACCAGCCGGAATATGCCGAGCGCGGCTTGCGTTCGCATGTGGCTGGTTCTATCAGGAATCTGGATATCGAGGCACTCATAGATCGCAAACTGTTGCGTTTTATGGCCAAAGGTCATGCCTACGCCTGGCTGGCCATGCAGGAGGCAATTGCCGATGCGCAGCTGCCTGAAGAGCTGGTGTCCAATGTGCGTACCGGCCTGATTGTCGGTGCCGGTGGTACTTCTACCGAGAGTATGCTGGAAGGCACCAACACGCTGGCAGAAAAGGGTATTCGTCGCGTGGGTCCTTATATGGTGACTAAAACCATGAGTAGCGGGATTGCAGCCTGCCTGGCGACCGGTGCGAAAATCAAGGGTGTCAATTACGGAATCAGTTCTGCCTGTTCTACCAGCGCACACTGTATTGGCGCCGGTGTGGAGCAGATCCAGCTCGACAAGCAGGATATTGTGTTTGCCGGTGGTGGTGAAGAAGAGCACTGGACCATGAGCTATCTGTTTGATGCCATGGGCGCTTTGTCCAGCAAATATAACGAAACACCGGACAAGGCTTCACGTACTTACGATGCAGATCGTGATGGCTTCGTGATTTCAGGTGGCGGCGGGATTGTCGTGCTGGAAGAGTATGAACATGCCAAAGCCCGTGGTGCGCACATTTATGCTGAAATTGTGGGTTATGGGGCGACATCTGATGGTTACGACATGGTCGCACCCAGCGGCGAAGGTGCGGTACGCTGCATGCAACAGGCATTGCAGGGTCTGGATGTCAATGATATTGATTACATCAATACGCATGGAACCAGTACACCGGTAGGCGATACCAAAGAGCTGGAAGCCATTCGTGCGGTATTTGGTGATGACAGTCAGGTGGCGATTGCGTCAACCAAGTCATTATCCGGACATGCACTGGGCGCGGCTGGTGTGAATGAAGCGATTTACACTTTGTTGATGATGCAGCATGGGTTTATCGCTGCCTCTGCCAATATCGACAATCTGGACCCGGCTGCGGAAGGCTTGAATATCGTGCGCCAGGCCATTCCTTCCACGCGTGTACAAACGGCCTTGTCCAACAGCTTCGGCTTTGGTGGTACCAACGCCTCACTGACGCTGTCTACCAAAAACCTCTGATGAGATGGAAGTGTGTTTCCCGCTGGAAGCACACTTCGTCGTTTTTCGCTGCCTGCGGAAAATGAGGTAACCATTCACCATGCGCTTATTTAAATCCGTATTGTCAGGATTGATACTGGCTATGTTATTGAGCCAGTGTGCCACCATGATGGGCGAACGCACGGTCAGCATCAGTGCTAGCCAGCTCCAGCAAAAACTCAACCATAAACTGGCGAAGCCATTGACGGTGATGCGTGTATTGCATCTCCAGTTTTCCAATGCACAGGTGACGCTGGACCCGGCTTCCGGACGGATACATACTACTCTGGATGCCAGTCTTGGCAGCGAGATGCTGGCGGATACGGCTACTGGCAGGACAAGTGTATCTGGCTTGCTCAGGTTTGATGCTGCACGCCAGGCTGTGATGCTGGATCAGCCTGTGATCGATGCGATTCAGCTGGATAATGCCAGCCCTGAGCTTAATGGTATGCTGCAACAGGTCGCCAGAGAAGCAGGCACCAGGTGGTTGAACCAGATGGTGTTATATGAAGTGAAACCGGAAGATTTGACCTATGCCGGTGTGCATTACCAGCCGACAGAAATACGATTGACTGCCGATGAAGTGCAGGTGAAACTCAAGCCGCAATAATGTATTGCGGAATTAACCTGCAGCCAGATGTTTTTCCAGTAGTAACGCTGCAACCACATGACGCCCTTCAGCCGTCAGGATATTGAAAGTGCGGCAGGCTGCTGGTGTGGTCATGCATTCCACCGCAATATTCTGCGCCAGGAAAGCCTGGAGATGTCTGGGATGAAGAAAGCGTTGTTTGTCACCCGTGCCCAGTAACACCACTTCGGGCTTGAACGCCAGAATCGCTGAAAGTTTTTCGGCACCCAGTGTTTCCCATGTGCCACTAAACCAGTCGCTGTTCAATGCATCCGCACTGACAATGATGCTTTGCGTATAGGGCTGGTGATTGATGGTCATTGTCCCGGCGTCAACGCCATTAATCTGGTATTGCTGATCGCTTTTATGCAGGTGTAATTTCATGCGGAAAAACTGCCTGTTGTGTTGAACAGTAAAGCTTGCATTGTACCGGACAAGACCATGTTTCAGTCGGGTAGTTCATTGATGAAGCAGGGGTTTGCAGGTAAAATGAAAGTTTTATTTTTAAGGCTTGGACACACGTTAAACGTGTTTGTTAAACAAGTATGCCGCCAGTCAATAAATCAAACAAATTAAGCAACGTCTGCTACGACATCCGTGGTCCGGTGCTGCAACGTGCGCGCCAGATGGAAGAGGACGGGCAGCGCATTATCAAGCTGAATATCGGCAACCCCATGCCGTTCGGTTTCAATGCGCCGGAAGAAATTGTGCAGGATGTGATCCGCAATATGGATCAGGCTTCCGGCTACACCGACTCCAAGGGCCTGTTCGCCGCGCGCAAAGCCATCATGCATTACACCCAGCAGAAAAATATTGCCGGTGTCACTATTGACGACATCATTGTCGGCAACGGCGTGTCCGAGCTGATTGTGATGGCCATGCAGGGTTTGCTGAATAATGGCGACGAGATTCTGGTGCCCATGCCTGACTATCCGTTATGGACGGCGGCGGTCAACCTGGCCGGCGGTTCTGCGCGTCACTATGTTTGCGATGAGCTGGCTGGCTGGTTGCCTGATCTGCAGGATATCGAGAGCAAGATCACGCCGAATACCAAAGGCATTGTGATTATCAACCCGAACAATCCGACCGGTGCACTGTATCCCAAAGAAACGCTGGAAGGCATTATCGAGGTTGCGCGCCGCCATGGTCTGGTGATTTTTGCTGACGAGATTTATGACAAGGTGCTGTATGACGGTAACACGCATACGTCTATCGCTTCGCTGGCAGATGACGTGTTGTTCGTGACCTTTAATGGCCTGTCGAAAAACTATCGTGCCTGCGGTTATCGTGCCGGCTGGATGATTATTTCCGGCGAGAAAAAAGATGCCACAGATTATATCGAAGGCCTGAATATGCTTGCCTCCATGCGTCTGTGTGCCAACGTGCCAGGGCAGCTGGCCATCCAGACCGCACTGGGCGGCTATCAAAGCATTAATGACCTGGTGGCGCCTAGTGGCCGCTTGTGCAAACAGCGTGATCTGGCCTATGACATGCTGACGGCGATGCCGGGCGTGACCTGTGTCAAACCGGCAGCAGCCATGTATCTGTTTCCCAGACTGGATCCGGAGATGTATCCGGTTGCGGATGACCAGCAGTTTATCCTGGATCTGTTGCTGGAAGAAAAAGTGCTGCTGGTGCAGGGCACCGGGTTTAACTGGAAAACGCCAGATCATTTCCGCGTGGTATTTTTACCGAATATCGATGACCTGACCGAGGCGATGACCCGTATTGGACGCTATCTGGACAGCTATCGAAAGAAACATTCAAAATAAGGTGAGCGCGTGTACGCAAGCCATCAATAGTGAGTATAAGTATGAAAGAATTAAAAGTAGGGTTGTTAGGCATAGGCACTGTTGGGGGCGGTACATACACCGTTGTCAGCCGTAACCAGGCTGATATTGCGCGCCGCATTGGCGGCAAAATTCATATTGTGCAGGTGGCAGACCGCAATCTGGAACTGGCCAGACAGGTCACCGGTGGTCAGGTGGCAGTGACAGATGATGCATTTGCCGTGGTGAATAACCCTGACATTGATGTGGTGGTTGAACTGATAGGCGGCTACACCGTTGCCAAAGAGCTGGTATTAACAGCGATTGCCAATGGCAAGCATGTGGTGACAGCGAATAAGGCGTTGCTGGCCGTGCATGGTAACGAAATTTTCAAGGCCGCCGCCGAAAAGGGTGTGATTGTGGCGTTTGAAGCGGCTGTAGCCGGCGGCATTCCTATTATCAAGGCCTTGCGTGAAGGTCTGAGCGCCAACAGGATTGAATGGGTAGCCGGCATTATCAACGGCACCACCAACTTTATCCTGACCGAAATGCGTGACAAAGGCCTGGCGTTTGCCGATGTGCTGAAAGAAGCGCAGCGCCTGGGCTATGCCGAAGCCGATCCTACATTTGACGTGGAAGGCATTGATGCCGCACACAAGCTGACCATTATGGCCAGCATTGCTTTCGGCATGCCGGTGCAGTTCGAGCAAGCCTACACCGAAGGGATTACCCAGCTGACAACCAAGGATATCCGGTACGCTGAAGAGCTGGGCTACCGTATCAAGTTGCTGGGTATCAGCAAGAAAACAGCGGCAGGTGTGGAATTGCGTGTGCATCCTACCCTGATTCCGGAAAAACGGCTGATTGCCAATGTTGATGGCGCCATGAATGCGGTGGTGGTGAAGGGCGATGCCGTCGGACCGACCTTGTACTACGGTGCCGGTGCCGGTGCTGAGCCGACCGCCAGTGCCGTGGTGGCAGATCTGGTTGATATCGCGCGTCTGCAAGGCACGACTGCCGAGCAGCGTGTGGCTTACCTGGGCTATCAGCTCGACCAGCAGCAAGCGCTGCCAGTCCTGCCAATTGCCGAAGTGCAATCCGCTTATTACCTGCGCTTGCACGCTTCTGACAAGCCGGGGGTGATGGCAGATATCACCAAGATACTGGCTGACCAACAGATTTCGATTGACGCCATGTTGCAGAAAGAGCCGCAAGAGGGTGAGGTTGAAGCCGATATTGTCATCCTGACGCATGGTACGCAGGAAAAAATCATGGATGCGGCGATTGCCCGTATTGAAGCACTGCCTGCCATTACCGGCACTGCGATTAAAATCCGCATGGAAACACTGTCCCGCTAATTAGGTTAACACGTCATGAAATATATCAGTACCCGCGGGCAATCGCCTGCCTTGAGTTTTAGTGAAATTCTGCTGGGCGGCCTGGCGCCGGATGGCGGTTTGTATTTGCCTGAGCAATATCCGCAATTCAGCGATGCCGATTTGACCGCCATGCGCAGTATGAATTACCGCGAGCTGGCATTTGCGATTTTGTCCCGCCTGGTGGATAACAGCGATATTCCGCATAGCGATTTCAAGGCGATTATCGACAAGACCTACCGTGCCGAAGTGTATCAGTATGCCCGTCCAGGCCAGAGTGCTGAGGACATTACGCCTACGCTCAAGCTGGAAGATAATCTGTATTTGCTGAGTCTGTCCAATGGCCCAACGCTGGCCTTTAAAGATATGGCGATGCAGTTGCTGGGCAACCTGTTTGAATATGTGCTGGCAAAAACCGGCCAGACCACCAATATCCTGGGCGCGACTTCCGGCGATACCGGCTCTGCGGCAGAATACGCCATGCGCGGCAAAAAAGGCGTGCGTGTATTCATGTTGTCGCCATACCAGAAAATGAGCCGTTTCCAGACGGCGCAGATGTTCAGCCTGCAAGATGACAACATCTTTAATATCGCCGTGAAAGGCGTGTTTGATGATGCGCAGGATATGGTGAAAGCCGTGTCCAATGATCATGCTTTCAAGGCACAGTACAAAATCGGTGCCGTGAACTCCATCAACTGGGGCCGGATTGCGGCGCAGATTGTGTATTACTTTAAAGGCTATCTGGCAGTCACCAGCAATAACAGCCAGAAAGTCAGTTTCAGCGTGCCTAGCGGCAATTTCGGCAATATCTGTGCCGGACATATTGCACGCATGATGGGTTTGCCGGTGGATCAGCTGATTGTGGCGACCAATGAAAACGATGTGCTGGACGAGTTTTTCAAAACCGGTGTCTATGCACCGCGCGGTTCGGCCAATACTTATCATACCTCCAGTCCTTCCATGGATATCAGCAAGGCTTCCAACTTTGAGCGTTTTGTCTACGACCTGGTCGGACAGGATAGTGCCAAAGTACGCGAGCTATGGTCTGCAGTGGATAAGGGCGGCAAGTTTGACCTGAACGCCAGCGGTGACTTCAGCAAGGTGGGCAGTTTTGGTTTTGTGTCCGGCAGCAGCAATCATGCCAACCGTTTGCAGACCATACGTGCCACTAAAGAGAAATATGGGGTGACGATTGATACGCATACTGCCGATGGCCTGAAAGTGGCTTTGGAAAAACGCAATCCGCAAGTGCCGATGCTGGTGCTGGAAACTGCCTTACCTGCCAAGTTTGAAGATGCGATTGTCGAGGCACTGGGTGAGAGACCGGAACGTCCGGCCAGCCTGGATGGCCTGGAAGATCTGCCGCAGAAATCCACTGTGATGGATGTCAGTGTCGATGCCATCAAGGCCTTTATTGTTGCTAATACTTAATATCATCAGGGAGCCCGCGTATGCAACAGTATCACGATCTGCTTAATCATGTGCTTGCACACGGGCACCAGAAAACCGACCGTACCGGTACCGGTACGCTCTCGGTATTCGGTTACCAGATGCGCTTTAACCTGGCAGAAGGTTTTCCTTTGCTGACCACCAAAAAGGTGCATTTAAAGTCCATTATTCACGAACTGCTGTGGTTCCTGCAAGGCAGCACCAATATTGCCTACCTGAAGGAAAATGGCGTCAGTATCTGGGATGAGTGGGCGGATGCGGAAGGCAATCTGGGACCGGTATATGGTTATCAATGGCGCAACTGGCCTAAGCCGGATGGGTCGCATATTGACCAGATGACACAGGTGATTAACCAGATCAAGAATACGCCGGATTCACGTCGATTGATTGTGTCTGCCTGGAATGTGGCCGATGTGGATCAGATGAAGTTGCCACCTTGCCATGCTTTTTTTCAGTTCTATGTGGCGGATGGCAAGCTTTCCTGCCAGCTGTACCAGCGCAGTGCCGATATTTTCCTCGGCGTGCCATTCAATATTGCGTCCTATGCGCTGCTGACCATGATGGTGGCGCAGGTCTGCGACTTGCAACTCGGAGACTTCGTGCATACTTTGGGTGATGCCCATATCTATAGCAACCATATGGATCAGGTTAAGGAGCAGTTGTCACGCGCGCCCCGCGCATTACCTGTCATGCGTATTAATCCGGATGTGAAAGATATTTTCGCCTTTAAATATGAAGATTTCACGCTGGAGAACTATGACCCTCATCCTGCGATCAAGGCACCAGTCGCCGTATAGACCAGGCTGTCAAAGTTGCAGGAATGGTTTTTTTCAGCCATCTTGTTAACCAGTTGTAATATTTACAACAATCTATCACATTTTTGATATCCTTCTGCGCGTTATGACTGAGACATGCAGGCTCTTGACTTGCATCATGTTCAACACGCATAACTTTAAACAAGGAGATCATAATGCAAATAAAAATGTCACTTATCGCCGCAGCTGTTTGCGGTCTGTTGTCAGGTCCGGCATTTGCTGACCACGAAACACTGAAACCAAAAGCTTACGATAGCCTGGGCAAGTGTGTAAAAGCTGTTTTGTCCAAACATGATGGCAAAATCGTCAAGGTTGAAGCCAAGTCCGAGCGCAAGCAATTGGTATACGAGTTTGACGTGGAAACTAAAGATGGCAAGGCCTGGGATATCGAGTGTGATGCCAGAACCAGCAAGATTACTGAAGTGGAAGAAGAGGTCACTGCAGATGATGAAAGATTCAAGGCTTTGGCTAAAGTATCTGAAGAAGATGCAAAAGCGACTGCACTGGCTGCGCATCCAGGCACAGTGGTGGAAACAGAGTATGAGTTAGAGCCGGATGGCAAAGCTTCTTACGAGTTTGATATCCTGGAAGCCGATAAGGAAGAAATCAAAGTGGAAGTCGATGCGACCACAGGCAAGATCGTGGAAACCAGTTACGAGGTTTACCAAATCGGTCAGGAGTAATATGACAGGGCTGTTATTGTGAAAACCTGGTCACGATAACAGTCACCACGAAGTGAATTGCACCCTGAAGGTCGGTCATATAGCCAGCCTTCGGGGTGTTTTTTTATGGTGGATATAAAGAAGATTTAAGCGCGGGATGCACCGGCCCAGAAAACGGATATCTGCAGGCGAGAAAGATCAGCCATACACCTGTATCGCATTTTCGCAGCGTATTTGCTGGAAAATCTGATGCCGCTGCGAGGCAATCTTATGGCTGGCTACAGCGTCCAGAATGACACAGCCTGGTTCATGGGTATGCGTGCAGTTGTTGAATTTGCAGTGGCCTATGAATGGCCGGAATTCTACAAAGGCATATTCGAGCGCCATGGTGTCTATATGGTACAAGCCGAATTCCTGCAAGCCCGGCGAATCGATAATCGCACTATTGCTATCCAGATGATATAAATGTGTCGCAGTTGTGGTGTGTTTGCCACTGTCCAGCGTGGTGCTGATTTCCTGGGTTTTACTGCGTGCATCGGGTAGAAGGCCATTAATGATGGTGGATTTTCCCATGCCGGACTGACCGACCAGTATGCTGGTATGCCCGGTGAGTATAGGACGTAATGTTTCTACCGAGTCTTTGGCATTCAGTTGCACTGTCAGGTAGCCCAGCGAGGCGTATTCCGCCAGCTTTTGCATGGCCTGCGGATTGGGCAGGTCGCATTTGTTCAGGATAATCACTGCACGTATGCCGCTGGCTTCTGCCGCGACCAGGCAACGATTCAGCAAGTCTTCATAAAAACTGGGCTGGGTCGCCAGTACTATCAGTATCTGTGTGACATTGGCTGCAAGAATTTTGCTTTTATATGCATTGCTGCGGTAGAGCAGAGTGTGACGCTCTGTCGTTTTCTCGATCACGCCTTCCTGGGTCGAGGTGAGTTTCACCATGACGCGGTCACCTGCCGCGTTATCGACCTTTTTCCCCCTGGTCACGCAACTGAGGATGCGGCCATCAGCCAGTTCAACGTTATAACGCTTGCCATAGGCAGCAACAATCAATCCTTCTTGCAGCATGTTAAAAGTGGTAATAGGTGTGATTGAGATACTGTACCGCTTGCTGCTCTTCGTCATCAAACCACTTGAGATTGAGCATGGTGCTGCAGTTGGTGACCTGGACTTTCAGTCCGGAGAGTGAGCGTACCTTGCGATATTCACGTGTATAAATCCCGCTGCCATCGCCCCCAAAACTGCTGGCGTGGCAGGAGATGCAGTGTGCTTCAACCAGTTTCTTGCCGGCTGCCAGATCGGGGCTGTCAGCCGCCTGCGCGTTAACTATCACGCTGGATAACAAGAGGGTGAAAAAGACTTTCATGCGTAAGTTTGCAATTTCGCAATGCGCAAGCTGGCTGGCGGATGCGAGTCATAAAAAGCCGAGTGCAACGGGTCAGGCGTCAATGTGGACGCATTGTCGCGGTACAGCTTGACCAGGGCATCAATCAGAAACTGTGGCCTGGATTGCTGGGAAGCATAATGATCCGCTTCAAATTCATTGATACGGGAATAGGCGGCCAGCAATGGACGCAAGATAAACATGAATACCGGGCTCACAAGCACAAACAGCAGCAATGCCATATGGTTGCTGGCTTCTGCCACACCCAGGCCTTGATAGAACCAGTCCTGTTTGACCAGGAAGCCAAGTAATGCGAGGCCAAGCAGGCTGAGCCCGAACATCATGATAATGCGCTTGATCACATGTTTATGCTTGAAATGCCCCAGTTCGTGTGCGAGGACGGCTTCAATCTCATCTGCATTGAGTTTTTCAAGCAGGGTGTCAAAAAACACTACGCGCTTGTTTTTGCCAAAGCCGGTAAAGTAAGCGTTGCCGTGTCCTGAACGCGTGGAGCCATCCATCACAAACAATCCCTGGCTGGCAAAGCCGCACTTGCGTAACAGCGCCTCGATACGTGCTTTCAGGCTCTGGTCCTGCATGGGAGTGAATTTGTTAAACAAAGGGGCAATCCAGATCGGATAGACCGCCAGCATGAACAGGTTGAATGCGCTCCAGATCAGCCACAGGTACAGCCACCACCAGTCGCCAGCGCCTTGCATCAGCCATAAAGCGGCGAATAGAATGGGGCCGCCCAGCAGCAGCCCGACAATGGTATGTTTGACCAGGTCACTGAAAAACATGGAGCGCGACATCTTGTTAAAGCCAAATTTCTCATCGATATTGAAAGTCTGGATATATTCGAAAGGCAGGGTCATGGCACTGGAAATCAGTAGGGCGGAGCAAATGACCAGTGCGCCGCGGATAATTTCATGCCCGGGCAGCCACTGCTGCCACAATTGATCCAGGCCTTGCAAAATACCACCCAGCGTCAAGGCCAGTAGCACGACCATTTCCATGCCGGTTTCGGCCAGCCGCAATTTCACTTTGGCTGTCGTGTAATCAGCGGCACGCTGATGCGCTTCCAGACTGATGGTCTGGTTGAATGCAGGAGGCACTTGTGCGCGATTTTGCTGAATATGGCGGATATGGCGCAGTCCCAGCCAGAAGCGAACTGCGAGGCTGATGACAATGACAGCCACGAAAATTTGGGTAAAGAGTTCAGACATAACGGTCACTGGATTTAATGTAATTATTGGGTAGCTATTTTGATGGATTTATATCCACCTTGTTCACTGAACTGAATATAATGTTTTATTTTAATGGAAATCATGACAAGAGGTGCGCAATTGGCAACTAATCAGGACAATTTAATCTGGCTGGATATGGAAATGAGTGGCTTGCAGCCGGATACCGATCGTATTCTTGAATTGGCTGCGGTGGTGACAGATGCTCAGCTGAATGTGATCGCAGAGTCGCCGGTGCTGGTGGTGCATCAGTCTGATGCCGTGCTGGATGGCATGGACGCGTGGAACAAGGGGACGCATGGTCGTAGTGGTCTGATTGAGAAGGTGAAGGCGTCCACGCTGGACGAGGAAGCAGCCACCGACACCATGCTGGCCTTTCTCAAGGAACATGTGACCGCCGGCAAATCACCCATGTGTGGAAATTCGATCTGTCAGGACAGACGTTTTATGGCACGCTACATGCCACGCCTGGAACAGTTTTTTCATTACCGTAACCTTGATGTCAGCGTCTTTAAGGAGCTGTCCCGTCGCTGGCGGCCGGATATTTATGCAGGTTTCAAGAAAGCCAGCCGTCATGAAGCGCTGGCAGATATTTATGAGTCTATTGATGAGCTGAAGTATTACCGTGATCACTTCCTGATCATGGCTCCCGTGAACAACGCAGAATAAAATACACATAAAAAAAGACGCCTGCACAGGCGTCTTAAGGAGGAGAAGTTAGCTTTGGAGAAGCTCGTTTCATTAAAAGCATCTTCCATGCCAACTTTTTCAGACCGTTTATCTGGCCTGTGACACCTGTTGATACAGGTCCATATAACGCTTCGCCTGGGTTTCCCAGCTGACATCCTGTCGCATGGCCTGTTTTTGCAATTGTTGCCATTGCCCGGCATTGGCAAATGTAGTCAGCGCCTGCCGCAAGGTGACCAAAAGTGTCCATGGGTTGTGTTGCGGCATGATGAAGCCCGTCATGGTTGCTGGTAGCGTGCCGTCTGGCGCAACTTCGCCACCCTGGATAGAGTCTGCCAGTCCGCCGGTATTGGCGACTACCGGAATGGTACCGTAGCGTAAACCATACAACTGGTTCAGACCGCATGGTTCAAAGCGCGATGGCATTACAAAAATATCTGCGCCTGCCATGATGCGGTGTGAAAGTGGCTCGTGATAGCCGATGGTGACAGAAACCTGCCCCGGATAGCGCTGCATCAGTGCCTGGAACTGCTGCTCCAGTGCCTGTTCGCCACTGCCAAGCACTGCCAGCTGACAGCCATGCTCCAGCAATTCATGGGCAATGGCGCCCAGCATGTCCAGGCCTTTCTGATAGGTGAGCCGGCTGACAACGCCCAGCAAGGGAGCGTGCGCGTCCTGATTCAGCCCCAGTTCAGTTTGCAAGGCATGTTTGACCTCTTTCTTGGCAGCCAGTTTATCGATGTGATAGTGCACAGGCAAATAGCTGTCAGTGGCCGGATTCCAGACCTGGGTATCTATGCCATTCAAAATACCGGTTAAATCCATCGAACGGTGCTGCAACAAGCCTTGAAAGCCGAATCCGAACTGATCAGTCTGGATTTCTCTGGCGTAGGTCGGACTGACCGTGCACAAGGCATCGGCAAAATACAGGCCGGCTTTCATAAATGATACATGACTGTAGAATTCATAGCCTTCCGGCTTGAAATCCTGTTCATCCAAGGTGAGTCTATGACGCCAGTCGGAATGGAAGTTGCCCTGGAATGCCAGGTTGTGGATGCTGAAAACCGATTTGGCCATGCTGCCCATTTGGCGCAAATAGTAAGGTGCCAGGCCGGTCTGCCAGTCATTGCAATGTACGACTTCCGGTTGCCAGTCCTGCAGCATATTAGGCGCAGCCAGCAGGGCCGTGACTTTGGACAGCAGGCCAAAGCGCAAAGGGTTATCTTCCCAGTCGCCGTATCGGGGATGCTGGTAAGGACCGCCATCTCTGTCATACAGAGGGGGATAATCAATCAATAGCAGCGGAATATGGGTACCGGGCAACACGGTTTGGTAAATGTCGCAGCGGATGTCTGCAAATGCCTGCAACGAGCCAAGCAAGCGCGGCGACTGGCATTTCTCCAGAATGCCACGGTAGGCAGGTAACACGATGCGGACATCCTGGCCGGTCGCAAACAATGCAGTTGGCAATGCGCCACTGACATCTGCCAGGCCTCCGGTTTTGATCAGTGGGAAAACTTCTGAAGTCGCAAATAATAAACGCAAGGGAATCTCTTTAAATCAACAGACAAGGGAGCTGGCGGTGCGGCTGCCAAATTATGATACATTGCCTGCTGAGGTTTTAGAAGGGAAAATATAATGAAGTCTTGGCTAGCAGTTGCCTTGGGTGCGAGTATTGGTGCGTGGGTCAGATGGGGATTATCTGTCAGCCTGAATGGCATAGGTACTATTCCGATGGGGACGTTTCTGGCAAATGCGATGGGTGGTTTGCTGATGGGGGTTGCATTGGGCGTGTTGCAAAGCGTCCCCAGCCTGTCGCCTGAATGGCGTTTACTGATAACAACCGGTTTTCTGGGCGGGCTGACTACATTCTCCACTTTTTCGGCAGAAGCTTTTGCATTGCTGCAAAAGCAGGATTACGGCTGGGCCGGATTGTATATAGCCAGCCATGTCGTGGTGTCGATTGCGCTGACTGTGGCAGGTTATTGGTGTGTGATGCGCTTGCAGTAAGTTAGCCAAACAAAAAAAGAGAGCCATCCGGCTCTCTTTTTGAGTCCTGGCTTCAATTATATATAACCAAAGCCAGGGATTATGTGACGCAGCTTATTTCTGTGTTTCTACCATCACCATTTGCGCTTCGTCTCCGGCAGCAGCTTCATCTTTTTTCCATTTGGCAGCCGTGCGCGGCTTTCTGGATTTCGGAGCTGCGTCAGTGGCAGGTGCGCTGACAGCGGAACTGGTTTCCACCAGTTGAATGCCGGTATCAGTGGCTGCCTCAGCTGCAGGTTTCGTAGCTGCTCTGCGTTTGCGTGCCGGTTTTTTGGGTGCAGCGTCAGTTTTTTCCGTCACGGCTTCCGCTGTATCCGCTACCTTGCCGGCAGAGGATGTTTCCACCAGTTCGATGCCGGATTCGGCTGTCTTGGCTTCTTCGGTGCGTTTGCTGCGAGTTTTAGCTGTAGCTTTCCCGGCGGTGCGTGAGCGGCTGCGGGCCGGCTTCTCGGAGCTTGCTTCCGCCACTTTGTCCGCAACATCCGCCACAGCTTCTGCCTCAACTGCTGGCCTGGAGGAGACCTTTACCTCAGTTTCAACAATGTTTGCCGGTGCCGGTACAGTTTCCGTCGCAACTTTGGCATTCGCATTCTCAACCGGTGCCGAAGGTTTGCTGACTTCGTTACCTGGCACTGCTACGACTGGCGCCGATGCCTGCTCCACTGCCTGGTTAGTGTTGATCGTTGCTTCGTCGTGACCGTTGCTGGCCACTTCGTCACGTTGGCGACGATCACGGCGTCCATGACGGTTACGGCGGTTACCGCGCTCGTTGCGCTCTTGTTTATTATCCGCAGGCGTTGTCAGTGCTGGCTGGTTAAGATCTGCTTTAGCCGCTTCCTGTGCTGGCTGACGATCCTGCCTTTCTCTGGCCGCAGGTTTTTCCTGCTGTCTGTCCTGTCTTGGCTTGTGACCGGTTTCCTGCTCTTTGGCTGGGCGTTCGCCACGTTCTTGCGGGCGTTCACGCTGACGGTCACGCTCGCGACGATTGCGGTTCTTGTTACGGTCACGGCCGTGCTCTTTTGCTTCGCGGACTGGCTTGGCTGTTTCTGCTGGAACTTCTTCTTTTTCTTCCAGGCCGAATAAGGATTTAATCACGCCAAAGAAAGATTTCTTGGGCGCTGCCGGCGTGAAAACAGGTTTTTCTTCCACAATCGGTGCAGACGTTGCTGGCGTAATACCCTTGACCACTGCTTCTGCCTTGGCAGGTGCAGCTGCCTGTTGCAGGCGATGCTGGTAATCAGACTCTGTTGGTAAATCGACCATCTTGTAACTGGCCTGGGTGGTTTCCTCGTTCACATCATCATGGCGGATACGCATGATCTGGTAATGCGGCGTTTCCATGTGAATGTTGGGGATCAGAATGACTTCCACACCAGTGCGTTGCTCGATCTTGTGAATATCGGCACGTTTTTCATTGAGCAGGAAAGTGGCGGCTTCGACAGGTAGTTGTACCTGGATAATCGCGCTGTTGTCTTTCATGGCTTCTTCCTGCGTAATGCGCAGGATATGCAGGGCGGTGGATTCAATACCGCGGATATGGCCGGTACCGTTACAACGCGGGCAGGTCATATGGTTGGTTTCACCCAGGCTTGGGCGCAGGCGCTGACGGGACAGCTCAAGCAAGCCAAAACGTGAAATCTTGCCCATCTGTACGCGGGCACGGTCGTGATGCAGGGCATCACGCAGGGCGTTTTCAACTTCACGCTGATTGCGCTGGTTTTCCATATCAATAAAGTCAATCACCACCAGGCCACCCAGGTCGCGCAGGCGCATCTGTCGGGCGACTTCTTCTGCCGCTTCGAGATTGGTATTGAATGCGGTTTGTTCAATATCGGCACCCTTGATGGAGCGGCCGGAGTTCACATCGATAGACACCAGAGCTTCCGTGTGGTCGATGACGATTGCACCGCCGGAAGGCAGGCGCACTTCACGCGAGAACGCAGATTCGATCTGATGCTCGATCTGGAAGCGTGAGAACAGCGGGATTTCGTCCTGATACAGTTTGACGCGGGTAACATTGCCTGGCATGACATGATTCATGAACTGCAGGGCCTGTTCATGCACATCAGGTGTATCGATCAGGATTTCACCGATATCGGCACTGAAGTAATCACGAATCGCACGTATCACCAGGCTGCTTTCCTGGTAAATCAGGTAAGCGCCGGGCTGAAAGTTGGAAGCATCTTCAATGGCCTGCCAAAGTTGCGTCAGGTAATTGAGGTCCCATTGCAGTTCTTCAGCTGTCCGGCCGATGCCGGCGGTACGGGCAATAATGCTCATGCCGCTAGGCACTTCCAGCTGTGCCATGGTGTCACGCAACTCGTTGCGGTCTTCGCCTTCGATACGACGGGAAACGCCGCCTCCGCGAGGATTGTTTGGCATCAGTACCAGATAGCGGCCTGCCAGGGAGATAAAGGTAGTCAGTGCAGCACCTTTGCTGCCGCGCTCATCCTTGTCCACCTGGATAATGACTTCCTGGCCCTCTTTAATGACATCCTGAATGCGGGCACGGCCTTCCGGCTTATCCTGGAAATAGCTACGGGCGATTTCCTTAAAAGGCAAAAAGCCGTGTCTGTCAGTTCCATAATCGACAAACGCGGCTTCGAGTGAAGGTTCGATCCTGGTGATCACCCCTTTGTAGATATTGCTTTTTCGCTGTTCCTTGCCAGCGTGTTCAATATCCAGATCTATGAGTTTTTGTCCATCGACAATGGCAACGCGCAATTCTTCCGATTGCGTTGCGTTAAACAACATTCTTTTCATGCAGTACTCCTTGGCGAAGCTGCAGAATAATGATGATGACAGGGCGAGCCGGGCTGGAATGCAACCCCCGAATTTAACATGGCATTCAGTGCAATGGCTCTTGCAATGCAGTTAGCATGGCAGGCATCAATATGCACATGTTTGGGTATGTGGTGCGCCAGTAAGGCAAACACCAGTGATACTCAATCTGTCTGACAGGGGCAATCCAGAGCAGGGTAGAGGTGTCATTGCAAGCCGTCTACATGGTTCATTGCTGTGGAACTGCTAAAATAAAACCCTATACAGCGGGTAAATTCGTTAAAATCCGGGTTCGGCAACGCCAGTCTCATATCGTTAATTATTCTGCGTGAGCTGTCGCGTTTCGTAATTTCTAATTAATTATCGCTACTTTATGGCGAGCGGTATTCACCAAAATTTGTGTTTTATTCTGAATAAACATGCGTATCCAAGTAATTTGGCCGCAATATCGATGGTTATTTCGATGACGGCACTGCACGATGTTGTCGACAATGCCGGAAAAAACGCAGACCCAGAATCCCGACAGTATATCCATAAGTCTTGACAAAGCAAAGCACGACCTGCAACTATGACCTCACCTTCCCGTCTATCTGTCTCCAAGACGTTGCCCGCGGACAGTACAAAGCCAGCCAGTGACCGCGTTACCTTGTTGCGTGTGGATGAAGCTTCGGAAACGCAGCGCATTGATAACTACCTGGCAAAAATGCTCAAAGGTGTGCCCAAAAGCCATGTCTATCGCATTCTGCGTAGCGGGGAAGTCAGGGTCAATAAAAAAAGGGTGAGTGCCGAATACCGCTTGCAACTGGATGATGAAGTCCGGGTGCCGCCGATCCGGATTGCAGAAAGCGCACCCAGGCCAGGCTTGCCCGAGGTTAAAGCACGGCTGGCGGAATGTGTGATTTATGAAGACGATGCCATGCTGGCGTTAAACAAACCTGCCGGAATGGCTGTGCATGGTGGTAGTGGTATCAGCCTGGGCGTGATTGAACAATTGCGCCTAGAGCGCCCGCAGGCCAAGTTTCTGGAACTGGTGCACAGGCTGGATCGCGAAACTTCCGGCGTACTGATGATTGCCAAGAAACGCTCCGCCTTGACGGCCCTGCACGAAGCCATGCGCCAGCATCGCATGGACAAGCGTTATCTGATAATGGTGCAGGGGCCATGGCAGGAGGTCAAAAAGAAAGTCACGCTGGATTTGCAGAAATATGTCACCGGTAGTGGCGAGCGACGTGTGCAAGTGGTAGGCATGCCATTACTGAATACTGAACCTGGTGGCAGAAAATCGCTCAAATCCAGTGGCGTGGTAGCGAAACAGCAGGCTGCCAGAGGTAAGTTTGAAGTGGAGACGCAAACTTCTGAAACCTGGTTCTACTTGCAGGAACGGCTGGGGCCATTCAGCTTTTTACAGGCTAAACTGATTACCGGACGTACTCATCAATTACGGGTGCAGTTATCGCATCTGGGTTTTCCCATTCTGGGCGATGACAAATATGGTGATTTTGCCTTGAACAAGCAGTTAGGCAAGCAGGGTCTGAAGCGCATGTTTTTGCACTCCAGCGAAACCCGCATCGCTCATCCGCTGACTGGCGAGCCTTTGCACTTGATGGCTGCATTGCCAGCAGAACTGGAAAGCTTTCTGCAACATCAGCGTCAAATCAATGCAGGATAATGAAAAACGCTATTGATGAAATATCATGATTCGAAAGTAATACTGTGAAACCGTTTGATTTAATTGTTTGGGATTGGGATGGCACCATTGCTGATTCCACGGGCATGATTACGCAGGCCTTGATTAAGGCCGCCGACGAAGCAGGCCTGCCACCACTGACTGACGAGCGTGCGCGCAGCATTATCGGGCTGGGGCTGCGTGAATCCATTGAAGTGTTGTATGGCCCGCTTCCACAATTTCAGGCACAGGCGCTGGCCGCCCACTATCACCGGCACTACTACGCCGGTGAGAACAATATTTTGCTGTTTTCCGGCATTGCCGAAACGATTGCAGCGCTTCATAAAAAAGGCTGCAAACAGGCAGTTGCCACTGGTAAAGGCCGCCGCGGCTTAAACACTGCCTTGCAGTTGTCCGGGCTGTCCCGGAATTTCAGTGCCACCAAGACGGTGGACGAATGTTTCTCCAAACCGCATCCGCAAATGCTGGACGAGTTGATGGATGAACTGGTTGTGATGCCAGAGCGCACCCTGATGATTGGTGATTCGCAATACGATATGCAGATGGGCAAGAATGCCGGCGTGGTGACAGCAGCCGTGACATATGGGTCGCAAACTGCCACGCATTTGCAGCAGTATTCCCCGGATTACATGTTTCATGATGTGGCAACATTAAGTGCCTGGTTACTGGAAAGCATATGACTGCAGCAGACCTGACATTTAACAGTGAAGAGTTGCAGGAAAAAGGCGATGGCCTGCGTTTTGCCATTCCGGCACTGGGTCAGCATGCGACCGGATTTATCGTGCGTTTTGAAGGCAAGCCGTATGCCTATGTGAATCGCTGCGCGCACGTGCCGGTGGAGCTGGACTGGGAACATGGGAAATTCTTTAATCTGACGCAGGAGTGGCTGATCTGTGCCACCCATGGCGCCATGTATGCGCCACAAACCGGTCATTGTGTGATGGGGCCATGTCAGGGAAGAAGCTTATCTCCGATTCCGGTCAGTGAGGAAGCAGGTCTTATCACTGTGCGGCTGAGTCAGCTCTGATAGCGGGCTGGTAGCTAATTGCCGACAACCCGCTTAAAATGAACAGAATAACTGAAATTATTGATGAAAGCTGAGTTATGCAAGAAGAAAATGGGCAGTCGCCAGAATTGAAACACGCCAGCAGCTCACCCGACTGGGCGCAGCAAAGTCTAGAGAGAATTGCGCTGGCAGGTCTGCAGGAGCAGAAAACGTCCAGACGCTGGTCGGTATTGTTCAAGTCGCTGACATTTATCTACCTGTTTTTCCTGCTGCTGATGTTGCTGGGCTGGGTAGGGCAGAACAAGAATGTTTCTGTCGCACATACGGCCCTGATTGATATTGCTGGCGTGATTGAAGCCGGTGGGCAGGTGAATGCGGATGCCGTGATCAGCAGCCTGAAAGATGCCTATGATAATAAAGGCACCAAAGGCATTATTCTGCGTATCAACAGCCCGGGCGGCAGTCCGGTACAGGCCGGTATCATCAACAACGAGATCCATCGCCAGCGCAAACTGCACCCTGATATTCCGGTATATGCCGTGGTAGAGGATATCTGCGCGTCTGGCGGTTATTACATTGCGGTGGCGGCGGACAAGATTTTTGTCGATAAAGCCAGCATTGTGGGCTCGATCGGTGTGCTGATGGATGGATACGGTTTCACGGAGGCGATGAAAAAAGTGGGTGTAGAGCGCCGTCTGATGACTGCAGGTGAAAACAAAGGCATGCTGGATCCGTTCTCTCCGGTGAATCCCAAGCAGAAAGCTTTTGCCCAGAACATGCTGGACCAGATTCACCAGCAATTTATCCGCGTGGTACGCGAAGGGCGTGGCAACCGCCTGAAAGAGAATGAAGAAACCTTCAGCGGCCTGTTCTGGAACGGTGAGGAAAGCATCAAGCTGGGGCTGGCTGATGCAGAAGGCAGTGCGGATTATGTCGCGCGTGAAGTGATCAAGGAATCCGAAATTGTTGATTTCACTTATCAGGAAACCGTGGTGGATCGTTTTGCCAAGAAACTGGGGGCCAGTATGGCCCAAGAGCTGGGCGTGAGTGCCAGGAATCTGTTACCGACACTGCGTTAACCGGACTAATAAATAAAAAGGGACAGTAATGAACTGCCCTTTTTTATTTTACTTAAGTTTTATTTCGCTTCAGCCAGGTAAGTATTACTTTTTAGCCTTGTTCTTTTCGTTACGCTGTTTCATTTTTGCCCGCATCTCATTTTTACGGCGACGCATGGTGACCAGGCCTTCACCTTTTTTGCGTTCTTCTTCCTTGTCAAACGGGTTTTCACCCTGGTGATACTGTACACGTAACGGCGTACCTACCAGCTGGAAAGCTTTGCGGAAAATGCCTTCCAGATAGCGGGTATAGCTGGCTTTGACGCCATCGATATGATTGCCGTGAACGACCACAATCGGCGGGTTGGAGCCGCCCTGGTGTGCGTAGCGCAGTTTGGGGCGGATGCCTTTGCTGATAGGTGGCTGGTGCTGCGTGGTGGCTTCACCCAGTACACGTGTCAATTGCGGTGTGGCCAGTTTAGCCATGGCTGCTTTGAATGCAATATCTACCGAGCCAAGCAATTCGTTCAGGCCTTTTTTGCGCAAGGCAGAAATATAGTGGAATTTGGCAAAGTCCAGAAACTGCAGCTTGCGGTCAATTTCGCGCTTGATCCATTCGCGCTCATCATCCTGCAAGCCGTCCCATTTGTTGATGGCGACCACCAGGGCACGACCAGCATCCAGGATATAAGCTGCCACGTGGGCATCCTGCTCGGTAATACCTTCCTTGGCATCAACAACCAGGATAGCCACATTGGCATCTTCAATCGCCTGCATGGTTTTAACGACAGAGAATTTCTCAATCGCTTCAAACACTTTGCCACGTTTGCGCACGCCTGCAGTATCAATAATGGTGTATTGCTTGCCGTTTTTCTCCAGTTCGATTTCAATCGAATCGCGCGTAGTGCCCGGCTGGTCGAACGCAATCACGCGGTCTTCGCCGAGCAGGGCATTCACCAGGGTAGATTTACCTACATTCGGGCGGCCTACAATGGCGATTCTGGGGGTGTCCGGGTTGACTGGCTCGGCAGCTTCCTGTTCTTTTTCCTTGATGGATTCAAGTGCGAGCTCGATTAAATCGCGCACCCCTTCGCCATGGGCGGAAGAGATGGAGAGCGGCTCACCTATGCCCAGTTCATGAAAGTCGGCACTGACCACCGCTTTACGCATGCCTTCGGTTTTATTGACCGCCAGCAATACCGGACGCTGGGCTCTGCGCAAGGTCTGGGCAATCGTGAATTCCTGTGGTGTCAATCCGGCGCGGGCATCGACCAGGAAAATAATCACATCGGCTTCATCAATGGCCAGCAAGGTCTGTTTGGCCATTTCTTTTAAAATGCCGGTATCGGCAGTGGGTTCAAAACCGCCGGTATCAATCACCAGATAAGGCTGGCTTGCACCCAGACCACGACCGTAGTGGCGATCGCGGGTCAGGCCAGGCAGGTCGGCGACCAGTGCGTCACGCGTTCTGGTCAGGCGGTTGAATAGGGTGGATTTGCCGACATTAGGCCGGCCAACGAGAACAATGGTAGGTAACATTACTTGTAGGTAACCGCGTAAAGGTGACCATCCCGGGATTGTGCGAAAAACTGGTTGTTGCTGCCAGCTACCAGTGACATGATGGGTTTGGAGCCGATCTGGGTGCGGCCAACAAAACTGCCATCGTCCTGGCTAAGCAGATGTACGTAGCCTTCGAGATCACCGACAGCAACCATGTTGCTTAAGGGTAGGGGAATCGTCAGGTGGCGATAACCCAGGTTGCCCTGACGCCAGAAGGTTTTGCCATTGGAGGTGTCCAGCGAGTAGACGGAGCCAATGGTATGACTTAAATAGATTTTGCCATTATCGGCGGTCAAGCCGATATAACTGGAGATATCACGGCTCCAGACCACTTGCCCACGCTGGCGGTCCACTGCTGCGACTTTACCCTGATAAGCCACTACATAGACCACGGCGCCATCGACAAATGGCAGGCTGGTAATGTCGGCAATACGTTCGATTTCTGTCACGCCTTTGGGCTGTGCCACTGTGGCTTCCCACAGCAATTTGCCATTATCAGCCCGGATGGCTACCAGCTTGCCACCAGGAAAACCTGCATAGACGGCGCCGCTGTCTACCACGATACCCGCCTGTGTTTTAAGGGACAGGGAGGGGGTAGCACGCTCATAGACCCATTTGCGCCTGCCGTCAGCGGCATCAATGCCATAGATATGATGATCGCTGGTGCGTACGATCACTGTGCCGTCATAGTAGCGCGGCTGACCCTGTATTTCGCTGCTGAGGATGGCACTCCATAACTTTTTGCCATTTACATTCAGGGCGTACAGGCGACCCTTGCTGGTGCCCGCCAATACCAGGCCGCCGCCTAGGCCTACACCGCTGCTAATAGGTTCATCCAGTTCGGTTTTCCACTGGATTTTACCGCTGTCGGCTGCCAGTTGCATGACAGTGCCAGTTGCATTGACGGTATAGATAAAATTATCAGAGACGACTGGCGAATAAGTAAAACGACCTGCTTCACCCACATCGGCGGACCAGGCGACCCGCATTTCATAAGAAGCAGTGATCGGCTCAAGTTCGGCCGGCGGGTTAGCCGGTTCTGCGCCAAAAATGCTTTCGCTTAAATTGTTTTTCAGATCAGTAAAACTTGAGCAGGCTGACAGCCCGCTTCCCAGTACCAGCAAAGCTGAGAGGGTCAGATAATTGAATATGCGTGACTTTTTCATATGCAGAAGGGGAAGGCCGGGCAAACGTTGCATGTGGTTAACCAAGTGCATCCAGTTTTTGCTGGGTCAGGTAAAACAGCTTGCCTTCAGGATCCAGGCCGTTGAGCGCTTTGGTATAGGCTTCCCTGGCTTCCTTTTCCTGTTTCTTGGCGAGATAAATATCACCGAGCATGGCATTTTTCAAACCGTCGAAACCCTTGTCATCAATGGCTTCCAGGGTTTTCCTGGCATCATCAAGCGCATTACGTTCGATTTGCAGCCCTGCAATCTCAATGGCTGCCATGTGCTGGATCGCAGGCTCTTTGGCTTTTGTCAGTGCCCATTGCAACTGTTTCTCTGCAGATTCACCTTGTTTGGCCTGGTGCAATGCACGGGCTGCAAACAGGGCAGCGCGACCAGCATAAGGTGTCATGCTGTAATCATTTTGCAAGGCTTGTGCATCTTTGCTGATTTGTTCGGCTTTTTTGCTGTCTACTTCCAGCAAGGAGTTGCTGACCAGAGACTGGTATGCAGTGGAAGCTTCAGTCGCCTTGTTGTTCATCCATATCTGGTAACCTTGCCAGGCGCCATAGGCAACCACAACTGCCAGCACCAGGCCGGTGACCAGTTTGCCATTCTTGTTCCACCACGCTTTAAATTCGTCCAGCTGTTCCTGTTCTTCCAGATCGTACGCCATTGTATTTCCTGCTTGTTTTTCGATATTAAGTGATGTTGGATTATGCGGTTGCTGCACGCAGGCCATGGCCAGGAATCGCGTTCAGCAACTGTTGAGTGTAATTTTGCTGGGGAGCATTATAAATGCTTTCTACGCTTCCTTGCTCAATTACTTTGCCTTTTTGCATGACAAGCACGTCATCGGCAATGTGCCTCACCACGCGCAAGTCATGAGTAATAAACAGATAGCTCAGCCCCATCTCCTGCTGCAGTTGTTTTAACAGCAGGAGAATTTGCGCCTGTACCGACACATCCAGCGCGGATACCGGTTCGTCGCAAATCACCAGCTTAGGTTGCAGAATCAGCGCACGGGCGATACCAATGCGCTGACGCTGGCCGCCGGAAAACTGATGCGGATATTTTCTGGCATCATCGGCAGTGAGGCCGACTTTTTCCAGCATCTGCATGATCTGATACTGGCGCTGCCTGGCATCGCCAATGCGATGGATCACCAGGCCTTCACCTATAATCTCGCCGACCCGCATCCTGGGATTCAGCGATGCAAAAGGATCCTGGAAGATCATTTGGATATTCCGGCGGGCACTGCGCAGGGCTGATTTATCCAGTGCCAGAAAGTCCTGGCCATCAAACATGACTTCGCCACTATCAAGTGGCAGCAATCGCAGGATGCCTCTTGCCAGCGTGGATTTTC
Organism: uncultured Methylophilus sp.; assembly: GCA_966248215.1. Lineage (GTDB taxonomy): Bacteria > Pseudomonadota > Gammaproteobacteria > Burkholderiales > Methylophilaceae > Methylophilus. Next base: position 16,150 of record CBIMYT010000007.1, on the reverse strand, counting down.
CGCTGCCGGATTCGCCCACAACGGCCAGCGTGGTACCGCGTGTGAGTTGCAGGCTGACATCATCCAGCGCGTGTATCGTGCGACTGGCAAGTCCGAGCGCACCGCTGCGCTGCAGATAGGTTTTTTTCAGTTGATGTGCTTGCAGGATGAAATCAGGCATGGTGTTATCAGGCAGGCGTTAACCAGTCGTAATTGATGGGTTGCAGGATTTTTTTGCCTTCGGCATCCGGCACACAGGCCAGCAGAGCTCGGGTATAAGGGTGTTGTGGTGCTTGCAATACCTGGCTGACACTGCCGGTTTCGACAATTTCCCCGCGGAACATCACAATGACTTCATCGGCAATATCGGCCACTACGCCGAAATCATGCGTGATAAACAGCATGGCCATCTGCATGCGGTTTTTTAATTCATCCAGCAGGCGTAACACTTGTGCCTGCACCGTCACATCCAGCGCAGTAGTCGGTTCATCCGCAATCAGCAGCGCCGGTTCGCAGGCAATACTCATGGCAATCATGACGCGCTGGCGCTGACCGCCGGAAAGTTCATCCGGATAGCTGTTGGCCCGGCCCGGGTCAATGCCAACTTGCTGCAAAAGATCAGCGACCTTTTGTTTTAATACGTTACCTCTCAGGCCCAGGTGTGTTTGCAGTGGCTCGCCAATCTGGAAACCTATGGTCAGCACCGGATTCAGGGAGGTCATGGGCTCCTGGAAGATCATGCCGATTTGCCGGCCACGCAAATGTTGCATGGCAGTGTCGCTATACTGACTGATCTCGTTTCCCTGAAAGAAAACTTTTCCCTGCATACGCAATTGCGCGGACAGTAATTGCATGACGCTGAGTGCAGTCAGGCTTTTGCCACTGCCGGATTCGCCGACTATGCAGGTTGTTTTTCCGCGCTCTAGCGTTAGTGACACATTGCTGACCAGCTTGCGCTCCGGGAAACGGGCCGGCGTAATGCTCAATTCTTCTATGCGTAACAGCGCATTCATTCTATGCTGTATACCACGGTGACTACGACACGGGCAATTTTATCGACCGTGGATTTGTCGTAAATGCCGCCATAACTGTTATCAGTATCCTCACCGCCCGTCGCTGGCAAAATGTAAAACGCCCCCTGGCTGGCCGATTTCATTACGCCGACCTTGACGCCGTCCTGTTTGACGAATTCAGTGGCGCGGGTACGGGCATTCCGGGTGGCATCGGCAATCAGCGACATTTTGACGGCTTCCAGATTGCTGACCAGAAACTCGGGCGGTTGTGAAGTGATAGGGTGGTTGTCTGCCCGTAAAGTCAGGATGGCCTGGTTCGCCGCTGCAATTTTGCCCAGGTCAGTCGTGCTGATATGCACATTCTGGTAGCCCTCGAAACCGCGCTGTACCTGGCGTGGTATGTCACGAATATATTCTTCTTCGTAATGTGGCCCCAGTGTCTGCACGTCGACGGTACGCATGCCGGTATCCAGGCCCTGTTGGTCGAGGAAGCTTTCCAGCACGGCACGTTCACGTTCAATGGCCTGCAGGGTTTCGGCCTGGGTAGGGGCGACAACGCCGATAGTGATGGTCCATTGGGCACGGTCTGCCTTGACCGGTTTTTCTGCCAGGCCTTTGACGGTAATGGATTGCTGGCTGGAAACTGCATGCCTGGCTTGCACGCCTAGGATAAATGCTGCGGCAGCCATGCCGATCGCCAGCAACAGGCCCAGTGCCGTCATGGCATTAAAAAAGTGTTTTTGCTCTGACATCCGGCCTCCTGCGTTGCAAAAAGTTAACTGGATTGAATAATGCCTGCTACCTGTTCAAGCTTCACGCGTATCTGTTCACCTTGCCCCAGCATGGGTTTCAGGCTGATTTCGCTGGCCGCAGCTTCATCATCGCCGAGAATCGCGGCAAATTTTGCGCCGCTGCGATCCGCTTTCTTCATTTGCGACTTGAAGCTGCCGCCTCCGGCATGCAGCACGACATTCAGGCCCATGCTACGCAGGCTTTCGGCGACGGTAAAGGCTTTTTGTGCCGCCAGTTCGCCAACATTGACCAGATAGATATCCGGCTGGTTCTGTGCCGTCACACCATATTCCTGCATCAACAGGAACACGCGCTCCAGGCCTATGCCAAAGCCGCAGGCGGTTGTAGCGTTACCACCAATGCGCTCGACCAGAGTATCGTAGCGGCCACCGCCGGCAATCGTGCCCTGTGCGCCGAGTTTGGTGGTGACCCATTCAAACACGGTACGGTTGTAGTAATCCAGGCCGCGTACCAGACGATGATTGATGCTGTACGCAATACCAGCCTGGGTGAGCAGGGCGCATAATTGTGCAAAATGCTGCTTAGAGGCCTCACCCAGACAATCCATCAATTTTGGTGCTGCTTCGCACATGGCCTGCATGCGCGGATTTTTGGTGTCCAGAATGCGCAGGGGGTTGCTATGCAAACGGCGTTTGGCATCTTCATCCAGCAAGTCTGCATGCTGTTCGAAATATTGAATCAGGGTTTGGCGGTATTGTGCACGTTCTTCGGCATCACCTATGCTGTTAATCTGTAACTCAACATCCTGGATGCCCAGTGCCTGCCACAGGCGTGCCAGCAACACGATTTGTTCGGCATCTACATCCGGGCCGTCAAAACCAAAGGCTTCCACACCAATCTGGTGAAACTGGCGCTGGCGGCCTTTTTGCACATTTTCGTGACGGAACATCGGGCCCATGTACCACAGGCGTTGCGGGCCGTTGTAAGTCAGATTGTGCTCCACCACGGCGCGTACACAACCGGCAGTGCCTTCCGGGCGCAAGGTGAGTTTGTCGCCATTGAGGGCATCCTCCCAGGCGTACATTTCCTTTTCAACGATATCGGTATGCTCGCCTACGCTGCGCACAAACAGTTCGGTTGGCTCCACCAGCGGCATGCGGATATTGTTGTAACCATACTGGCCCAGAATACGGCGGGCAGTGTCTTCCAGTTTGAACCAGAGAGGCGTGGCTTCCGGCAAGATGTCGTAGAAGCCTTTAATGGATTGAAATTTTTGGGTCATGGCTTAAAACAGTTAGAGTTATTTTTATGCGGAGACAATCGGGATGACGGTTGCTCTGGTGTGACGCAATTTACCACCTTCAGCATAATGGGTACGCACGTATTCATCCACAATGCCCTGGAATTCCTGCGCAATATGATCGCCTTTGAGGGTCACGGTTTTTTCGCCATCGACAAAAACCGGGGCGACCGGTGTTTCGCCTGTACCTGGCAGACTGATGCCGATATTGGCCAGTTTGGATTCGCCAGGGCCATTCACGACACACCCCATGACGGCAACATTCAGTGTTTCCACACCAGGATACTGACTGCGCCAGACCGGCATCTGATTGCGCAACCAGGTCTGGATTTGCAGTGCCAGTTCCTGGAAGTAGGTGCTGGTGGTGCGGCCGCAACCAGGGCAGGCGGTCACCAGCGGCGTAAAGGAGCGTATGCCCATGGTTTGCAGGATTTCCTGCGCCACCACCACTTCTTTGGTGCGGGATTCATTCGGCTCCGGCGTCAGGGATACGCGTATGGTGTCGCCTATGCCGGCTTGCAGCAGAATCGCCAGGGCAGCAGTTGAGGCGACGATGCCTTTGGAGCCCATGCCGGCTTCGGTCAGGCCTAAATGCAGCGGGTAATCGCAGCGCTGGCCAAGGTCGGTATATACCTGAACCAGGTCCTGTACATTGCTGACCTTGCAGGAAATAATAATCTGGTTGGGATCCAGTCCCAGGTCTACCGCTTGCTGGGCGCTTTCCAGCGCAGATTGAATCAGCGCTTCGCGCATTAATGCATCGGCGGACAAGGGCACTGCCAGTCTGGCATTATCATCCATCATCTGTGCCATTTTGGCCTGGTCCAGGCTGCCCCAGTTGACGCCGATACGCACTGCTTTTTTATAGTGGATGGCGGCTTCAATCATGGCGGCAAACTGTTCGTCACGCTTGCTGCCCTTGCCGACATTGCCCGGATTGATACGGTATTTTGCCAGGGCTGCGGCGCAGTCAGGATAGGCTTGCAGCAGTTTGTGGCCATTGAAATGAAAGTCGCCCACCAGAGGGACATTGCAACCCAGTGCATCCAGGCCCTGACGGATAGTCGCTACTTGTGCAGCGGCTTCAGGCGAGTTGACGGTAATGCGCACCACTTCAGAACCTGCCTGCCAAAGTTCATATACCTGCCGTATGGTTGCCTGGGCATCTGCCGTATCGGTATTGGTCATGCTTTGCACCACCACGGATGCAGGTGTGCTGCCATGCAGGCCGCCGCCTACAGCCACGTGGCCTATCATGACTTGACGGGTATTTCGACGTTGTATCATGTTATTTCAATTGAATGCGGGCAACCCGGCCACGTGTGGCCTGCGTTAAATCATAAGGCTGGCTATCAATCGTTAGCTGCGTGACGCCGGCATTACCAACAATGACATTTACAGGTTTCTCGACCACCACCGCATGTTCGGAACCGGCTGTCAGCACTTCGCTGAATATTTTCTTGCCCTGCATGTCTTCAATGCGTATCCAGGAATCTTCACTGACATTAAAGGCCAGATTGGTTTTTTGCGGGTCAACTGCTTTAAGTGTGGTATTGGCAGTCGCATTGTTGGTGGCGGGAGTAGGCGTACTCACGATAGTGTTTTCGACTGCGTTGGTGACCGTGCCTGTTTCTGATGTGGAGAGTGCGGCATCAGATGCAGATGGAGGAGCAATGTCAGCTTCTGGCGTCGCTGGTGTCTGTGCCGCCACTGGTGCTTCGGATGCAACGGATTCCGTCTCAGCTGGCATAGCAGAGGCCGACGCTGATTCAGGTAAGCTGATTTCCTGACCGGTTGTCTCGCTAATATTGTCCACGTCAAGTGCCAGCGATGCATTTTTAAGTGCCTGGGGTTTGATATGGTTAATGTAGAAATAAGCCAGGATTGCCGCCAGGATCAGGAAAATGAAAAATGACACGATACGCTGTGGCCGGATTGTACGTGCCGGTTTGTCGATCACAGAAGGGGTGGCATTTGATTTCACGCTGAGAGGCAATGGTGACGTGTCAGGCACAATGCGTTGATAGGCTTCCAGAATCGGTGTGACATCAATATTCAGAAGCCTGGCATAGTTACGGATAAAACCGCGCACAATACTGGGTTGCGGTAATTTATCAAAGTCATCCTGTTCAATCGCCTGAATCTGTTTGAATCCCAGGCGTAACTGGCTGCAAACTTCATGAATACTGAGTCCTTGCGCTTCACGTGCGGCTTTCAAGGCATTGCCGCAACCGGAGCCGTATGACACTGCTGGCTGATCAAGTTCAGGCGCCTGTGGGCTTGGATCTTGCAACGAAGGCGGATGGTTGGCACTAGTCTCAGCCTGAGGGGGAACTGACTGTGCTTCTGTGGCAATCTGATACGCCTGGGCAGAGACTTCTGCGCTGGTACCCACTTTGCGTTTGCGACCGCGTTTCGGTTTCGCCACTGCCTCGGAAGGGACAGCGTTGACGTTGTCTTTATCTTCTGACGTCACTTGCATTACTCCATTTTCAGCAATTGTTTGGTTTCGTTGGAATTCGGAAACAGTTTGTGCAGTTGAATACTGTACAGACGTGCGTCTTCCTGCATCTGCAATGTGCGACATATGCGTACTGCCAGTAATAACGATTCCGGCGTAGGTGCAACATTCAGGCTGTTTTGTAAGGTATTCAAGGCCGCGCTGGCATCACCACGGCCAAACTGCAGACTGGCCAGCTGGTAGGCGCTGGCGTGCGCCAGCGGATCCGTCTGCAACGCTTGGGTGAAATAGCTTTCAGCCTGCGGTTTTTGCTTGTTGCGCAAGGCACACACGCCCGCGTTGTAATAAGCTATCTGCGGTGTTTTATAAAGCGGATTCTTGACTGCCAGCATAAATTCTTTTTGCGAATCATCGAAACGCCCCTGGTCGCACAGGAAACGGCCATAGTTATTATGTGATTCGGAATTGGCGGGCTGTAACTGAATCGCACGCTGGAAGGCAGCTTCGGCACGCGATTTATCACCTAATGCTGCGTATACCAGGCCGAGGCCGTTGTAGGCGAGTGCATAACCGGGGCTGCGTTCGGTGGCAGTGGTAAACTCTTCCAGTGCGACATCATAACGCTTGAGACGAAAATATTCCGCGCCGAGTTCGGTATGCACGCGCGCCGATTCCATATCTCCGCTTTCGCGCCCTATCGGTTGCTGGTCATAAGGCAGGGTAGTATTGCCGGAAGGGTTTTGTGCACACCCGGTCAGCCATATGCAGATAGCGAGCAAGATAACGGATGACTGATGTGCAAAATGGAATCTCATGAGCTATTGTTCGGGCTGAATGGCAAAAGTTCTTTGCGTCCGCCGGGTTTTGTCCAGGACTTTGCCTGCCAGCTGGCCACAGGCGGCATCAATATCATCGCCACGTGTTTTACGCACGGTCACCACATAACCTGCCTGCATTAACATATCACGAAACGCACGCACCTGCGCGGGTTTGGACGTGCCATAACCGCTGTTAGGGAAAGGATTAAATGGAATCAGATTGAATTTGCAGGGCACACCGCGCACTGCTTCCATTAACTGCTTGGCATGCTCCAGTGTGTCATTGACACCATCCAGCATCACGTATTCAAAGGTGACAAAATCACGCGGTGCCTTGACCAGGTAGCGTTCGCAAGCCGCCATCAGTTCCTTGATAGGATATTTTTTATTGATGGGGACGATCTCGTCACGCAATGCATCATTAGGCGCATGCAGGGATACGGCCAAAGCGACCGGGCAGTCTTCTTTCAGCCTGTCCATGGCAGGCACCATGCCGCTGGTCGATAAGGTCACGCGGCGGCGGCTTAACCCATAAGCACTGTCATCCAGCATAATCTGCATGGCGGTGACCACATTATCGTAGTTGGCCAGCGGCTCACCCATGCCCATCATGACCACGTTGGAGATGATCCGTTCGCCCGGGGGCAGCAAATCATACCCCGGTGCCTGGCGCAAGGCATTATTGGCAATCCACAGCTGACCGATGATTTCGGAAACATTCAGGTTGCGGTTGAAACCCTGGCGACCAGTACTGCAAAACGTGCATTCCAGTGCGCAGCCGACCTGGCTGGAAATACACAGGGTGCCGCGGTCGTCTTCGGGAATAAAGACGGTTTCCACGCTATTGGAGGTGCCGTCTTTTAAATTATTGGTGCCTACCAGCCATTTACGTGTGCCATCGTCGGAAACTTGTTCCAGTTGAATATCCGGCAGGGTAAAGCTGGTTTCCTGGCGCAGTTTTTCGCGCAGGACTTTGGCAATGTCTGTCATCTGGTCGAGGTCTAGTACCCCGAAGTGATGCATCCAGCGCATCAATTGTTTGGCACGAAAAGGCTTCTCGCCGATACTGTGGAAGTAATCGGCGAGTTGCTGCTGATTATAATTGAGGAGATTGACCAAAATTAAGTGTCACCTAGCTAGCCTGATGTGTTGTGAACTTCAGTAAATTAATTAACCGAAGAAGTATTTGATTTCGATAGCCGCGTTTTCCAGGCTGTCGGAACCGTGTACAGCGTTGGCATCGATGCTTTCCGCGAAGTCAGCACGGATAGTACCTGGTGCTGCTTCCTTAGGGTTGGTTGCACCCATCAGTTCGCGGTTTTTCAGCACGGCATTTTCACCTTCCAGCGCCTGAATCATAACCGGACCGGAGATCATGAATTTAACCAGGTCGTTGAAGAATGGACGCTCTTTGTGAACTGCGTAGAAACCTTCCGCTTCAGCTTGTGACAATTGCGCCATTTTAGCTGCCACGATTTTCAAACCGGCGTTTTCAAAACGGGTGTAGATTTGACCGATCACGTTTTTTGCAACGGCGTCTGGTTTGATAATGCTGAGTGTGCGCTCTAAAGCCATGGAAACTCCAATATATAGTTAATTAACAAGAAAAATCAAACAGCTATTCTACTATTTTTAACCTGATAGATAAACCTGATTGACAGGTTTGTTTGACGTTAAGCAGCTAAAAAACCTGTGTTCACGGTTTTATTTATTTTATATATCGAGGTGAGATGTTTTATGATGTGATGGTTTTCAACGATGACGTTGATTTTATCGACGTAAACGCGGGATCATTTCACAGATGACAAATACAGAACAAATCATGCATGCATGCCCGGCTTGTGGCTTGTTATGTGATGATATTTCAGCGGATGCGATTGCCAGGCAGCAGTTCTCGTGTGGCAAGGCAGCAAAATTCTATGCGCGGACAACGACCGATGCGCAACCACAAATTAATGGCCGTCCGGCTTCCTTGGCGGACGCCGTGAAAGCCGCGGCAACATTATTGCAGAAGGCCAGTTCACCATTGGTGGCGGGCAGCAGCACGGATGTGCATGGTGCTCGTGCACTGGTCAGTCTGGCCAATCAGGCGGGTGCTGCCATGACGCATATGAATGCCAGCAGCACTTTGCGCAATATGCAGGTGTTGCAGCACAGGGGCTGGCAGACCACCACGCTGACCGAGGTGCGTAACCGTGCCGATGTGATCATGATGATAGGGACCGATGTGGTCACACATAATGCACGCTTTTTTGAGCGTGTGGTGTGGGTGGAAGACGCCATGTTTACCGATCCTAAGGCACGCCAGATTATTTACCTGGGAGGTGACAAACTCAATACCAAACCAGGCATTGCACCTGACGGACGCGTGCCGCAAGTCATTGATTGTGCTTCGGAAAACTTGCCGCAGCTTGTTGCAGCTTTGCGTGCACTTGTGATGGGTAAAGCGGTTGCAGGTGAGCACGTTGCCGGTGTTGGCGTTGACACATTAAAAGCATTGGCTGACACATTAAAGGCAGCCAAATACGCCACCCTGGTCTGGGTGTCCAAAGACCTGCATTATGCGCATGCCGAGCTGACTATAGAAAACATCACCGAAACCGTTGTAGCACTGAACCAGAAAACACGCGCCATGGGTTTGTCGCTGGGCGGTAGTGATGGTGATACCAGTGTCAATTATGCGCATACCTGGCTGAATGGCGTGATTATTGATGCACCGGACTGGCAGGATCATGATGCGGTGGTGTGGGTAAACAGTTTCAGTCCTGAGGCCATGCCACCTGCAGCGGTGACCCCTGTCATTGTGCTGGGGGCGTCTGATAGCCAGTTTTCAACACCGCCTGCCGTGTTTATTCCGGTAGCGACTCCCGGGCTGGATACCGGAGGTCAGCAGTTCCGCGTTGATGGTTCGGTGACAATTCCTTTGATAGCTGCTAAACCAGGTGCATTGCCTACTTTGAAAGCAGTGGTTGATCAAATTCAGGCTGCATTGAGTGGGGAGCAGGCATGATTACATTATTGAAAAATGCCAGGGTGATTGACCCGGCACATAATAAAGATGGTGTGGTACAGGATATCTATATCCGGGACGGGCGCATTATTGCCAGGCCGGCAGAGAGTGAAAAGATCGCCCAGGTATATGACCTGAACGGCAAAATCGTCATGGCGGGTGCTATTGATATGCATAGTCATATCGGAGGTGGCAAGGTCAATATTGCCCGCATGTTGTTACCTGAGTATCAGGAAATGCGCCGCATGCAGGAGCCGGAAGCGCATATCTGTGGTGCGAATTGCAGTCATCATGCTACGCCGAATACCACGGATACCGGCATGCGTTATATCGAAATGGGCTATACCGCGGCATTCGAGCCGGCGATTCTGGCCGTAAATGCACGTCAGGCACATATGGAAATGGGTGATACGCCCATGATAGACAAAGGCGGCTACGCCATGCTGGGTAACGATGACTACCTGTTGCGTTTGCTCAGTCAGAATGCCGACCAGAAAACCATCAACGACTATGTGGCCTGGACCTTGCATGCGACACAGACGATAGGTATTAAAGTCGTGAATCCGGGCGGCATTTCTGCATTTAAATTCAATGAACGCCGTCAGGACCTGGACCAGCAGCATAGTTTTTATCAGGTCACACCGCGTCGTATCCTGCAGGCCTTGAGCCGTGCCGTGCATGATCTGGGCATTGCCAAACCGCTGCATGTGCACTGCAACAATTTAGGTGTGGCCGGTAACTTCCAGACCACGCTGGATACCATGGGTGCCAGCGATGGATTGCCCATGCATTTAACACATATCCAGTTTCATAGTTATGGAACGGAAGGTGACAAGAAGTTTTCTTCTGCTGCGGCCAATATTGCCGAAGCGATTAACAGAAACCAGCATATTACCGCCGATGTTGGCCAGATTCTGTTCGGCCAGACTGTCACCGCGTCCGGTGACAATATGATGCAGCATTTGAATGCCAAAATGGCTAACCCGAAAAAATCGGTGATTATGGATATCGAATGCGATGCCGGTTGCGGGGTCGTGCCATTTAAATATCGTGATGAAAACTACGTCAATGCCTTGCAGTGGGCGATTGGCCTGGAAGTGTTCCTGAGTGTGGATGATCCATGGCGTGTGTTCCTGACCACTGACCATCCGAATGGCGCACCATTTACCAGCTATCCGCACTTGATCCGCCTGCTGATGGATAAATCGTTCCGTAATGATGCTTTTGACAAGCTGAATCTGGATGCGCAGGCCATGAGCAACCTCAAGTCACTGGACCGGGAATACAGTCTGTATGAAATCGCCACCATGACGCGTTCGGCGCCGGCCAGATTGATAGGCCTGCAGGATCGCGGCCATTTGGGTGTGGGTGCGGCGGCGGATATTACGGTATACACCGAGCAATCCGACAAGGAGGCCATGTTTGCCAAGCCGGATCTGGTATTCAAAGACGGCGAACTGGTGGTGAAAGAGGGCAAAGTGGTTAAAGTGGTATGGGGGGCAACTCATACTGCGAAACCTGCATTTGATGCCGGCGTGGAAAAAGATATCAAGCAGTATTTTGATCGTTATCACACCATGCAAATGCAGAACTTCAAAATCAGTGATGACCATATTGCAGAAGATGGTCGTAACCATGTCATTAACCATGTGCAGGGGGCATGATGGTCATTAACGGAGTAGAAATTGACGACACCTTCGCCGAAGCATTCAATATGCGCGGCACACGTGTGCTGATTACCGCGCAGAATTTGCGCTGGGCGTATAACGCAGCCAACGCCATGACCGGCTTTGCCACCAGCGTGATTGGCTGTGGCGTAGAGGCCGGTATTGAGCGCGAGCTGTCTGAGGATGAAACCCCGGATGGCCGTCCTGGTGTCAGTGTTTTATTGTTCGCGATGGGCAGCAAGGTACTGATGCAGCAACTGGAAACCCGTATGGGACAATGTATTCTGACCTGTCCGACCGCAGCGGCGTTTGCCGGTATTGAGTCGGAAGACATGATCAGCCTGGGCAAGCATTTGCGCTTCTTTGGTGATGGTTACCAGATTTCCAAACAGATTCCGGATGCGCAGGGCAAACTCAAGCGCTACTGGCGCATTCCGGTCATGGATGGCGAATTCCTGACTGAAGAAACCACAGGTATGGTACGGGCGATTGGTGGTGGCAATTTCCTGGTGCTGGGCGAAAGCCAGGCACAAGTATTGACCGCCTGTGAAGCGGCGATTGATGCCATGCGCAAGCTTCCCAATGTGATCATGCCATTTCCGGGCGGCGTGGTGCGCTCCGGCTCCAAAGTCGGCAGCAAGTACCCGAAAATGTTTGCCAGCACCAATGATGCGTTCTGTCCGACATTGAAAGGTGTGGTAAAAAGTGAGCTGGACCCACGTGTCGAAAGCGTGATGGAAATTGTGGTCAACGGCCTGACTTTTGAGGATATCGCAGTCTCCATGAAAGCAGGTATTGAGGCTGCCTGTAGTTTGGGTAAAGACAATGGTATCCTGCGTATTTCTGCCGGTAACTACGGTGGAAAACTGGGGCCGCATCACTTCAAGCTGCATCAGATTTTGAGCGGGGAGGTCGCATGAGTCATATTACATTAACTGCCAAACCGGTTTCGCGACAGATTGACTGCCGTGCCTTGTCGCCACAGGCTTTGCAAGGTAAAACGGTTGCGGAAATCAATGCCATGCAACTGACAAAAATGCTCACAGTGGCCGAGGTGTTTGATGTGAGTGTGGATAACAGTAGCGAAGCGCCCAAGATCACTTTTAAAAATACCACCGCCCAACATGCTTACATGGGTTTTGGCATGACGACCGGTCAAGTGCTTGTCGAAGGCGATGCCGGTGATTTTCTCGGCGCACAAATGCAGCAGGGCACCCTGATTTGCAAGGGAAATGCCGGGGCACGTGCAGGTGACCGCATGCGTCGTGGCATGTTGCTGATCGAAGGCAATGCCGGGGATTATTGTGCTTCCGATATGATGGCCGGGACTTTGGGTGTGCTTGGAAGTACAGGTGCACAGCTGGGTTACGGCATGAAACGCGGCACGCTGTTACTGGCAAACGCCCCGGTATTGCAAGCGACCTGGATTGATTGCGGAATGCATAAATTACCTTTCCTGAATATCCTGTATAAATCGTTCAAATTGCTGGATAGCCGGTTCGCCAGTATTTCCAGCCTGCGTGTACGGCGCTGGATGGGAGACATGGGCGGTCTGGGTAAAGCGGAAATCCTGCTGATTCAATAATCTTTTGATCTGGATCAATCATAATGAAACGGGCCTTGTGCCCGTTTTGTTTTTGCGCGTTTCCCTTTTTCATTCAGCGGCTTAGGGTGGTAAAATGCGCACTTTAGAGTTGAAGCTATTTCCCAAATGAGTCAATACCTTACCGCCGCACTGTATAAATTCGTCACGCTGGATAATTACAAAGAACTGCAACAGCCAATACTGGAGCAGTGTCTGATGCATCGCATTAAAGGCACATTGCTGCTGGCTAATGAAGGTATCAATGGCACGATTGCCGGCGCGCCGGACGATATACGCGCCATTCTGGCTTATCTGCGCCAGGATCCGCGACTGGCCGATCTGGAACACAAGGAGTCCTGGGCTGACAGTCATCCGTTCTATCGCATGAAGGTCAAGCTGAAAAAGGAAATCGTGACCATGGGGGTACCTGAAGTCGACCCGAACCTGGTGGTCGGTACCTATGTGAAACCGGAGGACTGGAATGCCATTATTTCAGACCCGGAGGTGATCGTGCTGGATACACGTAACGATTACGAAGTGCATATCGGTACTTTTAAAAATGCGATTGACCCCAAAACCACGACTTTCCGTGAGTTTCCCAAATATGTGGCGGATAACCTGGACAAAACCAGACACAAGAAAGTAGCCATGTTCTGTACCGGGGGCATACGCTGCGAAAAAGCCTCTTCATACATGAAACAGCAGGGGTTTGAAGAGGTTTATCACTTGCAGGGCGGTATTCTCAAATATCTGGAAACCGTGCCCAAAGAGCAAAGCCTGTGGGAAGGTGACTGTTTCGTCTTCGATCAGCGTGTGGCCGTCAAGCATGGGCTGGAAGTAGGCGATCATGATCAGTGCTATGCCTGCCGCATGCCATTGACCAAAGAGGAAATGCAAAGCGAGCAATACGAGGCAGGGATTTCATGCCCTTATTGTTTCGATAAGCTGTCCGAAGAGAAAAAAGAATCGCTGCGCGAACGCCAGAAACAGGTCAAACTGGCCAGAATGCGTGGAAAAAGTCATATCGGGGACCAGCAGAAATAAGTCTCGCTGACGGGGTTTGCAGATACTCTGTAACATACACCCCGGCATGGTCCTTTGACTGCATCGGTTTAATTGCAAGATATGGCTTATAAATGATTGAATCAGCATGTCTGGGAGTGCAAACGCAGGTCCTGCGCTATATCGGGCTATTGCAATACATGAAGGCCATGCAGTCCAGGTAATGTTAGCCGCTTCGTCTATCATCGGTGTCTGCTCAAGGCGACAGCGATAGCTGTCCATGCCATTTCTGAAGGGTATTGCTTGCGCGTATATATTCCAGTTTCATGATGTTCGCCAGGCAGTTAAAGTATCCGGAAGACAGACATCATCCATTCATGCCCGCTGTCGGTGGTCAATGGATAGCATATCCATCTTTTCCCTTCCTATTTTAGTGATTGCCAATATCAGGCTTTTTTTATTATATTAAAAACGTTGGTATCTGATTTTGGTACCGATAGCTTGCCTGCGGGGTGGTTTGGGCATGTCTTGTGCAGGCCGCGCTGGCGTACGGTTAACAACAAAAAACAGGGAGGTCGTATGAATAAATACATCGCCGAATTTTTCGGCACATTCTGGCTGGTCATGGGTGGTTGTGGCAGTGCGGTACTGGCAGCCGCGTTTCCGGATGTAGGCATTGGCCTGTTGGGAGTTGCACTTGCGTTTGGTCTGACCGTGGTCACCATGGCATATGCGATTGGGCCTATTTCCGGCTGTCACCTGAACCCCGCCGTCTCAGTCGGCTTGTATATGGGTGGCAGGTTTGCCGGCAAAGAGTTGTTGCCGTATATCATTGCCCAGGTTATCGGAGCCATCGTTGCAGCAGCGGTGCTGTATGTGATTGCCAGCGGCGCGCCGGACTTTGATGTCAGTAAAGGTTTTGCGTCCAATGGCTATGGTGCTCATTCACCAGGAGGATATTCCTTGCTGGCTGCCCTGGTGGCTGAAGTTGTGATGACCATGTTTTTCCTGCTGATTATCCTTGGTGCAACTGACAAGCGTGCACCGGCAGGCTTTGCGCCATTGGCGATTGGTTTCACCTTGACCCTGATCCACCTGATTACCATTCCTGTAACGAATACTTCAGTAAACCCTGCACGGAGCACCGGCGTAGCCTTGTTTGTGGGGGACTGGGCCGTTGCGCAGCTCTGGCTGTTCTGGGTGGCACCTATCGTGGGCGCGGTGATTGGTGCGTTTGCCTACAAACTCATTTCGCCAAAAGATTAAACATATTTAATCAATCGTGATGATGGGCGACTGGTTCTTCTGAGCAGCACTTTCAGCGTGTTTTGCTGCGCTGACAGCCATTTTTGCCAAGGTCGGTGTCAGTGGCATAGACGCCGACTTTGCCACATTGATACGTACCGTGCTGATTGTCTGCTTGCTGGCACCTTTTGTCTGGCTGACCGGCAAATGGAGTAATCCACTGACGTTGCCAGTCCGCTCGTTGTCATTTCTTGGCTTGTCTGCTGTAGCCACTGGCGCTTCGTGGCTCTGTTATTTTCGTGCGTTGCAACTGGGCGAAGCATCAAAAGTTGCACCGGTAGATAAATTCAGTCTGGTGTTAGTGGCACTGTTTGCCTGTCTGTTTCTGGGCGAACGCCTTTCCTCTAGAGAGTGGCTTGGCGTGGCACTGGTGGCTGCTGGCGTGCTGTTGCTCGCTATCAAGCGTTAGAATTTCTGGTTAGAATGATCGAGTGCCTGGCTGAGCAGAACTCGCTGCCTTCCGCGTTATCATTGACGATAATGATAAACATGTCATCTCGAATTTTCTGGATACAATCAATATGTTACGTGCGTTAATTTATGGGCTTGCTATCTTGCACCTGGGCCCGGGCTTTGCTTTTGCCGTGGTGGCGTTTGGCTGCGATGGCATTGAGCCACTTTTTGATTCGGTTTGCCAGCAGGATACATTCGGCGCCTTCATCAAGCTGACTTTAATGGCGTGGGGAGCGATGGTGACGGGAGTATTGCTCAAAATATATATCGAAAGACTGATCAGGAAAACCTGGTAACTTTTCAGGAAAACCTGGTAACTTTTTAAGTTTTAATATAAATACTTTTTTCGTAAACACCCCCCCTAAAACTTTTTTAATAGAGTGTGACTCGAACGCACCACCAACATAAGAACAGAGAGGATAGTTTTGCCTTATTTGAATGCCCCATTTTCTATCAGATTATTTATTGAACGGCTGATGTTTATTGCCTGGCTGTTATTGTGCTGGCAACTGGGAGTCGCTACGGTGCATGCTGATGGGGACGAGACCGTACCCAGAGTATTATTGTCTGGAGATGAGGCTGAACAAGGTAAAAAAGCGCCTGAGTCACCAAAAATCACTTCGGTATTCGGCACGCAAGCGCTCAAGGTCTACCAGCTGCCGTTTGAGGACGGGTATCCCAGCGGGCCGTTTGAACGACTGGACAAACATTTATTCCTGTTCATCAGCAAGTGTGGCGATGTCTATTTCGTACGCCAGAATGAGAACATGGAACTGATTAAACCAGGCAAGCCGCTGGCGAAAT
>CBIMYT010000006.1:0-109301 GCA_966248215.1 uncultured Methylophilus sp. | reverse complement strand
AAGACATTCCACTTAAAGACTCTGTAACGAACTTATGTATGAAGCGACGGCATGATATGAAAAAAGGCCTAGATTTTTATCTAAGCCTTGGAAATTCATACTATTTTGAGTCTTTTTGGTACTACTTGAGAGTACTTCATGGTGCCGGGAGCCGGAATCGAACCGGCACGCCTTGCGGCGCTGGATTTTGAGTCCAGTGCGTCTACCAGTTCCGCCATCCCGGCATGGGATATAATGTAGGACATCAAAGACCGCCATTATAACCATAATTCTGCTTTATGAGAACTCTAGATTTCGATTTTTATCTGCCGCCACATCTGATTGCACAACACCCTTTACCTAACCGCTCAGAAAGCCGTTTACTGGAAGTCGATGCCGGCCGCAAACTGATCCAGGACAACGTTTTCCGCCAGATTGGCAATCACTTTGAAGCAGGCGACGTCCTGGTTCTAAACGATACAAAAGTCATCAAGGCTCGCCTGTTCGGACAGAAAGCCACCGGCGGCCAGATTGAGGTCATGATAGATCGTGTGCTCAATCCGCAGGAAGCTTACGCACAAATCAAATCTTCCCGCTCGCCCAAGGCAGGCGGCCTGCTGCATCTGCCCGGTGATTACCAGGCGGAAGTGCTGGGGCGCCATGCGGACATGTTCCACATCCGCCTGCTAGGTAATGAATCATGGTATGACTTTCTGGAACGTTACGGACAACTGCCGCTGCCACCTTATATCGAGCATACGGCAGATACCACAGACGATAAGCGCTACCAGACTGTGTTCGCCAGACATGAAGGCGCAGTCGCCGCGCCGACGGCAGGGCTGCATTTTGATGAAGCGCTATTGCAATCCCTGATCGCTAAAGGCGTGCAAGTGCGCTATGTCACCCTGCATGTGGGCGCGGGGACATTCCAGCCAGTGAAAGTGGATAATATCGCCGAACATCATATGCATAGCGAGGTGTACCATTTACCGGAGCCGACCATACAGGCCATTCTGGAAGCGCGCGCCAACGGCAAGCGCGTGACCGCAGTAGGCACGACTTCCTTGCGCACGCTGGAAAGCGCCGCTAATGCAGGCAAGCTGTTTGCGCATCATGGTGAAACCGATATTTTTATTACGCCCGGATTTGAATTCAAGCTGGTGGACCGTCTGATTACCAATTTCCACCTGCCTAAAAGCACCTTGATGATGCTGGTGTCTGCATTTGGCGGCTATGACCTGATGCGCCAGGCTTACACACACGCGATTGAACAGGCTTACCGCTTCTTCAGTTATGGCGATGCCATGCTGATTACACGTGAAGCATCGAAAAAGTAAACTACGGCGGGTAGAATAACGTTTTACTTCGTTCACATACACATTGGGTTACCTAGCCATGCAATTCAAGATCACAACACTGGGCGCACTGATGTTGCTCTGCCTGTCACTGACCAGCCATGCGGAGATCCTGCCACAGGCAGAAGTCGGCGTAAAAATTCCTTTAACCAAAAAACCGACCACACGTCCGATGACGGTCGCCTATTTCCCCGACAACCAGCATTACTATATTGGCGATGGCGGCTTGGCGCCCATGGGCAGTGAGTTCGAAGCACCGATTTCCAAATCCGAAGTGCATGCGTTTACCGCCACAGGCCAGTATGTCAATTCAGCCAGGCCTGGTTTTGATAACCGTTCGCTTTACTACAACCCCAATTCGAACAAGCTGGAAACCGTCACTTACAACATTTCCACGGCCGCTGGCTTTCTGCCGAATACAGGAATCTACAGCCTGGAGGTCGGCGACAATGGCGAGATCCTAACCAGCTCGGGCGATGTGCTGCAGTCCAATCCGGCGTTTGGCGATGCAGGCACCATGCCCAGTTATGACCCCGCCAGCAATCAGTATTATGCCAAGCAGGAACGTAGCAATCTGGTGTTTGTGGTCGACCCTAAACAGCGCGAAAAACTCAGGGAAATCAAACTGGATTTTACCGCAGCGCAGGTCGCCCACGATGATATCAGCGATCACTTTATTGCCTTCACCGGCGTTGCCGGCAACGAACTGGCCTTGCTGGATGTTGACCATAAAGCCGTGCTGATTTTTGACCTGAATGGTCGTTATGTCGGTAAAAGCGCATTGCCCGCCACCATGAAACTACGTTCGCAAAACCACTTCAACGGCCTAGGTTATACCAATGGCATGATGTTTGTGTATCACGAAACGGAAGGCGAGTTTGGCACTTATTACGGATTCAAAGTGGTGAAGTAAGCTACCATCAGCAAACAAAAAACCGCGCAAAGGCGCGGTTTTTTTCATGTGGATCCGTAACTTACTGGCTGGCCATATTCATGGTGGGTGACGGCGAAAAATGCCAGTAATTGCGCCAGGCGCCCACCACAAGGTTGGGATATTCCGGCTTGCCCAGACTACCGTTATAGCGACCCAGAGCGCGGTAATAATCGCCATGTTCAATATCCAGATAATGGCGCAGAATCGTGCAGCCATAACGCAGGTTCAGACGCATATCAAACAGATTATGCTCACTGGTGCCTATGCTTTTAACCCAGAATGGCATCACCTGCATATAGCCGCGCGCGCCCACGCTGGAAACCGCATACTTCTTGAATCCGCTTTCGACCTGGATCAGCCCCAGCACCAGTTGCGGGTCCAGTCCGGCACGCGTGGCTTCATAATGCACAGATCTGAGAAAGTCTTCGCGGTATCGCGCATCCGGCATGCGTTTCGCCAGACGACCGGACATCTCCTGTAACCACGCCTGCGCCAACTGCTCGGAATCGAACACCAGGCGTGGCGCAGCCACATCACTGACCGATTTCTGCATCAGTGCCCGGACATTGTTGGCCAATGGCTCTTCCCGCTGGTTGCCGGCCATAGACAGCGATGGCCACAGCAAACCAGCCAGCATCCAGAAAGATAAAAGCGTTGTTTTGTTCATCCTGCCTATTCTATCCCTTAGAAAACTGGTCAGACGTCAAAACAGAAGCAGAAATGACCTTCTTATGCCTGACCAAGTTTGTCACGCAAAAACGCAACACTGTCAGTCACTTGCAAGTTCTGTGCCTCGGTATCGGTACGTCCCTTGTACTCGACCTTGCCATCTGCCAGCCCGCGGTCGCCGATCACCAGACGGTGCGGAATTCCCATCAAATCACTTTCGGCAAACATCACGCCTGGACGCTCGCCACGATCATCCAGCAATACATCCACGCCGGCCTGTTGCAACTGACGGTAAATATCCTCTGCCGCCTGCTTGACTGCTTCGCTCTTGTCCAGGCCAATCGGACAGATCACCACATCAAACGGTGCCATATTGCGCGGGAAAACAATGCCTTTGTCATCATTGCCCTGCTCAATTGCCGCGCCGACAATCCGTGACACGCCTATGCCATAGCAGCCCATGCGCATGACCTGCGACTGTCCGTTTTCGTCCAGGTAAGTCGCCTGCATGGCTTCTGAGTACTTGGTGCCCAGCTGGAAAATATGGCCGACTTCAATGCCACGGCACAAGCTCAACGTGCCTTTGCCATCCGGGCTGGCATCACCCTCCACCACATTGCGGATATCGGCCACCACGGATGGTTCTGGCAAATCGAGGCCAAAATTGACACCCGCCAGGTGGAATTTGGGTTTATTGGCGCCACAGACAAAATCGCTCATCAGGGCGACGGTTTTATCTGCAATGACACGGACTTTATCACTGACGCCAACCGGACCGATAAATCCGGGCGGGCAACTCAAATAACTACGGATTTCCTCTTCAGTCGCCAGGCGGAAATTCTGTACGCCCTCAATCTTGCCGAATTTCACCTCGTTCAACTGGTGATCGCCACGCAGCAACGCCAGCGTAAACACATCATCCACCATCAGCGCCACGGATTTCACCGTTTTTGTCACCGGAATTTCCAGCAGTTTGGCTACATCGTCGCAACTGGTCTGCTTTGGTGTATCCACTTCGCGCATGGTTTCACTAGCCGCAGCACGGTTACCACTGGCAATCGCTTCAGCCATTTCCACGTTCGCGGCGTAATCCGAGTGTTCGCAATATGCCAGGGCATCCTCACCGCTATCTGCCAGCACATGGAATTCCTGCGAACCATCACCGCCAATGGCACCGGAATCCGCTTTAACCGCGCGGAACTTCAGCCCCAGGCGCGTAAACACATTGCTGTAAGCCGTGTGCATGGTGTTGTACGTGTTGACCAGGCAATCCACGCTGGTATGAAAAGAATAAGCATCTTTCATCAGGAACTCGCGTGCGCGCATCACGCCGAAACGCGGGCGGATCTCGTCACGGAATTTGGTCTGGATCTGGTAGAAATTCAGCGGCAATTGCTTGTAACTGCTGATTTCCTTGCGGGCGATGTCAGTAATCACTTCTTCATGGGTAGGGCCAAAACAGAATTCACGTTCGTGCCTGTCCTGGATTTTCAGCATTTGCGGGCCAAACACTGCCCAGCGGCCGGTTTCTTCCCACAGTTCTTTCGGCTGTACTGCTGGCATTAACAACTCCAGTGCGCCGGCCTTGTTCATTTCGTCGCGCACGATGTTCTCCACTTTGCGCAACACGCGCAAACCCAGAGGCATCCAGCTATACAAACCGCGGCCCAGTTTTTTAATTAAACCGGCACGTACCATCAGTTTGTGGCTGATCAGTTCGGCATCGGAAGGGGCTTCTTTTTGGGTGGCAATGAAAAATTGTGAGGCGCGCATAAGAATGTGTTTCTAATCAGGAATCTAAAGGCTGGATTTTAGCCTTTAATACAACGATAGTCAGCAGGTATGCCGGCTTTATTCGCGATGACGGATAGGACTGTCTTCGGGAATATAACCGTCTTTCCATTGCGCCATAGGCACGATAGTGGCTGGGTGGCCATTATCATAAAACCAGCTATCCACCGCATACTCGGCCTTGCTGTCATTTTCCCGGATCACCGCGGTGCTATGCGGCCAGCCGCTGAAGAAAAATTTGCGGGTGCGCGTATCCAGAATCGTATGGAAGCGGATCAGGCCAGCCTGCTGCATCAGCCGCATATAAGTGGTGCTATTGATGGCTTCATCGTTGCAATCCTGCTGGTGCTGGTAAGCACTATTGCCGAATGTCCCTGCCCTGTCTGCGGCAGTACCGGTTTTGGTGCCAATCATGTCTTCCAGCATACCGATGGCCTCGGCAATTTGCGCACGCTCCTGTTCAGCCGTCTCGGCGTGAGGAGTAAATATGCGTAGCACATTCTCCCATTCGGGTTGCGTCAGTTGCAACACATCCGAATGCACACAGCCGCCACCCTGGCAGATTTCAAATGCCGCCAGGCTGGGTTCAGTGTGATAAATGCGGTTGATATCCTGCAAGTCTGCCCGGACTGGCAGGCAGACCAGCAACAGGCTACAACACCAGTACGTGATTGCTGAGTTCGTTACGCGGCATTGTTTCAGGCGGGAAATGCGCGGCCAGATGCTGGCCAATGGCAGTAATACCGTGCGTAACGCCTTGCTCAAACTGTCCACTTCGAAACATTCCTTCCATCTGCCGGCAAATATGTTGCCAGCCCTGGTCGCCGACATGGCGATGGATGCCACGATCGGCAATAATTTCCACATCGCGATCCGCCAGCATTAAATAGATCAGCACTCCATTATTATGTTCGGTATCCCAGATATTCAACTGGCCGAATAATTGTATCGCCCGCTGACGCGGTGATACTCGTCGCATAATGGCAGACAAGGGTAAACCGGATTCAATCACCACGCGCACTTCGCCCGCATGCAGACGTTCACTGTCGGCAATCGCCTGCTCGATATGCTGCAATGCCGCTTCGGAAAAGTAGCGCCTGACCTGCCACGGATGGCTGGCGATATGCCGTAAAAAACGTTTTACCGGATGAATAGGTTTCATTACCAGTCTCCTGACGCGCCGCCGCCGCCAAAACCGCCACCGCCGCCACTAAAAATATCCGGGCCGCGATGACCGCCACCGCCATAACCAATGGGGAAACCAGCGCCGGGCAGGCCGCCTTGTCCGCTACTGCCCATTGCCAGGGTAAAGATAAATCCGGCCAGGCCCACCAGACCCACGATCAGCAAGGTCGCACCCAGGAAACCGGCCAGCATGGCCAGTACGCCGCCAGTCAGGGCACTGCCGAAGAATGCACCCAATATGCCACGCAAAATTGCGCCGACAATAATGGCAGCAAACATCAGTATCGGCAGCCAGTGCATCAGGCCATCCTGCCCTGCCGCTGGCTGTGCTTTGACGGGTGCAGGCAATTGTTCGCCCTGTATCAGTTTCATCAGCGTATCAGTGGCCAGATCAAGTCCGGCATAGAACTGCCCCTGCTTGAAAGCCGGCGACAGTTGCCCGGCGACAATCCGTTTGGCAATCGCATCGGGAATCGCGCCTTCCAGACCATAGCCGACTTCGATACGCATTTTTCTGTCCTGTTTGGCGACAATGACTATCACGCCATCATCCTGCCGGGCACGACCTATCTTCCACGCGCCAGCCAGACGGATGCCGAATTGGGCAATATCTTCCGGCTGCGTGGTCGGCAACATCAGAATAGCGATTTGCGAACCGGTCTGCTGCGAAAACTGCGTCAGCTTCTCGTTCAATGCCGTCAGTTCTTCTGCGGACAACGTCTGCGTCAGATCGGTGACCGCGCTCCTTAATGGCGGGATGTCCACCAGACCAGTTGCCGCCTGACTACCGGAAACTCCCAGCAGCACAAAACAGCAAACCAGCAGCGCACGTAGCCAGTGCCTTATCAATATCAACCTCATTCGCGGTGATTAATTACCAAAATCCACTTTTGGTGCGGAGGAAATGGCTTTTTCGTTATCCACAGTGAAAGTCGGTTTTGGCTGATAACCGAACATCATGGCGGTCAGGTTGTTAGGAAAACTGCGCACTGCAATGTTGTATTGCTTCACGGTCTCGATATAGCGGTTACGCGCCACGGTCACACGGTTTTCCGTACCCTCCAGTTGCGCCTGCAAATCGCGGAAACTGCCATCGGCTTTCAGGTTGGGATAGTTTTCCGACACCACCATCAAGCGCGACAAGGCGCTGGTCAATTGCCCTTGCGCAGCCTGGAATCTGGCAAATGCCTCGGGATCATTCAGCAATTCCGGCGTGACTTGCATGCTGCCGACCTTGGCACGCGCCTCGGTCACTTCCGTCAGCACCTTTTCCTCATGGCTGGCATAGCCCTTGACCGTGGAGACCAGGTTAGGCACCAGGTCAGCCCGGCGCTGGTACTGGTTCAACACTTCTGACCAGCTGGCCTTGGCTTCTTCATCCAGGCTCTGGAACTGGTTATAGCCGCAACCAGACAGCGTTAATACGCCAGCCAACAAAATTACTTTAAAAATTTGACGCATACCCTGCTCCTCTCAAATAGATGTTATTTAAATGAGGATTCGACGCCCAACTTCAATCGAATCCTTTTATTATTCTTGTTCTGCCAGCAACAGACACAAGTCGTGCCAGACGTCCTTCTTCAGCGCAGGTTGCGCCAGCATGGCCTGCGGGTGATGTGTAATCACGCAGCGCATGTCGCCCTGCATCAGTACCTGACCGCGCATCGTGGCGATATCAGTATGCGCTGTGCCGAGAAAATGATTGGCAGCTTCCAGACCGAACAACACGCAAAATCGGCTTTGCACTTGCACACATGAAATGTTTTGCTGATGTAGCAATACCGCTTCGGCAGGCAGTTTCAAGGCACGCATGATATTCTGCAAGAGTGTCTGAGCGGCATCATCACCGGCCTGCGGGCATAGCAGAAGCCACGGTGATTGAATCAGTGATTCAGAGCCTGACTCCGCCGTTTTAGTTTCAGCAGTCACTGATGCTTCAACGAGCTGAGGATCAGGCATTGCAGGCATGCTCACAGACTCAGCGGGCGCTTCATCTCTCACCACTGCCACGGTTTCCTCCGTGCGGGATTCGGCGGCAACCGGTGCCGAAGGCTGTGTCTCGATGGAAGGCAAAGGTGTCACTGCAGCGATACGTGGCCGCCACACGGGCAACAGCTCCAGCTCGCGCAACATGTCTTCGCGGGTCAAACTCACGCACGCCTCCTTTGCCATCTCAACTGATTCATAACGCCAATCCCATCAGCACCGCATCTTCGCGCCCCTGCCTGGTCGGATAATAATTGCGGCGGACACCCATTTCACAAAAGCCCATGCTTTCATAGAGGGCGATGGCTTTGGTATTGCTGGCACGCACTTCGAGGAACATATTGGCAGCCTTATGATGGCGGGAAATCTCTATCATATGAACCAGCAAGGCGCGCCCCAGCCCCTGCCCCTGCAAAGGCCAGGCAACACTGATATTCAGCAGGTGCGCCTCATCCAACACCATCATGACCAGAGCATAACCCGCAATCTCGCCGGCAACCTCCATCACCCAGGCGCTATGTCCGGCATCCAGCGAATCCCTGAAATTACCGGGCGTCCACGGATGGCTGTAAATCGTGGGTTCAATACGGCAAACCGCCGCCAGGTCATCATAAGACATCGGGCGGAATGCAGGCTGATAATGTGGCAATGCGCTCATAATGTGATCTTACAGCGTTTGCCCTTGCGCACGTTCGCTGGCAGTCAGCGCCACCCGGTTACGCACATATAAAGGCGCAGCCTGGTCGGCAGATTGCGTTTTCCCGGCGGCAAATTGAGGCTGCGCCAGCGTGAGCATGGCTTGTGCAGTGGGTAACAGGTCAGCATGTGTTTCGCGGACATTGCCTGCATATTGTGCCGACAGCGTATCAGCAAATATATGCCAGCCGGAACCTGCTGCCAGCCAGTCGCCGCCTTCAATCGCGGGGGCATCGTGAGGCTTGCAAACTACAGGTGCAGAGACTTCCAGCCATTCGTTTTGCTGCCGGATAAACGCAGCATGATATACCTCGCCCATACGCGCATCCAGACACACCAGTACCTTTTCTGCCTGTGTTGCCAGCCAGGCGGCCTGGGCAACCGTTTGCAGCGAACTCACGCCCACTACCGGCAAATCTGCGCCGAATGCCAGGCCCTGCGTCACGCCTACCGCCACACGTACGCCGGTGAATGCGCCCGGTCCCATGCCATACACAATCCCATCCAGCCCGGCCAGCGTGAGATCAGCGGTTGCCAGCAGGCGCTGGATTTCCGGCAGAATGCGTTGCGAAGCAGCAGGCCCTGTACGCTCATGGAACAGCTGCATTGCAGTGCCGGATTGCAACGCAAGCGACAAGAATTCGGTGGAAGATTCAATGGCCAGCAGGTTCATGACGTTCAATAACTGTGTTTGGGTTCAGGGAAATCACCGGCTTTCACTGCCTGCACATAGGCAGCGATTGCCTGCTGCACGCTACCAGATTGCTGCAAAAAGTTTTCTGTAAAACGCGGCGCCTTGTAGTCCTGCGGCGCTTTTCCTGCCGGTCCGGTATAAATACCGAGCAAATCCTGCAGCACCAGTACCTGGCCACTACAGCCCGCGCCAGCCCCTATACCTATGGTAGGCACCGGAATAGTCTCGGTAATATGCGTGGCGAGTGCTGCCGGCACCATTTCGAACAACACCAGGCTGACACCGGCATTCGCCATCGCTTGTGCATCTGCCTGCATGGCCTGCGCACTCTCTGCGGTTTTACCCTGGATTTTATAGCCGCCCAGCTTCTCCACCGATTGCGGTGTAAACCCCAGGTGTGCGCAGACAGGAATGCCATTGGCCACCAGATGACGCGCCGTTTCAACCATCTGGCCGCCACCTTCGATTTTGACGATATGCGCGCCCGCCGCAATCAGTGCCCTGGCATTGGCCAGTGCCCCTGCCATATCGTGTTCATAGCTGCTGGCCGGCATATCGCTCATGATGACGGCCTCCGGTGCGCCATTGGCCACAATCCGCGTGTGATACAGCATATCCTGCATGGTGACGCCCAGCGTATCAGTTGCCCCCTGGATCACCATGCCCAGCGAATCTCCCACCAGCAGCACATCAACGCCGGTCAATGCCATCAGCTTGGCAAACGTGGCGTCATAGCAAGTCAGCATGGCGATTTTCTCGCCCGCTTTTGCTTTGGTCAAAAGTTGTTTAAGCATATTCAAAAGAGTTCCGGCAATGCGCACACGACAAACAGTTCAGACAGAACAGCCCGGTGACGCCGTGCTGGCATTTAAAAATTGGGATTAAAGTACTCGCGGCTGCTCTTGATCTGGCCAATCCGCTCAATCAGCAAATCAAACGCTTCAGGGTCTTTGATAATGTTCAGCTTCTCGTTGTTCACAATCAGCAAGGGAGAGGCATCATAGCCATGGAAAAATTCGCTGTAGGCATCGGCCAGCCGCGCAATATATTCTCGTGGCATATCCTGCTCGTAGCTGATATTACGCTCTTCAATACGCTCCATCAGCGCATCCACCGGCGTTTGCAGATACACCACCAGATCTGGCTTGGGTGCTTTCAGCTGCAGATGCTGGTAAATCTGGTGGTACAGGGAATACTCTTCGTCATCCAGGTTAAGGCGCGCAAACAGCGGGTCTTTTTCCAGAAAAAAATCAGACACTGTCTGCTGGCCGAACATGTCACGCTGCGCCATGTCTTCAATCTGGCGTGAACGCTGGAACAGGAAAAACAATTGCGTCGGCAGGGCGTAACGCTGGGCATCCTGGTAAAAGCGCGTCAGGAAAGGGTTGGCTTCGGCTTTCTCGGACAACAGCTCCACCGAGAACTTGTCGGCCAGCATGCGCGCCAGCGTGGTTTTGCCACTGCCTATCGGGCCTTCAATCACAACATAGGGAAAACGGTTAAACATTCTTATTGCTCGTTTAGCTTATTCAATTCGGGGCAGTTTGCGCACACTCCAGCCTTCTCACATCCTGGTGCGGGTATTCTGCCAGCCATTCTACAACAGACTTTCCGTCCGGCAGCACAAAGTCAGGCAGAATTTCCGCCAGCGGGAAGATCACAAAACCGCGTTCGTGCATGCGGGGATGCGGCAGCTTGAGCAGTTCGGTATCCAGTTGCATGCCGTCATAATCCAGCAGATCCAGATCGAGAATGCGCGGGGCGTTGGGAAAAGGCCTTTCCCGGCCAAAAGTCTGCTCAATATCCAGCAGCAATTGCATCAGCTGTGGCGCCGGAATATCAGTGACAACCTGAATCACCGCATTGATAAAGTCAGGCTGGTTGTCATAGCCCACGGGCGCGGTCGCATACAGGCTGGAAGCCTTGAGCAACGTCAGCCCTGGCGTTTGTGCCAGCACCTGTATCGCGTGACTGACTTGCACTTGCGGCTGTTGCAGGTTACTGCCCAGCGCAATCAGGGCCAGCGCCATCAGGCATCCGCCCCGTTCGCCGCTGCCGGTTTTTTCTTGCGCGGCTTGCGGCGGCGTTTTTTAGGTGCGCTGTCCGGCAGCAACATGGCAGTACGCTCTTCGGTACCGGCGTCAGCAAAGCGTGTCCACCAGTCACCCAGTGCCTGCGGCAACTCACCCGAGGCACAGCGCAGTAACAGAAAGTCGTAACCGGCCCGGTAACGCGGATTGGTCAGCAGTGCATAAGGCCGCTTGCCAGAGCGCTGCTCGAAGCGCGGCTGCATGGCCCAGATTTCTTTCATGGTCGCGGTATAGCGGTTGTGAATCGCCATTTTCTCGGCCTGCTTGTCAATGACCTCGTTCATGGCCGCGTGCAGCGCCGGAATCATAGGCTCGCCACGTTTCTGGTTTTCCTGCCAGGCTTGTAACACTTCATGCCAGAGCAAGGTCGCGAACAGGAAGCTGGGATTGGATGACTTACCGGCCAGAATGCGGTCATCGGTATTCTTCAGCGCCAGCATGACGAATTTTTCTCCCAGCGGCTGCTCCAGCACCACATCCAGTAGCGGCAACAGACCATGATGCAAATGCTGGGCGCGCAGGGCACTGATGCTTTCAATCGCATGACCTGACAGGAACAGCTTGAGCATTTCATCAAACAGGCGGCTGGGCGGCACATCTTCCAGCAAGTCCGCCAGCTTGTGAATGGGCGCACCAGTGGTACGCTCCAGTTTAAGCCCCAGTTTGGCAGAAAGCCTGACCGCGCGCAGCATGCGCACCGGATCTTCCTGGTAGCGCTTGACCGGATCACCGATGATACGCAGCGTTTTGGCACGAATATCAGCCACGCCATTATGGAAGTCCAGCACTTCCTGGCGTTTGGGGTCGTAATACAAGGCATTGGCGGTGAAATCGCGCCGCACCGCATCTTCTTCAATGCTGCCAAAAATGTTATCGCGGATAATGCGGCCGCTGTCATTGGTAACCGCATCGCCCTCACTCTGGTGATGGCCGCGGAAAGTGGACACTTCTATGGTTTCCTGCCCCCACAACACATGCACCAGGCGGAAACGGCGGCCAATAATGCGCGAACGGCGGAATATCTTGTGCACCTGTTCCGGCGTGGCATCGGTGGCCACATCAAAATCCTTGGGCGGATGGTTCAGCAATAAATCGCGCACTGCACCGCCTACTATATAGGCCTGGAAACCAGCTTTCTGCAAACCATCACAGGTTTTCAAGGCGGCCTGGCTGATCAGCTTCTGATCGATCTTATGTTTGCTGGCGGTAATCACCTGCCGAGTTGTAGAAGATGCGTTCGTCTCTGCAGGATTACGACGACGAAACACTTTTTTCAGTAATTGTTTAATCATGGGTCAATAGTCAGGCGCCGGCTAGCTGCGCTACAGTTTATGTTGATTATTCCACAGCACATCGGGAATTCCCGCATGCTGATTAAGGGTACGACAGAGGACAAACAGCAAGTCCGACAGGCGATTGAGGTATTGCAGAGACGTCGGCGTCACCGGTGAATGTGCATGCAATGCATGCAAGGCACGCTCGGCACGACGGCAAACCGTGCGTGCCAGATGGCAGACAGACGCAGCACGACTCCCGCCTGGCAGAATGAATTCCTTGAGCGGACTGAGTGCCTCATTCCAGCTATCCAGTGTCAACTCCAGAAATGTGACACGGTCAGCCTGCATGAGGTGATGCCCAGGCATGCATAACTCGCCGCCCAGGTCGAACAAATCATGCTGGATCGCCAGCAAACTGTCTCGCACATCATCAGCCCGCACTTCCACCAGCAACATGCCAAGCACTGCATTCAGTTCATCAACATCGCCCATGGCGGCCACGCGCAAATCGGATTTTGCCACACGCGAGCCGTCGCCCAGCCCGGTAGTACCACCATCGCCGGTACGCGTGTAAATCTTGCTCAGCCGATTGGCCATTCCTGATACCTGTATAAAATCCGATATAATCCGGTCATTATAAATCATACCGTGCCATTTCGATGTGCCCAGCGATTGCAGTGGATGCCCCGGTCGGGGTGATGGACTCAGGCGTAGGCGGACTCACCGTCCTCAAGCACCTGACACGCCAGCTTCCACACGAACACTTCATTTACTTTGCTGACAGCGCCCATGCGCCTTACGGCAACAAATCGGCCACAGAAATTCAGCAGCGCTGCTTTGCGGTAGCAGACATCCTGATCGCAAAAGGCGTCAAAGCACTGGTCGTCGCCTGCAACACGGCAACCGCCGCTGCCATAAGTGCCATGCGCCAGCATTACAGTCTGCCCATCATAGGCATGGAGCCTGCCGTCAAACCTGCCGCCGCCGCCAGCAAAAACGGCATTATCGGCGTACTCGCCACCACTGGTACGCTACAAAGCGCGCAATTTGCTGCCTTGCTGGAACATTATGGACAAGGCGTACAAGTCGTCACCCAGGCCTGCGTCGGCCTGGTGGAACGTATAGAGCAAGGACTACTGGACACGCCGGAAACCCAAGCACTATTGCAGCAATACTGCCAGCCGTTGATGGTGGCCGAAGCAGATACTGTCGTGCTCGGCTGCACGCATTATCCGTTTGTGCGTAAAGCGATTCAGAACATTGTGGGGCCTGATGTCACTTTGATTGATACTGGCGCGGCGGTGGCGAAGCGCTTGCAGCAAGTGCTGGAGCAACAGCTGATGCTGAATGCGGCCACAGAGGCCGGGGATTATGTATTTCTGACAAGCGGGGAAAAAGAGACTGAGCTAGTCATGCAACAGTTGTGGAAGCTGAATACCTAGACCTTATACGACGATAGAATACTTAAAAAATAATTCCTCGGGATTTTGCAGTTTTAATGAGCTTCTGTAACTTTTTCTTTCGCCCTTCGGCGAGTTACTTTCTGGTATTTGTCCCCTCAGACAGTAACATAACCAGCGACAGTGTTGCGGCCTAGACTAACTCGCGTAGCGACGTTAAGCGTGGGCGACCGGAGTCAGTTTCGATGGACGCCCACTTTGACGCGCAATACAGGAAAAAGCGGAAGCTGAACGTCCTGTTCTTTGCCTTCTTTCTGATGGGCAAACACAAGAAGGAATGGTCGCCGTAAAAACGAAAGCAATCAAAAGTAAATCCCCTACAAGACGAAAAGCTACGCCACCAAAGCACCCACTGAAGAATAATCCTTTCAAACCATCCTAATATGCACACAGAACTCACCAACAAAAAACCCACGCCATGCGTGGGTTTTCTACTTAATGATGATGGACCTGCGTCCCGGGCTTCAACTTGTACTTCGTCCCGCAATAGGGACAAGATACCTCTCCCGTTTTTGCCACATCCAGAAACACTCTGGGATGCGATGCCCACAGCGCCACCTCTTTTGTCGGGCAGTGCAATGGCAAGTCTTTGCCGTCTACTTCAAACTCTTTGACATCAGACATTCAAACTCTCCAGCAAAAGGCGCAAAATACGTTAAACCCAAAATACATTAAACCAAGGTCAGCCAGTGCGCGTACTTGGTGTTTTTGCCTTTGACCACATCGAAATACAGGCTTTGCAGTTTTTCGGTAATCGGGCCACGGGAGCCAGCGCCAATCGCGCGGTTATCCAGTTCACGGATAGGCGTCACTTCAGCCGCAGTGCCGGTGAAGAAAGCTTCATCAGCGCTGTACACTTCATCACGCGTGATGCGCTTTTCAATGATTTCCAGGCCCAGCTCTTCTTTGGCCAGGTGGATAATGGTATCGCGGGTGATGCCTTCCAGGGCAGATGTCAGGTCTGGCGTGATCAGTTTACCATTACGTACGATAAAGATATTTTCGCCGGAACCTTCAGCGACAAAGCCGTCCACATCCAGCAACAATGCTTCCTGGTAGCCGTCCTGCGCCGCTTCCTGGTGTGCCAGAATGCTGTTCATGTAATTACCGTTAGCCTTGGCTTTACACATGGTGATATTCACGTGGTGACGTGCAAATGAAGAAGTCTTGACGCGTATGCCTTTGGTAATTGCTTCTTCGCCCATATAAGCACCCCAGCTCCAGGCGCCGACAATCACGTGTGTGGACAAAGTCTTGGCTGAAATACCCATCGCCTCAGCACCGTAGAATGCCATCGGACGCAGGTAGGCAGATTCAAGATTGTTTTCGCGCACGGCGGCTTTCTGCGCCTCGGAAATCGTCTCTTTATCGAACGGCATTCTCATGCCCAGGATATGCGCACTGCGGAACAAGCGGTCAGTATGCTCCTGCAGACGGAAAATAGCAGTGCCTTTGTCGGTTTTGTAAGCACGCACCCCTTCAAACACGCCCATGCCGTAATGCAGGGTGTGGGTTAACACATGGGTGGTGGCGTCACGCCAGTTGACCATTTTGCCGTCGTACCAGATAACGCCGTCACGGTCTGCCATCGAACTCGGTATTGCCATTTAAACTCGCCTCAATCCGTCAGTCATGAAAAACTGGTATTGTAAACCAAACTGTGCCTTTTTCGCCTATGCTAGAATTCATTTCAATGCTGATTTACAAGGATTTTTATATGCGTACGCATTTTATGTGGAAATGGATCACAGGATTGATGTTGCTGGGCCTGCTGGCTGTCTGCCAACCTGGCGGGACGCACGCCAGCTTTATCGGCACCGACCTGACCGGCACCCGCTTTGGCAAACCGTTGTCATTAACCGACCACACCGGAAAATTACGCAGCATTGATGACTTCAAAGGCAAGGTGGTAGTGCTGTTTTTTGGTTACACCCATTGCCCCGACGTCTGCCCGACCACCATGAGCGACCTCAAGCAGACCATGAAATTGCTGGGTGACAAGGCTGATGATGTGCAGGTACTGTTCGTGACGGTAGACCCTGAGCGCGACACGCAGGAAGTGCTGGCGCAATTCGTACCAGGCTTCGATGAACGCTTTATCGGCCTGCGCGGCACGGCGGCTGAAGTGGCCGCCAATCTGGCCGAATATAAAGTCTATGCGGCAAAAGTGACTGAACCCGGCCAGTCAGGCTACACCATGGATCATAGCGCAGGCCTGTATGTATTTGATAAAACCGGCGCGCCACGCATTTATCTCGGTTATGGCGAAAAACCGGCCAATATTGCACACGACTTGAAATTGCTGATGTAAGACGGTTGCGTACCGTCAAAGTCCTGTAGTCAAGAACGATTTCTATTTATGTTATTATTTAAAATAACATTTAAAATCAATAAGTTACATTGATTTTTTATATTGCACTTCCTGTGATTTCCTGTATCATTGCCAGCATCAAGAACTGCATAACAGGGGTCTGCCATGAAAGGCGATAAGAAAATTGTAGAGATTCTGAATGATTTACTGGCAGGCGAACTCACCGCCACCGACCAGTATCTGATTCACGGCGAAATGTATGCCGATATGGGACTGGGCGTTATTTCACAGCGCATTTTGCACGAATCTCTGCATGAAAGAGAACATGCGCGTGCACTGATTCAGCGCATCCTGTTCCTGGAAGGCACTCCCAACCTGACCAAACGCGACCCTATTCACATCGGCCAGGATGTGAAATCCATGCTGGAATCAGACCTGGCGCTGGAATATGCTGTAGTCAAACACCTGAAAAGTGCTATCGAAGCCTGCGAACAGGCCCAGGATTTTGTTACCCGTGAAATGCTGCTGGTACAACTGGATGACACCGAAATGGATCATGCCTACTGGCTGGAAAAACAGCTGAACCTGATCAAACTGATCGGTATTGAGAACTACTGCCAAAGCCAGATGGGCGACAGCCCTGCGGCGGCTGTTTAAGGAGTTGATATGCAAGGCGAAAAACACATTATCAGCACACTGAACAAGGTTCTGAAGAACCAGCTGACGTCTATCAACCAGTATTTCCTGCATGCGCGCATGTTCAGGAAATGGGGACTGGAAAAACTTAACGATTACCAGTACAAGCAATCCATCCGCGTCATGAAAGAAGCGGACGAAGTGATTGAGCGCATCCTGTTCCTCGACGGTCTGCCTAATCTGCAAAACCTCGGCAAGCTGCTGATTGGTGAGGACGTCGTGGAATGCCTGCAGGGTGACCTCAGCTTTGAAAAAGACGTGCAGCGCCCGCAACTGGTGGAAGCGATTGCCGAAGCTGAAAAGCTGCAGGATTATGTCACGCGCGACCTGCTGACCGAACTGCTGGAAGCTTGCGAAGAAGCCATAGACTGGCTGGAAACCCAGCAACGCCTGATTTCCGACGTGACTTTGCCGAATTACCTGCAAACACAGATTGAGTCCGAATAGCTCATCCTGAATATCAGACACCTGAACCAAGCCGCGAAAGCGGCTTTTTTCATATACAGCCGGAACAAAATCTGCCTTGACAATCTCACAATAAATGATAATAATTATTATTAGTGATTTTAATTAGAGGCAATATGTACGTTTGCGTGTGTAATGCAGTAACCGAGCGACAAGTTCACCAGGCAGTAAAAGATGGCGCCAAAACCGTCAAGCACCTGAAAGAACAGTTAGGCGTAGGTGCCGAATGCGGCAAATGCGCCAGTTGCGCAAAAGCCTGCCTCAAGGAAGCACATGCAGAACAACATCCTGGATTAGTCAAAAAACTGATCCAGCTCACACCGGTGCAACTGGGCGCCGCTTAATTGCAGTCCGGTTTCAGAAAAGGGGCATTCAGCCCCTTTTTTATTTCACAAAACAACTGCACGCCCAGTACAATCCAGCTCTCTTCACGCAGTTAGAAACAGACATGTCAGACAACTCTTCCAGCGCATTGCACTGGCGTACGCTGGTATTATTGCTGTTACCGCCCCTGTTCTGGGCCGGAAATTTTATTGCCGGGCGCGCAATTAGCGACTCCGTACCACCAGTAGCGTTATCGCTAATCCGCTGGAGCATCGCCATCCTTTGCCTGCTGCCATTTGCAATCAGGCCTTTTTTACGCGATCGCCAGCGTTATCCTGCCTATCGCTGGCATATTCTGGGCACAGCGATCACTGGCGTTGCTACCTTTAATCTGCTGATATATTGGGGCTTGCACACCACCAGCGCGACCAATGGCATTATCCTCAATTCTTTTATTCCATTCCTGGTTGCCATTTTCGGCTTGCTGTTTTACCGGCAAAAATTACCTTTTAATCAATTGCTGGGCTTGCTGGTTTCACTGGCAGGCGTATTGACTGTGGTATCACACGGCAACCTGCAAGTATTGCTCACACTGGCATTTGCGCCAGGCGATGTGATTATTCTTGTCGCCATGATTTTCTGGGCCTTGTATACACTGTGGCTCAAGGCCATCCCGCCGGAAATCAACCGCACCGGCTTGATGCTGTGCCAGATACTGATTGCTCTGGCTTTACTGTTACCGCTTGCGCTGTGGGAACATCAGACACAAAGCCAGCACGTGCAAATTGACTCATCCCGCACAATCTGGATATTGCTGTATATCGGTATTTTCCCGTCGGTGATTGCCTTGCTGGCTTACTCAAAAGCGGTGACGCTGGTTGGCTCGGTGCGGGCCAGCGTTTTTATTCACGCCATGCCTGTTTTTGGCTCCCTGCTTTCTACATTGTTGCTGCATGAAGCGTTTCATCTGTATCAATTCATCGGTATGCTAACCATATTCTCGGGAATCTGGCTGGCAAATAGAGTAAACCGGTCGAGGGCAGGGACAACTAAGGGATAAGCAGTTAATAGATTCCGATAGCAAAGGAGAGCTTATGACTATCACTATCAACCCGGAACTGGATTTAATTCTGGAAAGAGAAGTCGATGTATCACCTGAAGAAATCTGGCATGCCTGGACTACTCCGGAACATCTCAAGCAATGGTTTTGTCCGTTGCCATGGAAAACAGTGGAATGTGAAATAGACCTGAAACCGGGCGGCCATTTTCGCACTGTCATGGAATCTCCGGAAGGTGAGCAGTTTCCCAATAGCGGCTGTTATCTGGAAGTGACGCCTAATCGTGTCCTGACCTGGACCAATGCTCTCGAAGCCGGTTTCAGGCCGGCAAAAGTGCCTGAACAAACACAGGGGCACGAATGTGCGGCGTTGATGATGACAGCCAGCATAGTGCTCTCACCGACAGCCACGGGGTCGCTATATACCGCGTATGCCTTGCATCCTGATATCGCCACAAAACAGCGGCATGAAGCGATGGGTTTCCAGCAAGGCTGGAGCATAGTGTTGGATCAGCTGGTCGCAGAAATCAAACGTACACGTGAATGAATCCCCCGGCTCATCCCTTAAACAGGAATTTAATACATACGAAGTCACGCCATGCGATGCAAAATGCCGGATAAGGCCCGCAGTTCTTTTTCAGCCTGGAGATGATTGGGAAACAGGCTTTCCTGTACCGCATAAAACCTGGCCGAGTGGTTCATTTCCCTGAGATGCGCCATTTCATGGCAGACCACATACTGGATAATATGCGGCGGTGCCTGGATCAGTCGCCAGTTCAGGCGGATTTGCCTGCGGCTATTGCAGCTGCCCCAGCGCGATCTGGCATTGGAAAGCGCAACAGAAGTAATCTTTTCGCCCATTTGCGCGGCAATGACCTCTACCCTGCGCTTGAAATCCGGCAGTGCCTGCTGCGCATACCATTGCAATATCTTGCGTGCGACAAAGTCCGGGTCCCCAATGCGGGGCGACCTGAGTAACAACTGATTACCCTGTAGCACGACAGCCTTATTTGTCGCATGCTGCTGCAAAGTCAGCACAATATCCTGCCCCATAAACAACAAAGGCTCACCATTCACCCATTGCATGGGACTGGCCTGATTGCTTTCACGCAAGGCGAGTTTTTGCTGTATCCAGCCGGATTTTTGCAGCAGGACTTGCTCAAGCTGCGTGACGGAAATACGTTTGGGAGCATGCACCACCAGACCCTGTGCGGTAATTTTCAGGCCTATGGTTTTGCGTACCCGTAAATCCAACTGATAGGGGATGGTTTGCCCGTCTGGCAACTGCAGCAGTCGTTCAATCATGCACGGCGATCACAGCGATTGCATCTGTGTTTCTATCCAGTCTTCCACCTGTTTATTGACCGCATCCGGCTTGAGTCCGGTGGTGTCTATCGGTTGACCAATCACGACCTGGATCACGCCGGGGTATTTGAGAATGGAATTTTTGCGCCAGAAACGACCGGCATTATGTGCGACCGGCACTACCGTGGTTTCAGTATGCGATGCCAGCCAGGCGCCACCGATATGATATTTACCGCGCACGCCAGGTGCAGTTCGCGTGCCTTCAGGAAAAATCACCACCCATAAACCACGCCTGAGCCTGTCCTTGCCATGTTTGACCAGCTTTTTCAGTGCTTCACGCCCGCTGCTGCGGTCTATCGGAATAGAGCCCACCGCCCATAATCCCCAGCCAAAAAAAGGAATCATCAGCAACTCTCTTTTCAGCACCCATACTTGTGGCGGGAAGATACTTTGCAACGCAATGGTTTCCCAGGCTGACTGATGCTTGGACAGGATAATGGAGGGCGTCGCCGGGAGATGCTCACGCCCGGTCACGGTATAACGCAGATTGCAGGTGACTTTCAGCCACCACAACACCGCATGCGCCCAGCCACTGACCCAGCGTGAACGCATCACCGCAGGCAGCGGGATCAACAGAATTGCCAGTAGTGAAAACGGGACGGTTAAGGTAAACAGCCCGGCATAAAACAGCAAGGCACGTACATACAACACAACTTTCTGCATTATCTGTCACCTGCAATAATGTCTTGTACTGCCGCCGCCAGGTCAGCCACCACAATGGTATTGGCCGGGACATCGGCCAGGTTATAAGTTTCTTCGCCTTTACCGGTTCTGACCAGGTAAGGCTGGCAGCCGGCGCTGGCAAACGCCTGCAAGTCACGCAAGGCATCGCCCACCCCGGGAGCACGTGTCAGCGGGATATTAAAACGGCGGCTGATTTCTTCCAACATGCCGGTTTTAGGTTTGCGGCAACTGCAATTGTCATCGGCCGCATGCGGGCAATAAAACACCGCATCCACCCGGCCGCCGACTTGCGCCAGTGCCTTGTGCATTTTGTCGTGGATAGTATTGAGCGTCGCCATATCAAAATAGCCGCGCGCAATCCCCGATTGATTGGTGGCCACCACTACACGGTAACCGTGCTGGTTCAGCAAGGCGATGGCATCCAGGCTGCCAGGAATGGGAATCCACTCATTGGGATTCTTGATAAAGGTTGCGCTATCCTGGTTAATCACACCATCACGGTCAAGAATCACGAGTTTCATCAGGAACACCTTCTCCACATATCAGGCAGTCGCCAGATCTAGCTTGCCAGTCTGGACAAATCTGCCACACGGTTCATCGCCTGGTGCAAGATTGCCAGCAGGCCCAAGCGGTTAGCTTTCAGAGCCGGGTCTTCCGCATTCACCATCACCTCATCAAAGAAAGTGTCGACTGGCGTTTTCAGCACGGCCAAGGCTTGCAATGCCCCGGTATAGTCACCGGCTTCAAATAGCTGGTCAGCCTTGGGTTTGGTTTCTACCAATGCCTGGTATAGCGATTTCTCAGCGGCTTCTTGCAACAAGCTCGCATTAACGTCGGCGTTCACTTCGCCTTCAACCTTTTTCAGAATATTGCTGACACGCTTGTTGGCGGCTGCCAGTGCTGGCGCTTCCGGCAAATTGGCAAATGCCTGTACCGCAGCCAAACGGCGCGGCACCTCTGCCAGTTGATTTGGGGATAATGACAACACGGCATCGACCTCTTGCGCGCTCGCGCCCTGGTCACGCAAGTTCACCGCCAGACGGTCGAAACAGAACGCTTTAATCGCTTCTGCCACGTCAGCATCACCATTGAATACGTGCAAGGTTTGTGCAATCAACTGGTCAAATGCCAACGGCAATTCAGTTTCCATCAGCATGCGCAAAATACCCAGCGCCTGGCGACGCAAGGCAAACGGGTCTTTATCACCAGTCGGTTTCTCGCCTATGCTGAACAGGCCAACCAGTGTTTCCAGTTTATCCGCCAGCGCGACCACCACGCCGACCTGGCTGCGAGGCAGCTCATCACCGGCAAAACGTGGGCGGTAATGGTCTTCAATCGCATACGCCACATCATCGGCCAGACCTTCATGCTGGGCGTAATAACGCCCCATAATGCCCTGTAACTCGGGGAATTCGCCGACCATATCAGTCAGCAAATCGATTTTGGACAAACGCGCTGCCTGTGCCACTTTTGCCACAAAACCGTCGCCACCAATGTGCTGGGCAATGGCAGAAGCAATCGCCACCACACGCTCGTTACGTTCGCCTTGTGAACCAAGCTTGTTGTGATACACCATTTTGGTCAAGCCAGGCAAACGGCTTTCCAGCGTTTTTTTACGGTCCTGGTCAAAGAAGAACTTGGCATCGGCCAGACGTGGGCGAACCACGCGCTCGTTACCGCCAATCACCTTGCTGGCATCAGCAGGATTGATGTTGGAAACGATTAAAAATTTGTTGGTCAGCTTGCCCCCTTGATTTAATGGCGCATCCAGCAACGGAAAGTATTTCTGGTTAGCCTTCATGGTCAGAATCAGGCATTCCTGCGGTACGGCAAGGAACTCCTCTTCGAACTGACCCAGCAAGACGTTGGGACGCTCCACCAGCGCCGTCACTTCATCCAGCAAGGCGTCATCCTCAATTGGTTTCAGGCCCTGTTTGTCAGCTGCCGCTTGCAACTGTTTCACAATCTCGGCACGGCGTGCATCAAATCCTGCAATCAACGCACCTTCATCTTCCAGTTGCTGTGCGTAAGTATCGGCAGAAGTAATCGTTACGATTGGGCTTTTCGCTTCAAAGCGATGACCTTGCGTGGTATTGCCTGCGGTCAATCCCAGCGTTGAAACGGGCACAATTTCGTTGCCATGCAATGCCACCAGGCCATGGGCCGGACGCACGAAATTGACGCTTTCCCAGCCATCATTGATCTGGTACGTCATCACTTTAGGAATAGGCAATTTTGCCAGGGTTTCATCCAGCGCTTTTTGCAGGCCTGCCTGCAATGTTGCACCTGCCTGTGTGGCATCCAGGAACAGGATATCTGCCTTGCCATCATTTTCTTTACGCAGCTTGGCAACGGCGGATTCATCCGCACCCAACGCCTGCAGTTTTTTCAGCAAAGCCGGTGTGGCATTGCCACTGGCATCCAGGCCAACGCTGGCTGGCATCAGTTTTTGTGCCACCTGCTTGTCTGCGGCCTTGTCTGACACATTGGTAATATGCGCAGCCAGTCGGCGTGGGGAAGCAAACGTCGTGACGGCACTATCAGCGGCCAGCAATTCAGCTGCTTTCAGGCTGTCCGCCAATACGCCGCTAAATGACTCGCCCAGCTTCCTCAATACTTTAGGCGGCAGTTCTTCTACAAATAATTCAACTAACAGATTGCGGGGTTTCATGCGGCGGCTTTCTTGTTTTGTTCGGCTTGTTCGCTTTGCAGTTTGGTGATGACTTCATCGGCCCAGGCTTTAGGCGCCATCGGGAAACCCAGTCTGGCGCGGCTATCGAGATAGCTGGCTGCTACAGCGCGGGCCAGATTACGGATACGGCCAATATAAGCGGCACGCTCAGTGACTGAAATCGCACCACGCGCATCCAGCAAGTTGAAGGTATGCGCGGCTTTCAGCACTTGCTCATACGCAGGCAAGGCCAGTTTTACATCCATCAGGTGCCTGGCCTGTTTTTCATGGGCGTTAAACGCCGTGAACAGGAAATCAGCATCGGAATGCTCAAAGTTATAGGTGGACTGCTCCACTTCGTTCTGGTGGAACACATCGCCGTATTTCACGCCCGGGGAGTACTCCAGGTCATAAACGTTCTCCACACCTTGCAGATACATGGCCAGACGTTCCAGGCCATAAGTAATTTCACCGGTAATAGGTTTGCAGTTAATGCCACCGACTTGCTGGAAGTAGGTAAATTGTGTGACTTCCATGCCGTTCAGCCAGACTTCCCAACCCAGACCCCAGGCACCCAGCGTCGGGTTTTCCCAGTCATCCTCTACAAAACGGATGTCGTTTTCCTTGAGGTTAAAGCCCAGTGCTTCGAGTGAGCCCAGATACAATTCCAGAATATTGGCAGGTGCAGGTTTCAGCACCACCTGGTATTGGTAATAGTGTTGCAGACGGTTAGGGTTTTCGCCATAACGGCCATCCTTAGGACGGCGGCTGGGCTGTACATAGGCCGCTTTCCACGGCTCAGGCCCCAGTGCGCGTAAAAAAGTGGCGGTGTGGCTGGTACCGGCACCGACTTCCATATCGTAAGGTTGCAACAAGGTGCAACCTTGCTTATCCCAGTATTCTTGTAGTTTTAGAATGATTTGTTGAAAGGTCAACACCATTTGGCCTGATCCGATGAAATGCAAAAGGTTGATTTTACTTGGTTTTGCAGCGAATCACAAAGACAAGGACGGAGTATGCGCGCTAAACAGCACAACGTTTACGCATCGTGTACGCCAGCAGCAAAGCCAGCGCAGACAACACAATAAACAGGTGGTTTCCCCAGCGCACATACGGCGTGGTGCCCTGATAACCTTGCGCCTCACCTTGCAGGATAACCGCCTGGTCATGCGGCGCATGCTGCAATACCTGGCCATGCTTGTCTATGATTGCCGTCGCGCCGGTATTGGTACTGCGCAACACCATGCGTCCGGTTTCGATGGCGCGCACCTGGCTGAACTGCATATGCTGGTCTGCCGCAAATGATTGCCCGTACCAGGCATCGTTACTGATATTCACCAGCAACCCGGCCTGAGGCAGTTGCTGCGCAATCTCTTCACCAAATACATCCTCGTAGCAGATATTCACGCCGACTTTTTGCCCGGCGATGAGCAATGGCTGCTTCGAGGTACCACGCGACAAATCACTGAGTGGCATCTGCAGCCAGTCACGGTATATCCAGCCGAATACGCTTTTCAGCGGAATATATTCGCCGAATGGCACCAGATGACTTTTGGAATAGGCCTGCTCAGCTGAAGTCCCCAGGCTGATGGCGCTATTGAAATATTCACCAGACCTGGTTTCGACCACACCCAGCAGAATGTCGCCACCCTGATTTTGCGCATGCTGCCTGAGCGCAGCCAGGTAAGCAGGATCCAGCTGGTTCACCAGTACCGGCAGCGCGGTTTCCGGTAAAACGATTAACTTCGCCTGTGCCTGCCGCACCATGTCCAGATATTGGCGCAAGGTCTGCTCGGCATGCTCAGGTGACCATTTAATGGTCTGGCTGATATTGCCCTGCAACAGAGCAACGCTGACCGGTTGTCCGGCAGGGTGTGCCCATGAAATGACGCTCAGCAAACTGCCAGCCGCCAGCACGCCGACGGCGATCAGTACAGCGCATAAGCGGTGGCGCGCCGATGTCATCATCAACAGGCTGCTCGCCAGCAACACTGTCAGGGCAGACACGCCATACACGCCTATGACAGGCAAAAACCCGACCAGCGGACTATCCGGCGCTTGCGAATATCCCAGCGTCAGCCACGGAAAGCCGGTAAAAATCCAGCTACGTACCCAGTCTGAGAGCGCCCATAGTACAGGGGCTGCCCACAGCAGTTTACCAAGGCGCTTTGCCAGGTAACCCGCCAATGCCGGAAACAGCGCCATAAACGCACACAAACAGAAAGTGCTGAATCCGGCAAACCACCACGGCATGCCGCCAAAGGTATGCAGGCTGATATAAATCCAGTAAATGCCGACAACATACAGACCCAGCCCGAACGCGAATCCCAGTTTAAACACTTGACCGGCAGTACCGGCCTGCTGCCACAGTAACAGCAGCACGGCCATAGAAAGCCATGGTGCCCAGAACAGGTAATAAGGCGCGAATCCTGACACGGTCATGGCACCCAACAACATGGCAACAATTGCGCGCTGCCAGAAAGGCGCATATTGCGCCCAGTGAATCAATTTACTCAATGCGAACCTCTCACGGGTTGAATAGCGGCTTGCGACAACCAGGCAATAAATTCTGGCGATTGCATCAGCTGCCACTCAGTAACTCTGGCGCTGGCAATCAAATCATCATCCATCCGGCTCATTGTTTGGGATGGGTGACACATCAACACTGGTGGCAGATGGTGGCTCTGCACACCAGCATATTGATGCAATTGCCTGGCCCAGCGCTGCCAGTGGGACTGATAGGCGGCTTTATCGCCCTGAAAATCATACACGCCCAGCAAACAAGGGGAAACGCGAAAATCGGCCTGCGTGGCGGCTGTTTGTAATGCACGTGCACCCAGCCAGTGAATAATGCGCGCTTTAAAACCACTACCAGGTGGAGGACTGGAGATGCGCAACCATGGGCGTTTTGAGGCAGGCAGATGTTCATAGCGTTGCTGCAACTCTGTTAATAATGCATCCCGTATCACCGGTAGCTGATGCACATGCAAGTGCCCATCGACATAATCAGGCACTGTTCCCGTGACCTGCTCAAAGGCATCCAGCTGTTGCTGAATATTAGCGCGTACCGCTTTTGCATCAAGCGTTCTCAATAAACTGCGCAGCACCAGTTGCGGATGCGGCAAGCGGATGGTTTGGGAAAACTGCGTAAAATCCAGATGCAGGCCGATATCGGCTTTGGCGCGTATTTCGGCTGTTAACTGCGTTGCACTTTGCGACCATTCAGGGCTGAGGGTCATGCACGAAATGGCCGTTAATACACCACGCGCCACCAGGTCGAGAATGGCAGCATTAATCGCTGCAGACTGGGCAAAGTCATCCGCACAAATAATCACCTTAGCCATGGCATGCCTTAATCATGACGGAATGCCCAGAATCGGCTCAGCAGCCAAGTGCTGATGGCCACAGCAACCATCACCGCGCCCAGCACAAACCAGAACGGCAATGGCGTGTAAGTAAGCGCCAACCACAGCAATACCTGATTAGCCAGGAATCCAAGCAAAGCCACACTGAAAAATCTGAAAAAAGCCTGCTGGTGGCTGGCCTGCGTTCCCCGGAATGACCATAGCCTATGCCCGAAATAACTGACCGGAAAGGCGCAAAAAAAACCCAGCCAGTTAGCATTGGCTGGCGCCCAGCCCTGATGATGGGCAAGCAACGCCACCACATAATGCACACCGGCGGCCAGTGCACCAACAC
This sequence comes from uncultured Methylophilus sp., assembly GCA_966248215.1. GTDB lineage: Bacteria > Pseudomonadota > Gammaproteobacteria > Burkholderiales > Methylophilaceae > Methylophilus. The sequence continues at coordinate 81,913 of CBIMYT010000006.1, read as the reverse complement.
CAATAAAGCCAGGGATAGAAGTTTGCATCAATGTCAGGCACCCGTTGCCGGTTTGCGACGTCGCGCAGGTTTAACGTCTGACGGCTTAACATCCTGCGCCGGCTGAATCACTTCTGCCACGATATAGGGTGGCCGCCCTTTCACCTCGTCATACACACGTGCCAGGTATTCACCCAATACGCCAATAAACAGTAGCTGCACGCCGGCAAAAAACATCATGCTCGCCACCACTGTCGGCCAGCCGGGCACCGACTCGTGAAAGAACAAGGTATCAATCACCACTATCGCGCCATAAGCAAAGGCAATAATCGCAAGAATGGCGCCAATCAGACTGGCCAGGCGCAGAGGCAGCACTGAGAATCCAGTAATACCGGTCCAGGCCAGGGCGATCAGTTTGAGTTTGGAATAAGCGCTCTCACCGTGCAACCTGGGCAGAGGCGTGTAGGGAATGCCTATCGACTTGTAACCCACCCAGGCATAAATGCCTTTCATAAAGCGGTTACGTTCAGGCAAGGCGCACAGCGCATCGACCACTTTGCGGTCCATCAGACGGAAATCTCCTGCATCGCGTGGAATTTCAATATGGCTGCTGGCGCTCATCATGCGGTAAAACAGGCGGGAACCCCAAAGTTTGAAGGAAGACTCCTGTGCCCTGTCCTGGCGCACGGCATATACCATGTCATAACCTTCCCGCCACTTTTTCAGCATAGTCAGCATCAGTTCCGACGCATGCTGGCCGTCGGCATCCATGCAAATCACCAGATCACCACTGGCATGGCTGAGACCGGCACTGATGGCATTCTCCTTGCCGAAATTGCGCGAGAACCGCACCAGTGTCACACGACAGGTCTCCACCAGGGGTTGCACCACATGCGCCGTCCGGTCACGGCTGCCATCATCGACCACCACAATATCCCAGTACGGTGACATTTGCTGCAGGACTTCACAGATATTCTGCAAGGTCTGCGCAATGTTTTTTGCCTCATTGTAAGCGGGCACCATGACCGTGATATGCGGTTGTGCAGTGGAACGCTCGGAATCAGTAATGGTCATGGCATGAAGCCCCAAAATAATCTGAATGGTCTGGTTGAAATTGTAGCGGATTACGCTTAATTTTTGGCGGGGGTCGCTGCGCGGTCTGCCCCTTGCAGCATGCGACGGTCTTTCACCACGGCCAGCGACATGCCCTGGCGCTGGATATTGATGATGACTTTGCCTTTCATCACTTCGTGGCAGTGCATATTGGTAGTGGACAGATAAAAATCTGCCTCGCTCCAATTGCGCGTGACACTGAAACGTCCGTCAAGATAAGGCTCGATTTGCGGCGTATCCACGCATGCGCCTACCCAGTAAGGTTGTGCACGGACAGGTAGCTTCATATCCAGCAACTGGTCAGTCGCTTCGCGCAAGGCACTGGACCAGTAATCCCCTTCCCATTTGAACTGCGCCTGTTTCTGCTCACCCGCCAGTCGGTTGAGCCGGACATATTCATAAGGATGCAGCTGGATAATATCCACCAGCGTCACCAGCATCAGACCAGCGACAATGCCGGTCCATAATGTCTGATAAGCGAATCGGCCATGCAGTCGGCTATTGGCCAGTGCCTGCCAGACGTTCAGTATGCCCCAGGCAGATAAAATCGCCAGCAAGGGCAACAGAAAAGTAAAGTGTCTCACACCGTTATAGAGCGCAGGCTTATCTTCCATCACAAACAGCAGCGGAAACAGCAGTCCCAGTAACAGTGTATGCATGGTCATGCGTGTTGGCATGTCGGCCAATACCAGACCCCGCCTGCAAAGCAGCCACATCGCTGGCAGGCTGGCCAGGCCCAGCAATCCGGCTTCCGGCAATTTCACTGCTAAATATTGCAGCAGGTAAGTACGCGGCACATCGCTGATGTTGTAGACCACACCATTGGCAATAGTCTGCATATTGAAATCAAAATGCGAGAAGGATTTGGCTGCTTCCAGCAGGTTATCGGCTTCGATCACGCTCCATGGCCAGCAGATGGCCATAAACACAAATGCCAGCACCGCCGCCGGCAGCAATATCCCCACCATGCGAAACAGGCGTGTCCATACGGGCGAACCGGTATATCGATGGTCCAGCCATACTCGCCAGATCACCAGCAGAATCAGATAGATCACAGCAAACGCACCACCCACACGCAATCCCAGGGCACTGCCAACGGATAATCCAAGCAGGACAATCGCCCTGCCACTGACTTTTTCCATGTCACGCACCACCAGCGCAGTTGCGTACAGCGTCCACAGCATGCAAGTGGCAAAGGGTACATCTTTGGTATGGGTAAACATGGTGCCTGACCATGACACGGTCAGGAACAGCATCCACATGGAAAGTAAGGCCAGGCGCTGCCCGCCTAGCAGGCTGGCAAAACGGGAAACTCCATAAAACCCAAGCAGCCCGAACAGGGCCGAGAGCAGATGACGGATATCCCAGATCATGATGGGGATATAAGGATCCAGTGCGGCAGCAATAATATCGAACAGACCGCCATACAGATGCAGATTGCGGTAATGAAACGCATCCTGGTCAGTGAAGCCGGAATGGTACCAGTCCAGCAGCATCTGCCCGTAAGTATGCTGTACATACTCATCATTACTGATGCCATGCTGCCTGAAAGTCAATGCCACCCACACAATCAATCCCAGCCAGAAAAAGCGTATCAGCCATGGCAAGATTGCGCGAGAAAAAGACCGGGCAGGAGCAGGCAGCATAGGCAGTGTGATCGTGAAAATCGAATGCGCAAGCGTATCACGCCGCCACACCATAAGATAGATGTGCAAGCACCTCCGGACAAAAAAATTATGTGTACCGGAAGTGCTTCAATCAGGTGCTTTAACTGGCTGGGTCTGTATGTACTGAAAAGCGATAACCGGAACCACGTACCGTCTGTATCATGTCCTGATGACTGGAGGCCACCAGCGCATTACGCAAGCGGCGGATATGCACGTCTACAGTACGGTCTTCCACGAATACGCGATCGCCCCAGACTTTATCCAGCAATTGTGTACGGCTATGTACGCGCTCAGGATTGGTCATGAAAAAATGTAACAGCTTGAACTCTGTCGGTCCCAGCGGAATATGTACATCGTTGCCGGTCACACGGTGCGTGGTCGGATCCAGGTGCAGGCCAGCCACTTCAATCGGGTCATCGGTCATCTGCGGCGCGCGGCGACGCAATACCGCCTTGATACGCGCATTCAGCTCACGCGGACTGAATGGCTTGGTCACATAATCATCCGCGCCAACTTCCAGACCGCGCACTTTATCGAACTCGTCGCCGCGGGCGGTCAGCATGATAATCGGCACTTCTTTGGTCAGTCCGTCAGACTTGAGGCGGCGTGCAAACTCGATGCCGCTCATGCCAGGCAACATCCAATCCAGCAGAATCAGGTCCGGCATGGTTTCACGCAATAACATTTGCGCCTGCTCAACACTGGTGGCACGAATGGCATGATGCCCTGCCTGCTTGATATTCAATGCCAGCAATTCCTGGATGGCTGGCTCATCTTCTACGACCAAAATATTTGCTGCTGCCATGGGGCTCCCTTTAAGCAATATTCACTGATATGTTCATGTATTTGCTCGCCAGTTTATGAATGTATTATGACATTTTCATGACAAACTCACATAAATTTAAATTTGTGTGGATTGCCTTTTGCAACAAATTGTAACAAGATGTTACAGCATGAAATAAAGGGGCATGAGATCTTGTTTAACTTATCAAAAGAACATATTACCGCAGGCAAAAACTTCAATCGCTGGCTGGTTCCGCCAGCCGCACTCGCCGTACATTTATCTATCGGCATGGCTTATGGTTTCAGCGTATTCTGGAAACCACTGGGTACCGCGCTCACCAATGCGGATGGCACACCGGTGGCTGCCTGCGCCGCCGGCGCGACCACATTCAGCGAGAAAATTGCCGGTACAGGCACAGCCCTGTTTGCCACCGACTGTAACTGGACCCAGTTTGATCTGGGCTGGATGTACACACTATTCTTTGTATTACTGGGCTGTTCGGCAGCACTGTGGGGCGGCTGGCTGGAACGCGCCGGTCCGCGCAAGGCCGGACTGGTCTCCATGCTCTGCTGGTGTGGCGGCCTGCTGATTTCAGCACTAGGCGTTTATCACCACCAGTTATGGATGATGTGGCTGGGTAGCGGCGTCATCGGCGGCATCGGCCTGGGACTTGGTTACATCTCGCCGGTTTCCACCCTGATCAAATGGTTTCCTGACCGTCGCGGCATGGCCACCGGCATGGCCATCATGGGCTTTGGCGGCGGCGCCATGATAGGCTCGCCGCTGGCGACAAAACTGATGAGCCTGTTTGCCACGCATACGGAGCCCGGTGTCTGGCAAACCTTTGTGGTACTGGCCATCGTCTACGCCATCTTCATGACTTGTGGCTCACTGGGCTACCGCATTCCTGCGGCCAACTGGAAACCGGAAGGCTGGACACCTCCTGACCAGCAGCACAAGCGCATGGTGGTCAACCGCCATGTGCATCTGGACAAGGCACATAAAACACCACAATTCTGGTTACTGTGGCTGATGCTGTGCATGAACGTCTCTGCCGCTATCGGGATTATCGGTGCGGCAGCCCCCATGCTGCAGGAAACCTTTGGCGGACAGCTGGTGGGGCAACCGGCGCTAGGGTTTGCCGAAGTCAAGATGGATGAATCTTTAGCGATTGCCGCAGCAGCCATGGGCGCGGGCTTTGTCGGCCTGGTATCCGTGTTCAACATCCTGGGGCGTCTGGGCTGGGCCACATCTTCTGACAAGCTGGGCCGTCGCAATACCTATTTTGTATTTTTCGTATTGGGCGCGCTGATGTATATCACGGCGACGTATGCGGCAAATCAGCAGCATCTTGGCCTGTTCCTGGTTGTCGTCTGCGTGATCGCCTCCATGTATGGCGGTAGTTTTTCCACGATTCCGGCCTATCTGGCCGACCTGTTCGGTACCCAGTTTGTCGGGGCGATTCATGGCCGCATCCTCACAGCCTGGTCCACCGCCGGCATTGTGGGTCCGGTCATCGTCAATTACATGCATGACATGCGCCTGGAAGCAAAAGTCCCTTTTGCCGACATTTACGGCTCTATTTTCCTGACGCTGGCAGGCTTGCTGGGCATAGGCTTTATTGCCAACCTGCTGGTCAGGCCGGTCGCTGACAAATACTTCATGACCGACGCCGAACTGGCAGCCGAGCAGGCATCAGACAAACCAAAAAATACCGCCAGCAAAGGTACGGCGAACCTGAATGGTGCTTCTGTAAACGCATTCTGGCTGGTCAGGTTTGCCTGGCTGGCAGTGCTGATTCCGATTGCTTATGGCATTTGCATGACGGTACAGAAAGCCTGGGCATTATTTGCCTGACAGGTACCGGGCTGGCAAATGATGGTTTTAACCAACGATCATTGCCAGCCGTTTCACTTTTAAGCTGACGAATGCCATCAGGCGCGGGACCGGCTGTTTTGAGTTAAAATAACGCTTTTCAGAACAAACCCACGGATTCCCAAGTGAACAAACTTTCCCCCAATCTGGACGGTACCGGTAAAAAAATCGGTATTGTGCTTTCCCGCTTTAACGACAATATCGGCGCAGGCCTGTTACAAGCCTGTGAACAGGAATTGTTGAAACTGGGCGTCAAGGCCGAAGATATCACGCTGGCTACCGTGCCTGGTGCACTGGAAAGCCCATTGATTCTGCAGCACATGGCACTGAGCGAGTCTTATGACGCCCTGATTGCCCTGGGTGCCATTATTCGTGGTGAAACCTATCACTTTGAAGTCGTTGCCAACGAATCCGCACGTGGCATCTCCGAAGTACAACGCGATACCGGCGTACCCGTTGCCAATGCCATCCTGACGACCGAAAATGACGAGCAGGCGGAAGCCCGCATGGCCATCAAGGGCGCAGAAGCCGCTCAGGTGGCCATTGAAATGATTAACCTGGTGAGTGCACTATGAGTCAGGATCAGTCAGCTGACAAAAGCCAGGCCTCACCGGCAAAAGGCAGGGGCAGCAAAAACCGCCGCAAATCACGCGAACTGGCGCTGAAGGCACTGTACCGCAACCGCATGAATGCCGGTGACGTTAAGCAGTTGCGCCTGGACAGCCTGGATGATCCGGACTACTTCAAGGCAGACGAAACCTATTTCAAGCAGTTACTGACTGGCGTACTGGACCATACTGCAGACGTGGACGCCATGATCAGCCAGTTCATAGATCGCCAGCTGGATGAACTCAGCCCGATTGAACATGCCGTGCTGCGCATTTCCGGCTATGAGTTAATGTTTGATATCAGTATTCCATATCGTGTCGCCATTAACGAAGGCGTGGAACTGGCCAAATCTTATGGCGGCATTGATGGCCACAAATACATCAATGGCGTGCTGGATAAAATTGCCGCGCAGGTTCGCCCGCATGAGTTTGGCAACCAGATCAAAAAATAAGCCCAGGCTATAATCTGAGCTGATAAAAAAGCGCCCGTCAAACGAATAGGCGCTTTTTATTATCTTTCCCGGCAAGTCAGCCACTTACAATTGCAGTGTGACCAGTTCGATCTTCTCTTTATCCAGGCGACACACGGCGGCTGTATCATGCCAGTCGCCCAGCACCCAGCGCTGACATGCATGTCCATCAATTTCCAGCGTATGTATCGATGGTCTGTGAGTATGGCCATGTAACAGCACATCGGGATAATCATTGTCTCGAATCAATGCGGCAACAGCCTGCGCATTCACGTCCATGATTTCCATGGATTGCGTGGCTTTGTTTTCTGCACTTTGACTGCGCGCCTGTTCAGCAAAAGCAATGCGTGCAGCTAATGGTTGTGCCAGAAATGCCTGCTGCCATTGCGGACTTCTCACCTGCTCACGAAACTTCTGGTAGGCGATATCATCGCTACACAGCGCATCACCATGCGTCAGCAAAATGCGTTTGTTACCTGTGTCCAGCAAGATGGGGTCATGCAACAGCTGTAAACCACAAGCCCGCGCAAACTGCTGGCCGATAAGAAAGTCGCGGTTCCCGTGCATCAAATACAGTCTAACGCCGCTGTCTGTCAATTTGCGCAAGGCATGCACCACAGGCTGGAATTCAGCGCCGTATTGCGGGTCATCCAGCACATCATCACCAACCCAGACTTCAAAGAAATCGCCCAGGATATACAACGCTTTAGCCTGGCTGACGTCGGTTTCCAGCCAATGCAAAAAAGCCTGCGTTACCGCAGGCCTTTGCGCACACAGGTGCAGGTCAGAAATGATCCAGGTGGTCATTAAGCGACAACAACTGCTTTTTCGATAACAACCGGGTCAACAGGCACATCCTGATGGCCTGCACGGCTGGTGGTCGCTACAGCCTTGATCTTGTCAACGACCTCAGTGCCTTCAACCACTTTACCGAACACACAGTAGCCCCAGCCTTGTGTGGTGGCGGAAGTAAAGTTCAGAAAATCATTGTCTTTCACGTTGATAAAGAATTGTGCAGAAGCAGAATCAGGAATCATGGTACGTGCCATGGCCAGTGTGTATTTATCGTTGGATAAACCATTATCGGCTTCATTCTTGATAGGTGCATCGGTGGCCTTCTGTTTCATATTGCTATCAAAGCCGCCGCCCTGAATCATGAAATCATTGATCACGCGATGAAAAATCACGCCATCATAAAAGCCTTTTTCCACATAGCTCAAAAAGTTGGCGACGGTCACCGGGGCTTTATCTGCATACAGTTCGATAGTGATATCGCCAAAATTGGTCGTGAGTTTTACCAAAACATTCTCCGTTTATTTAAGGGCTGCAAAAATTATTTATCGCTGGCAATCGTGGCGCGCTTGATGATCACGGTGCGAATCGGCACATCAGACATGCCACGCTGGGTATTGGTCGGCAGGTTGCTGATTTTGAATACCACGTCCATGCCGGATATCACTTTCCCAAACACGCAATAACCAACCATATCCGGTTCCGGACTGGTGTAGTTCAGGAACTGGTTGTCCGCCACATTAATGAAAAACTGCGCAGTTGCCGAATTGGGGTCAGGCGTACGTGCCATGGCTATCGTGCCGGTCTGGTTGATCAGTCCGTTATTGGACTCATTGACAATCGGTGCTCGGGTCGGCTTTTCGTTCAGTTCACGGTCAAATCCGCCACCCTGAATCATGAAGCGACCGATCACGCGGTGAAAAATGGTATTGGTATAAAAGCCATCTTTGACATACTGCAGAAAGTTAGCCACGGTCTTTGGTGCCTTGTCGGCATAGACTTCCACCGTAAAATTACCCTGGTTGGTTTCAAATGTCACTTGTGTCGCGGCACTGGCTGCCGACACTGCCAGCACCATGCACGCGCCGATGGCCCATGTAAACAATTTCATCAAGCTGATCCTTCGTATAAAATTTTCCATTGTCCGTTTTCCTGCACCCAGTACTGGCGTTTTTTCATCACATTCTGCAACGTGGGGCTCACGTATTCCTGCTCGAAATCGACTACCACCATATTTTGTCGTGCACCCGGGTAAGTAAACATGCTGATATCGCTAAGCTTGATACTCACCTTGGGTTTGGCCGCCTGTATCTGGCGCTTGTAATCGGACCACTTGGCCAGATCGCCTCCTGAATAGAAAAAGTCACGCGTGTAATGTGACAAATAAGCATCTGTGTTCTGGGACATCCAGTCCCGCCGCCAGGTTTCCAGGGCGTTGCTGAGTTCAGCTTTTGCTTGCATCTGCGGCTTCAGCGCGTCGCTTCCCACCCACTGGAAATTGACACCGATCACCACCGGGGTGTTCCCTGCCTGCAGAATACCTTGCAAGGCCTGAACATCCGGGTTAGACAAAACCACACAACCGTCACTGGCGCGCGGCGGGCGGCTGTAGGTATCACGCGGCGTACCATGAATCCAGATGCCCGAGCCGGTTTTTCGCTCATAGCTGTCAATTTCGTTCGGATAGTTGAGCGGATATGCCGCATCGCCATACAGATCCGGCAAAGGCCGGTTGAGTTTGCGCGAGGCGAAATAAACTCCTATTGGAGTACGTTTATCCCCCTGATCCCTTTTGCCAGTGCCGTTTTTTCCTATCGTGACATAATAGTCAGCCACATATTTGAGGGTATTGCGCTGGCTTTTTTCATAGACATACAGGCGGGAACGCGCAGTATCAACAAACAGGACATGATTTTGTTTTTCAGACAGCTCAACCAGCAGGTTGGGCTGAGTCAGGCCGCGATTGCGGTCAAAGTAGTTACGGATACGGGTTTCCGCTTCATCCTTGAAGTCCTGGATCCTGCTGACATCCGCGGCATTTGCATCGCCAAAGCCATGCAGGATACGTGCTTTGGCTGACAACAGATCGCCATGGATCAAATGCGCCAGCGCGAAGTTGGGAGAAATCGTCAGCAACTGATTAACATAATCCAGCGCCTGCTGCACACGCCCCTCTTTGATGGCCTGCAAGGTTTGCACCAGCATGCGTTCAACCGCACTGGTGTTTTTGCTCTGCACAAACAAGCGGGCGGTTAACGCTTCCTGATTAACCGCTGTTGCATTCCATGGCAACAACGCCATGCCGACAAATGCAATACAGCAGTATTTTCTCAAACTTCTCATACCAATATTATACATTTGTTTCAATCAAACCCTGCCACTCGCCCGCCCTTTTAGCGGTATGCGAGGCAAGAGCTCATACAGCCAGAATGATTAAAACTTGCCAACGCGCTCCTGCTTGATCAACCAGCGTGAGCCTTCTTTCACCATATTCAATGTCTTGTTGGAATTGGCATTCAGGCCTGTCGCTTTATACGCCTGCCTGAAGGTCACTTTTGCTGCATTGTCACCTTCCATCTTGACCTGCAGGTTATTCAGAGTCACCGAAATCTTGGAGGGTTTGCTCACGCGGTCACGACGGACAGACTCCCATTGCTTGCGAGACTCGCCATTGGGTGTCTTGAAGTCTTTGGCATAACTGGCCAGATAGCGCTCCACGTTTTGCGCAGCCCAGGCATTTGCCCAGGCATGCACGGCATCAGTCACTGCTTGCTGCTGGTTTTCGACAGCAGGCTTGGATTCAACCACCTTGGTTTCCGTCGGCTTGGTTTCCGCCGGTTTGACTTCTACCGGCTTGCTTTCCACTGTCGCCGGTTTTTTCGTTTCCACCACTGGTGGTGCAACAGTAGTGGCTGGCGGTGTTGCAGCAGAAGCAGTATTCGCTGGCGGCGTCACCGGTGCAGTTGCAGCTGGTGAACTTGAGGGAGCTGTTGCTACAGACGGCGAGGCCAGTCGCTTGCCGCCGAATAAATCAGTGATCATTGCCAGCTTGTTTTGCGCACGGCTGTTGGAAGTATCCAGTTTCAGCGCCTTGTCATACGCTTCCGAAGCCAGGCGAGCATAAATATCACCCAGGTTTTCATGCGCAGTCGCATAGCTTGGATGTGTTTTAATCGCTGCTTCCAATGCCTTCCTGGCCTTGTCATACTGACCCTGGTCTGCATACAGGACTGCCAGATTATTGTAAGGCTCAGGCAAATTCGGGAATTTCTCGGTGAGGTCGGTAAATGCCTTGATTGCATCATCACGCTTGTTCAGTTCAACCAGAATCACACCGCGCATAAACATGGCTTCAGCATTTTTCGGATTGGCTGCCAGATAACTGTTTACTTTATCCAGCGCTGCCGCCTGATTGCCCTGCTCCGAAAGCTGATTGATTTCCCGTAATTCGACGTTGGTCTGCCCGGCAATCGCCACACCGGAGAGTCCGGCCTGACTTAAAATTACACCTAAAACCAGCAAATATTTTTTTAATGTTGCGTTCATGAGTTTATTACCTGAGCAATCGTTGATTTTTAGCAGTATGTTATACTTGGATTGTACAAGAGACGTACCTAATTAGGTGATATTACGCAATGATTTTCATTCTAATCTGCGTTTTATCGAAATGCCTGACAACAATAACCAGGATTCATCAATACCAGTCATCCATTGACAGCATCGCCTTAACATTCGTCAATCATTACACCACTTCTGCTAATTTTATCACGCATTAATCCACATCCTCGTTAGCATGTTAAAACTATACAACACCCTGACCCGCAGCAAACAAGACTTCCAGCCTATCCAACCGAACAAAGTACGCATGTACGTCTGCGGCATGACCGTTTATGATTTTTGCCATCTGGGGCATGCACGCGTGATGGTGGTATTTGACATGGTGGCCCGCTGGCTGCGCGCCAGTGGTTATGACGTAACTTATGTACGCAACATCACCGATATTGATGACAAAATCATCAAACGCGCCCAGGAAAACAACGAACCGATCCAGAGCCTGACCCAGCGTTTCATTACCGCCATGGACGAAGATTCTGCCAAACTCGGCATTATCCGTCCCGATCTGGAACCACGCGCTACCGAACACGTGCAGGGCATGCTGGACATGATCGGCAAGCTGGTAGAAAAAGGCTTTGCCTACCGGGCTGACAACGGCGATGTATTTTACAAAGTGCGTAGCTTCAATGACTACGGCAAACTGTCGGGTAAAAGCCTGGATGACCTGCGTGCCGGGGAACGGGTAGATGTAGACCACCACAAGCAGGATCCGCTGGACTTTGTGCTATGGAAATCTGCCAAGCCCGGCGAGCCTTACTGGGAGTCTCCCTGGGGGAATGGGCGTCCAGGCTGGCACATCGAATGTTCAGCCATGAGCGCCGAACACCTGGGTGAACATTTTGACATTCACGGCGGCGGCCAGGATTTGCAGTTCCCGCACCACGAAAACGAAATCGCACAATCCGAAGCGACACACGGCTGCACCATGGCCAGCTACTGGATGCATAACGGCTTTGTGCGCGTGGACGACGAAAAAATGTCCAAATCACTGGGCAACTTTTTCACCATCCGCGAAGTGCTGGAAAAATATGATCCCGAAGTGGTGCGTTTCTTTATCCTGCGCGCACATTACCGCAGCGCACTGAACTACTCGGACAAGCACCTGGATGATGCCAAAGCATCCTTAACACGCCTGTATACCGCATTGCGTGGCATGGAAACGACTGACACCGGCATCGACTGGCAAAATCCACATGCGGTTAAATTCAAGGCAGCCATGGACGATGACTTCAATACGGCCGAAGCGCTGGCCGTGCTGTTTGAACTGGCGAATGACCTGAACAAGGACAAATCTCCGGCCACTGCCGCACTGCTGAAACAATTGGCCGGTATTGTCGGCCTGTTACAGCGCGATCCTGAAAGCTTTATGCATGGCGAAACCAGTGCCGGTGAACTGGATATCGAAGGCCTGATTGCCGCACGTATCGCCGCCAAAAAGGCCAAGGACTATGCCGAAGCCGACCGTATCCGCCAGACACTGGCCGATGCAGGTGTCGTGCTGGAAGATACGCCACAAGGCACAACCTGGCGCCGTGCCTGAAGCAAGTCCGCTACTGTGCTGAATAACACACGTTAAAAGATCAAAGGAAAACAGATGCCCGTCAAACTGTCTGCCCCCGCTGCCGAAACATTGTTGCCCGTCAAAGGCGTGCAACTGGGATACGCACAAGCACACATCCGCAAACCCAACCGCAAGGATGTGCTGGTGATGACCTTGCCGGAAGGCAGCAGCGTTGCCGGCGTATTCACGCTGAACAGATTTTGTGCCGCGCCTGTAACTGTGTGCAAGGAACACTTGCAACAAGGCAAAGGTATACGCGCACTGCTGGTCAACACTGGCTGCGCCAATGCCGGCACAGGCCAGCAAGGTCTTAATGACGCACATGCAAGCTGCATCGCCGTGGCCCAGGCATTGAATATCAGCCCGGAACAAGTGCTGCCATTCTCCACCGGCGTGATTCTGGAAACCTTGCCTATGGCCAAGTTACTGGCGGGCATTCCGGCTGCTGTGGCCAACCTGCAAACCGATAACTGGCTGAATGCGGCAGAAGCCATCATGACCACCGACATCGTGGCCAAAGGTACTTCACGCACACTGAGCATTGACGGCAAAACTGTCACCATTACCGGTATCAGCAAAGGCTCGGGCATGATTCACCCCAATATGGCGACCATGCTGGGCTATATCGCCACGGATGCCTCCATTGCGCAATCTGCGCTGGATAGCATCATTCAGCATGCCGTGAACAAATCCTTTAACTGCATTACCGTAGATGGTGACACCAGCACCAACGACAGCCTGATCCTGATGGCCACCGGCCAGGCAGGCAATGCGCAGATTGACGAACAAAGTGCCGATTTCGCCACGTTGCGTGATGCCCTGACTGACGTTGCCATTGAACTGGCACAAGCCATTGTGCGCGATGGCGAAGGCGCCACCAAATTCATGACGATCCAGGTCGAAGCTGGCAAGGATGAAGAAGAGTGCCGCAAAGTCGCTTACGCGATTGCACATTCACCACTGATTAAAACCGCTTTCTTCGCCTCCGACCCGAATCTGGGTCGTATTCTGGCGGCAATTGGTTATGCAGGCATCGATGATCTGGACGTCAACACCATGCAGCTTTACCTGGGCGAGGTACTGGTGGCGGAAAAAGGCGGTCGTGCAGCTAGCTATATTGAAGAGCAAGGCGCAGCAGTGATGAAGGAGAGCGATATTCTGGTGCGTGTGGTGTTGAACCGCGGAGCAGCCAGTGCCACGGTTTGGACCTGTGACTTCTCTTATGATTATGTGAAAATTAATGCGGACTATCGCTCGTAACTCTTGCGACGCGTAAAGTGCACTTCTTTTCGCCTCCCGGCGGGTGACTTACTGGAATATAAACACCAGAAAATAACTCGCCTGAAGGCTGACTGAAATCTCACATTAGTCCGCAAACCCTGAATTTACCGCTTAATCATCCACGACTTTTCCCCGCCCCCGCTTAATCACTCCACGCTGCATTTTGCCGGCCACCCGCCTTTTCCTTGATGCCAGCGTCGGCCTGGTGGCATGTCTTACTGCCTGCACCTGCCCGGCAGCTTCCACAATGGCATGCAGCCTGGCAACAGCATCCCGCTTGTTGGCTTCCTGCGTACGGTATTGCTGCGCCTTAATCACCAGCACACCTTCTGCGGTAATGCGCTGGTCCTTGCTGTGCAGCAATCTGAATTTAAGAAACTCGCTCAGGCTGGAAGCATGAATATCAAAGCGCAAATGAATGGCGGAAGAAACTTTATTGACGTTCTGCCCACCTGCACCTTGTGCCCGGATGGCGGTCAGCGTGTATTCATGCGCGGGAATCGTCACCATGGCGATGACCTAAAGAGATGCACTGTCCTCGTTTACCTCGTCGACATGCTGGAAAAATGCCTGCACCTCATCCAGTTTGCGCGTGCGCCTGAACGGCGGCAGGCTTTGCCAGATGCGCCGCCCGTAAGGTTTATCCACCAGTCGCGGATCACAGATCATCAGCACACCGGAGTCATGCTCGTCGCGAATCAGGCGTCCGGCGCCCTGCTTCAGCGTAATCACGGCATACGGCAACTGGTACTCCATAAAAGCATTTTTGCCTTCGGCGTTCATTTTATCGATGCGGGCAGCCAGCACCGGATCATCCGGCGGCGCGAACGGCAGCTTGTCGATAATGACGCAGGACAGCGCTTCACCGCGCACATCCACGCCCTCCCAGAAACTTTGCGAACCGACCAGCACGGCATTGCCGTGGGCACGGAACCTGTCCAGCAATTCGGTACGGTTGCTTTCGCCCTGCATAAGCAAGGGATAATCCATGCCCTGTTCTTCAAACGCCTGCTTCAGCAAGGCATGCACTTCACGCATCACTTTCAGTGAAGTACACAATACAAATGCGCGGCCACGGCTGGCCTGCAATACCGGCAGAGCCACGGCAGCCACGGCGGCCGGATAGGCAATACTATTGGGTTCCGGCATCCCCTCCGGTACATATAACAAGGCTTGCTGACCATAATCGAAAGGGCTTTGCCAATATCTGGTTTCAGCCTCCAGCAAACCCATTTGCCCCTGATAATGACTGAAATCACTTTTAACGGCCAGCGTCGCGGAGGTGAAAATCCAGGCGCGCGGCTGTGCATTCAGTTGCTTGCCAAAGCCATCAGCCACACTGAGGGGCGTAGCATGTAATTGCACGCTCTGGCTGAACACTTCCACCCAGCGCACCAGGTTGGCATGATCGCCCTTGAGCCAGGCTGTCAGTAACGCCAGCAAACTTTCACCGCGCTGCCAGCACTTTTCCAGCATGGGATCACGTCCGGCCTGGCTTTCCAGCACCCTGGTCAGCGCCGCCAGCGTTTCCAGCATGCGCTGGTAGGCGTCTGCGAAGTTTTTCAATGCCAGCGCCTTTTGCGCAGGCATGCGCGAACCTTCGAACTGGAACACCAGCCGGAAATCACGACAGGCCTTCTCCATCGGCGGCACGGCTTCACTGAGCGCCACACAATCTTTCGCCAGCGTCAGGTAAGCCATCTGGCTGTCACGCGCCAGGTCCATCAACTGTGAAGTGGAAATATCCTCACCAAAAAACAGGCCGGCCACTTCCGGCAATTGATGCGCTTCGTCAAACACCACGGTGTTGGCGCTGGGTAGCAGTTCTGCCACACCTTCATCGCGCAACATGACGTCGGCAAAAAATAAGTGGTGATTGACCACCACCACATCGGCCGCCAGCGCCTGCTTGCGCGCTTCCATTACAAAACATTGCTTGTAAAACTGGCAATCCTGCCCCACGCAGTTATCGCGGGTGGAAGTCACCTGCTGCCAGACCGTCGCCTGCTCAGGCACTTCCACCAGTTCGGCTTTATCTCCGGACTGGCTGTTTTCAGCAAAGCTTTGCAGAATGGGAATGTATTGCGCATCTTCGCGCGACTGGAAACGGCCTTCCTGGCTGGCACGCTGCAAGTGATAGTGACAGATGTAATTGGCGCGCCCCTTGAGCATCGCCACTGAAACCGGCACTTTAAGGGCCTCACGCACCGCAGGTAAATCCCGTTGGTACAACTGGTCCTGCAAGGTTTTGGTGCCTGTGGAAATAATGACTTTACCGCCGGACAACAGCGCAGGCACCAGGTAAGCGTAGGTTTTGCCTGTCCCTGTGCCCGCTTCAGCCACCAGTTGCTGCTGGCTGTCGATCGCCTCGGCAATCGCCTGTGCCATGGCCTGTTGCTGCGGACGGCTTCTGAAATCAGGCATGGCCTGCACCAGGCATCCGTTTTCTGAAAATGCTGAACTGACTTGCTGCACTAAAGACATCCGGCAATTATCCCATGTCCGCATACAAAGTACAGCGCCAAAACAGGTCGTTTCTGCCAATCCGGCACATCCGCCGGCTGCAAAATGGCGTCCTTGCTTGCATCTGCCATTAAAATATGGCAAGGTTTAGGTCGCCGCATTTCCTGCAACCTTCCGTTTCGTTACCAACCTTTTGATTATGATGAATAAATCAGTGATTAAAATTGCTGCATTGGCAATCAGCGTGCTGCTTTTTCCATACAAAAGCATGGCAGCACCTGCTGATGACAATCGCCTGCAGGCAACCTATACGCTCTCGCAACCAGCTGTGCAGGAAAACCAGCCTGCACCCGCAGACACATGGTCGGAAAAAGTCGAAGAGATCCTGATACGCGCACTCAGCATGACTGGTGTAGGCTACAAATATGGCGGCCGCAGTCCGGAAACCGGTTTTGATTGCAGCGGATTTGTACAATATGTGTTCAAACATGCAGCACAGATTTCGCTGCCGCCATCGGCCCGCACCATCAGCGAGATGGGGGATGCCGTCAAGCGCGAAGACTTGCAACCTGGCGACCTGGTCTTTTTTAACACGCTGAAATCCGCGTTTTCACATGTCGGCATCTATGTTGGCAACAACCAGTTTATTCATGCGCCGCGCGCCGGCTCCAAAGTACGGATAGAGAATATGGATCAAGGCTACTGGAAAACCCGCTATAACGGTGCCAAACGCCTGGAAGCCGAAGCAGGTAATTAACCGGGCACCATCATCACTTGTCTATTTCCTTGACCGGGCTATCACTATGCCCCAGTGACCGTCCGGGATCGATCAAATCCCGGATAAGCTGTTTCAGCTCCCTGGCCTCAGGAAAACGTCCGGCCTGCTTGCGGGAGAAAATCACCGTCCCGTTGCAACGAACATCCAGAATGCCTCCCGTACCGGGTATCAGGCTCACTGCCCCCAGATCGGCATCAAAAGTTGTCAGCAGCTCCTGCGCCAGCCATGCGGCACGCAACAGCCAGCGACACTGTGTACAAAACTCAATTTCTACGATAGGCTTTTGCATGGGCTTCATCCGTTAAATTTGTATTAAAAGTATAGTCAATTTTGCCGAAATAGCGGAAAATGAACTTAAGATAATATTGCCTACTCTCTGAAACAGGTTAACCTCAACAGAAGCGCTTTTGGCTTTAATACACACCATCCTTAAATATCGCTTTATCGATCACACAAGGCATTTTATGCGTTCCAAATTAGAAAAATTCGGCTTGCTCGGGGCAGGCATCTTTGTTGGTATTCTGGTTAGCATCAATATCTCCGCCTGGGCAGACAGAACCTCTGCATCCCAGTTACCGATTGACGAATTGCGCGTGTTCGCCGAAGTGTTCGCCAAAGTCAAATCCGACTATGTGGAACCGGTGGAAGACAAGAAACTGATTAATGAAGCCCTGGCCGGCATGTTACAGGGACTGGATCCGCACTCAACCTTCATGGATGCAGACGCCTACAAGGAATTACAGGCCGGGACACAAGGCGAGTTTGGTGGCCTGGGCATAGAAGTCGCCATGGAAGATGGCCTGGTAAAAGTCGTCACACCGATTGAAGACAGCCCGGCTTACAAGGCAGGCCTGAAATCGGGCGACCTGATCATGAAACTGGATGATACTCAGGTGCGCGGCATGACATTGAATGACGCCGTCAAGCGCATGCGCGGTACACCTGACACCAAAATCACGCTGACCGTGCTGCGCAAAGGTGAAGACAAACCGCTGACATTCACGCTGACCCGCGCCATCATAAAGGCACAAAGCGTGAAAAACAAGTGGATTGAGCAGGATTACGGCTACGTGCGCATTACACAGTTCCAGGAGCGCACTGGTGAAGACCTGGCCAAGGCACTGAAAAACCTGCGCGCCGAAAACAAAGGCCCGCTCAAAGGCCTTGTGCTGGACCTGCGCAACAACCCTGGCGGCCTGCTGGATGCTGCGGTGGGCGTTTCTGCAGCTTTCCTGCCCAAGGATGATTTGGTGGTATATACCGAAGGCCGCATTGCTGATTCGAAAATGCGCCTGACAGCGACGCCTATGGATTACGCACGCCGCGGCAAATCTGACTACCTGAAAGGCTTGCCGGAAGAGTTCAAGTCAGTGCCTATTGTCGTGCTGATTAACGCAGGTTCCGCGTCTGCTTCCGAAATTGTCGCTGGCGCATTGCAGGATCACAAACGCGCGACCATTATGGGTATCCAGAGTTTTGGTAAAGGCTCGGTACAAACGATCCTGCCAATGAACAACGGCAGCGCCATCAAACTGACAACGGCACGCTATTTCACCCCTAACGGCCGCTCTATCCAGGCCAAGGGTATCGTGCCTGACATCACGGTGGACGATGGTTCTGATCCAAGCCTGACCCTGCATGAAGCAGATCTCAAACGTCATTTGTCCAACCCTGCTGATACCAAGGAAAATGCCGAAAAGGCCACTGAAGAGGTAAAGGCACGCGTGGGTGGCGAAAAACCTAAAGATGAGAAGTTCGCTGAAATCAAAGGCCCGATTGAGCCTACCAGCAAAGATGACTTCCAGTTCCAGCAAGCCATGAACCAGCTCAAAGGCTTGCCAGTGCACAAGGCGCCTGAAGCTGCAAAAGTCAGCGAAGCAGCAAAACCATAATGCATCATCCCCTGCCTGCCCGATTCACCACCAAGGACAGACAGGGGTGTTTTACAGGGAGCATGCAATGTTGACACTACCGCCACTGACAATGGACAAGGTGATTGCGGTCATGGATATGGGCTTGCGTACGGTGTTCAGTCCTGCCATGGCAAGCCGTCCCTATCCCCAAGCCAATGACTCTGGCACAACAGACGCCGCATTATCCGAGAAGGAGCGCAGGCATGCCGCTGCGCTGATGCGCATCAACCATGTCGGCGAAGTCTGTGCACAAGCGCTGTACAGCGGCCAGGCACTGGTATCACGCGACCCGGCCAATGTAGAGGCCCTGAAAGAAGCTTCCCGTGAAGAAATTGATCATCTTGCCTGGTGCGAAAGACGCATCACCGAGCTGGGTGGCCGCAAAAGCCTGCTGAATCCTGTATGGTTCGGGGCAAGCTTTGGCCTCGGCGTAACGGCAGGCTTACTCGGCGACAAATGGAACCTGGGCTTTCTGGCCGAAACCGAACATCAGGTATCCTCGCATCTTAATAGCCATTTACAGCAATTACCTGCACAGGATCACGCTTCCCGTGCTATTGTGGCGCAAATGAAGGAAGATGAAGAGCAGCATGCCCGTACGGCCGAGCAACTCGGTGGCGCGGCTTTGCCAGCCCCGGTCAAACTGGCCATGCGCCTTGCTTCCAGAGTGATGACGCAAACGGCGTATCACTTGTAAGATTTGTAGTAACCTTTAGAGTCAACCATGCAAAAATTTAGTGACAACTTACTCGCGCTCGACAATGCCGATCATGTGAAACGCATTGAACTGTATGATGAAAAAAATCAGTCAGTCGGCGTCCTTGAAAACAAGCCCGGGACACAGGGCTCCATCAAGGTTTATCATCACCTGTTCAAAGTCTATGGCGAAATCAACAGTGATGCCGCCGTGGAAGGACTGGCCCTGTATGCGGAGCATACCGAAGATGCCGAGAACCATCCGGGCAAGCATCCCAATATAGACCGCTTGCTCAATGTGCTGGACAGGGAGCAAACGCTTTCAATGAAAGTGATTACAGAATAGAACGGCAAACGTCCGCTTCAAAAAACAAAGCCTCCGTCATGGAGGCTTTGTTTTTATGTCGCTACCCGATCACGATATCACGATGAAGCGCTCAGGTGGCGGGCGATAGGCGGATGATAAATAAATTCCAGCAAATGCCCTACACTGTCCAGGCAATAGAATCCGCGCGAACCATCCCGGTGGGTTTTGGGCGCTTCCGTAATCCGTACACCATGCTCTACCATATGCGCATACCAGTCATCCACCGCCAGCTCATCCGCCAGCGCAAAACCGATATGATCCAGCCGTTGCAAGGGATCGGCCTGATAATTCACCCTGTGCAGGGCGAACACGTCACCATGATTGCTTAAATAGACATTATCCGGGTCGGGCTGCCATTCAATATGCATGCCGACAATACGTGTATAAAAATCTATCGCCGACTCCAGGTCCTTGATAAACAGGGCCACATGCCGGATACCTATCATGCCTGCGGGAATATTCATCTGCGTTTGCTCCGACATATCTCAGCCATCCAATCAGATTATTCGAAACCTGGCGCCTTGATGGCAAAGTCATGGGTAATTTCACACGCTTTTTGCAGCATGATGCTGGCAGAACAATACTTTTCTGCCGACAATTTCACTGCACGTTCTACCTGTGATTCACTCAAGCCTTCCCCTGTCACCACAAAATGCACATGAATTCTGGTAAATACTTTGGGAATCGTGTCCGCACGCTCGGCAGATATCTCGGCGACGCAATCCACAATCGGCTGGCGCGCTTTTTTCAGTATGGTCACCACATCAAACGCGGTACATGAGCCCATGCCGATCAACAGCATCTCCATAGGACGCATGCCAATATTGCGGCCACCATTTTCCGGCGCACCATCCAGCACCACTGCATGGCCAGTTTCGGACTCCCCGACAAAACTGACGCCGTCTATCCATTTCACTTTGACTTGCATCGTGACTTTCCAATCAATGATTTAATCCATTAAAACAATTCATTGGTCACAGCGTCTCACTGTCCCAATGAATTACTTTTATTTTACATTCAGCAGTTCTACATCAAACACCAGTGCCGCATTCGGTGGAATCACGCCACCGGCACCACGTGCACCGTAACCCAGTTCGGCAGGGATAATCAGCGTACGCTTGCCACCGACTTTCATGCCCTGTACACCTTCGTCCCAGCCCTGGATTACCTGGCCGCCACCGAGGAAGAAATTGAACGGGGAATTGCGGTCCAGGCTGCTGTCAAATTTCTTGCCTTTGTGGTTTTCGGCATTGGCATCGTACAGCCAGCCGGTGTAATGCACAGTCACATTGAAACCGATTTCGGCTTCACGGCCTTCACCTACCACGGTATCAATTTTTTGCAGTTCGGTCACATTGGCAGACATCTGGGTATTTTCCTTTGCATTGGTTGTATTGGATTGCGCCTGGCAACCGGCGATAGCCAGCAGCATGACCATGCCCAGGCTGAGTTTTTTGATTGCGAAATTCAATTGTGTGCTCCTTGAAAGTGCCCGTTATGATACGCGCTTTTTATTAACAATGCCTGACTCGCCAGTCGCTAGCGTCCTTCAACCAAGCCCTTAATCAGGCCATCCTGCACAACTCTGGCCGCTGCGGCATGTGGGTGATTCACCATCATCACCAGGACATAGCGCTTGCCCTGCGTATCCTGCACATAGCCGGCGATACTGCTGACACCGTCCAGCGAACCGGTTTTCAAATATGCCATGCCCTGGCTGACGGGTTCAGACAAGCGTTTTTTCAGCGTGCCATCCAGGCCCAGAATCGGCAGCGACGCCATCAGCACCGGCATCACCGGCCGCTGATAGGCCGTGACCAGCAATTGCGCCAGATGTTCCGCGCTGATGCGTTCGTGACGCGACAAACCGGAGCCGTTCTCCAGCACCAGTTCGGGAAAAGACAGTCCGCGTGTACGCAAGGTATTCTTCAGCGCCAGCGCCGCAGCATTTTCATCCACAGGTGCCAATCCGGCTTCCAGGCCCATAGTCAGCATGAGTTGCCGCGCCATGACATTATTGCTCCACTTGTTAATATCGCGGATAACCACATCCAGTGGCGGAGATGACCAGGTAGTGACCAGGCTGGCATCAAAAGGGAGCGTGCCACTCAGCGCCTGGCCGCTGAACTGACCACCCAGCTGTGACCAAAGCTTGCTGAAAGTGAACAGGCTGTATTGCAAATCGTCGAGCACACTCAGCTCCATGTAGCGCTCGTCACACTGCACAGGCAATGTGCCGTTAAACGTGACAGTGACACCTTGAGGCGCTGGCGCCACGGCATAGCGCAAATCGCTGCGCCAGTCTCCGCAAGCGCCTTTGCGTACTTGCATCAGGTTCACAATATTGATTTGCGGCAACTCGAATTCCTGCGCGATAGTCACTGCCGGCTTGAGGCTCTCTTTTGCTATGCCAAACCTGAAACTGGTATGCCGGCCATTGATCAATAACGCACTTGGCTTGGCATTATAGGCACGCCATGGCTCATCATCCAGTACCGGCCGTTGGCTCACTTCAGGCATATAGGCGGAAGTATCCAGGATCAGGTTACCCTTGATTTCACGTATGCCCTGCTGCCGGACCTGCTGTAGCAGTTGCCAGAACGCGGCCACATTCAACGAAGGATCACCGTAACCCTTGAGGATAAGGTCGCCATCCAGCACGCCCTGACTGACTGGCCCGTTGCGATATACCTCGGTTTTCCAGCGGTAGGCCGGTGTCAGCGTCTCCAGTGCCGCGTAAGTGGTGACCACCTTCATCACACTGGCCGGATTCATCGGTTTGCCGGCATTGTGACTGACCAGCGGTGCACCGCCATCCAGAGGCTGGATCACAATCGCCACGCTATCGGCCGGCAATTGCGCTTTGGTCAGCGCGGCTTGCAGAGAGTCCGGCAAGGCTGCCTGTGCCAGTGAGGTACTCAAAAACAAGCAAAATATCAACCAGCGCATTAGATACTCTCCGCCACAGCCAGGTGCGTCGCTTTGGCCAAATGCGCCATATCGCTTTCACTTAAACAGTATGGCGGCATCCAGTACACGGTATTGCCGATTGGCCGCAACAACAGGCCATGTTTCAAGGCAGCGGCATAACAATCGCGTGCAAATTGTGGATTGGATGTTTCCACCTCAAACGCGGTAATCATGCCACGCTGGCGCAAATGGGTAAGCGGCAAATCGTATGCTTGTACTGTTGACCAGAGTTGCCGCGCAATCTGCCGGTTCTGCCCTAACACATCGGTCGTCTCGAACAGTTTGAGGGTTGCCAGCGCAGCACTACAGGCCAATGGATTGCCGGTATAACTATGACTATGCAAAAAGCCCTTCACGGTCTGGTCATGATAAAACGCCTGATACACTTCATCCGTCGTCAATACTACGGACAATGGCAAATAGCCACCGGTAATGCCTTTGGACAGGCAGATAAAATCTGCAATCTCGCTAACCGTCTCACCTGCCTGCTCACAGGCAAACAGGGTGCCGGTACGACCAAATCCGACGGCGATTTCATCGGCAATCAAATGTATCTGGTAACGGCTGCAAATCTCCCGTGCACGTTGCAGATACACCTGGTGATACATCGCCATGCCCGCTGCACCCTGCACCAGTGGCTCAATAATCAATGCCGCCAGTTCGGCATGATGTGCGGCCACATAAGTTTCCAACGCTGCCGCACAGCGCAAGGCATAAGCTTCGTCTGACTCACCAGCTTCAGCTAAACGGCTATCCGGACTAGGCACTTGCGCTGACTGCAAAATCAGCGGCGCATAGGTATCTTTAAAAATCGCCACATCCGTCACACTGAGCGCACCCAGTGTTTCACCGTGATAACTGTTTTGCAGACTGATGAATCTGGTTTTTTGTGACTGCCCGATATTGCGCCAGTAATGAAAACTCATCTTCAGCGCAATCTCGGTCGCGCTGGCGCCATCAGATCCGTAAAACGCATGACCCAAACCCGTTAGTGCAGCGAGTTTTTCTGACAACTCGACGACAGGCTCATGTGTGAATCCGGCCAGCATCACATGCTCCAGCTGATCCAGCTGGGCTTTGATGGCGTTTTTTATATCTGGCTGATTATGACCAAACAGGTTCACCCACCAGCTGCTGACGGCATCCAGATAGCCTTTGCCTTCAGTATCGAACAGCCATGCGCCTTCACCACGTGCAATCGGCACCAAAGGATAACGTTCGTGATGCTTCATCTGCGTGCACGGATGCCAGACGGCTTGCAGGGAGCGAGAGAGAAGAGAGCAGTTTGCTGAAGGTTTTTCGTTATTCAAAGACTTTAAGTTCCAAAACTTGAGTGAAAGTCGCATTCAAACCTATGTGCATGCAACTAGTGATAATCATTTTCCCGCTGATGTTTGATAGCAAGTATGAGTACTTTATGCTCAAACCTGTCGTAATGGTAGCTAGCCACATATCCGGTTCTCCCATGAGAAATCACCAGCTCCCTCAATGCAGATTCGACCAGGCGACCGGCCAAAGGATGATCTGCAAACATGTCGATCGCACTTTTGATGATTTCAAACACTTCCAGTGCCACTTCCGGATCTTTGTCGAATAGAAAAAGACTTAATCTGAGAAGATCACTTTGTGACGCTACCGAGTATTCAACTGTGGCTTTGGCAACCATTATTTTTTATCTTTTACCGGGATGAGCTCTGGCAGCGGTTCGCCTTTGAGTTTTGCGTAAATATAAGCATGCACATCCTCTGCGGCGTAAGAAATGCCTGTTTCTTTGTAATGTGCAAGCGAGGCTTCTGCCCTGGCCAAAAATGCACGATCCTCTTCTACCCGATGGGTTTGTTCGGCAATGGCTTCCACCATAAAAGCATGTGCGGTTTTACCTGTTTGCTCTGCAACTTTTGCCACGCGCTCTTTAAGTTCGTCTGACAGTTTCAAACTGGTGGTTGCCATGACAAGCTCCTTCACATCAAAAAGTATTACCAAGGTAACACCTAATACCTGAACAGTCAAACCGGGTTTGTGTTATAGTTCGCATCCTGTTGATTTATATACATAATCATGCAAAAAACCCGCAAACATCTGGAACTGCTCGCCCCGGCCAAAAATGCCGACTTTGGTATTGAAGCCATTAACCATGGCGCGGATGCCGTGTATATCGGCGGCCCGGCATTTGGCGCACGCGCAAAAGCACCGAATACGGTGCAGGATATTGCGCGCCTGGTGCAGCATGCGCACAGGTTCCATGCTGAAGTGTTTGTGGCATTGAATACCATTTTTCATGACAATGAACTGGAAGGCGTGCGCCAGCTGGTGCATCAGTTGTACGACAGCGGCGTCGATGCGCTGATTGTGCAGGACATGGGTTTGCTGGAGCTGGATTTACCGCCGATTCAACTACATGCCAGTACGCAAACAGATATCCGTACCGTGCAAAAGGCACAATTTCTGGATCAGGTTGGTTTTAGCCAGATTGTGCTGGCGCGCGAACTGGATATTGCCACGGTCAGGAAAATCGCTGATGCCACCACCGCCAACCTGGAATATTTTATTCATGGCGCCTTATGTGTGGCCTTCAGTGGTCAATGTTTTATCAGCCATGCGCATACAGGCCGTAGCGCCAACCGCGGCGAGTGCTCGCAGGAATGCCGTTTGCCTTATACGCTGGAAGACCAGAAAGGCCGCATCATAGGCAAGGACAAGCATTATCTGTCGATGAAAGATAATGACCAGAGCGCCAACCTGCGCGCCCTGATTGCCGCCGGTGTCAGCAGTTTCAAGATCGAAGGCCGCTATAAAGACCTGCCGTATGTGAAAAATGCCACCGCACATTACCGTCAGTTGCTGGATGAAATTCTGGAAGAGATGCCGGAATACAGTAAATCCTCTGCCGGACATGCCAGCTATACCTTTACCCCGCAACCGGAAAAAACCTTTAACCGCAGCGCAACTGACTATTTTGCCAATGGCCGCCAAGCGGATATTGGCGCGTTTGATACGCCTAAGTTCTCTGGTGAGGAACTGGGAAAAGTACGCAAAGTCGGTAAAGATTTTATTGATGTGGCGACAGAGGTCGAACTGCACAATGGTGATGGCGTGTGTTTTTTTGATGTGCATAAAGAGCTGGTTGGCCTGCGCGTCAACACGGTACAGGCACTGGATAAATACACATATCGTCTTTTTCCAAACGAAATGCCAGCCGATATCCGCAATAACACCCAGATGTACCGAAACCGTGACCATGCGTTTATGCGTTTGCTGGAAAAAGAGTCGGCTGCACGCAAAATCGCTCTGGATGCCGTGCTGTATGAAACCCAGGATGGCTTTGCCCTGACGCTCACCGATGAGCAGGGCTTTAGCGCCACTGCGCAAATCACCGCAGAGAAACAACCTGCCAACGATGTGCAGAAAGCAGAAACCTCGCTCAGGGATAACCTGGCCAAACTGGGCAATACCGACTTTGTGGCGCGTGACATCAGCCTGGAACTGACCCGGTTCTGGTTTTTACCGGCCTCCACAATCAATCAGTTACGTCGCGATGCGATAGCACAATTAACTGAAGTCAGAACACTAGGCTACGAACGCCCCGCATTACGGGCAGCGGCAGAACCACCTGCCATTTATCCGCAGGACACCTTGAGCTATCTGGCCAACGTCTACAACCAGAAAGCACGCGACTTCTACCACAAGCATGGCGTCAAGCTGATCGCCAGCGCCTATGAAGCCAATGAAGAGCTGGACGAAGTGCCGGTGATGATTACCAAGCACTGCCTGCGTTTCAGCCACGGTTTGTGCCCGAAAGAGGCCAAAGGTGTGATTGGCGTGCAAGGCACGGTGACGGCAGAACCGATGACGCTGATCAGTGGCAACGACAGATACACACTCAAATTCGACTGCAAACCGTGCGAAATGCACGTAATGGGCAAAGTGCGCAAAAACATCTTGCAGATGCCACCACCGCAGCCTATCGCCTTTTTTGACAAACGCCCAGCCTGACTTAATCTGAGCCTGGCGCATTGCCAAGGCAGACCTTTTCAGGCAAGCTGAAATCTGTCGTCACGGACACCAACATGACCGAATACACTTACCTGCTCAAAGTCGCCATTGCGCTGCTCGCCATCGTCAATCCGGTTGGCTGCCTGCCTATTTTCATCAGCGCCACCAGCGGCTGGAAAAAAGCAGAGCGCGCGCAAACCGCACGCACTGTGGCGATTACCGTGCTGATTGTTTTAAGCGTATCAGCCTTTATCGGAGAGAGCATTCTTAATTTCTTCGGCATCAGCATTCCCTCATTTCAGGTCGGTGGCGGTATCTTGCTGCTGCTGATTTCCATCTCCATGATGCATGGCAAACAGGGTGGCACACGCCAGACGGCTGAAGAAGCACATGATATGTACGAGCGTGAAGTGATTGCCATTGTGCCGCTCAGCATCCCGCTGCTGGCAGGCCCCGGTGCAATTTCCAGCATGATACTCACGGCACAGCAACATCCTGGCTTCTGGGGGCATATCAGTCTGGTGATTCCGGTGGCACTGATTGCACTATTTATCTGGGGCCTGTTGCAATTAGCCGATGTGATTACCCATTACCTGGGCACCATAGGTATCAACGTGGTCACCCGTTTGATGGGGCTGGTGCTGGCCGCCATGTCAGTGGAATTTATTGCCCATGGCTTGATAGGATTATTTCCGCAACTGGCAGGCACATGATTCTTGAGTACCCCCGCATTCCACCTTTTCAAAAAACTATCTTTTCCCCAATCAAGCACTTGGCGGTAAAATAACGTTTTTACCGAAATCTGTTATTTTGAATACGCCCGCCCCATCTACCGCTTCCCGCCATTGGAAACCCAATGTCACTGTCGCTGCGATTATTGAGCAGGATGGCAAGTTCCTGCTGGTAGAAGAAATTACTGACCGCGGCAACCGTTTTAACCAGCCGGCCGGTCACCTGGAAGAAGGCGAGACGATTATAGACGCGGCCATCCGTGAAACGCTGGAAGAAACCGCTTACGACTTCACGCCGCAGGCACTGGTGGGCATTTACCACTGGCAACATCCACTCAACGGTGTCACTTATCTGCGCTTTGCTTTTACCGGCACATTAGGCGCGCATCATTCAGGGCGTGCGCTCGATGAGGGCATTATCCGTACAGTCTGGAAAAGCGAGGCGGAAATCGCCGCAGAAGGTGAGCTGATGCGCAGCCCTCAGGTGTTGTTATGTGTGCAGGATTACCTGGCGGGCAAACGTTATCCTTTAGATCTTTTGAAGCATTTGGGCCAAGCATTATGAGTAAGCCACATGTCATCGTCGGACTGTCCGGCGGTGTTGATTCCTCCGTCACTGCCCTGCTGTTGAAGCAGCAGGGTTATCACGTCACCGGTCTGTTTATGAAAAACTGGGAAGACGATGACACCGATGAATACTGCTCTTCCAAGCAGGACCTGATTGATGCCGTGTCTGTCGCCGATAAAATCGGTATCGATATCGAAGCTGTGAATTTCAGCGAAGAATACAAGGAGCGGGTGTTCACTAACTTTCTGCAGGAATACCAGGCTGGGCGCACGCCTAACCCGGATATTCTGTGCAATGCTGAAATCAAGTTCAAGGCTTTCCTGGATCATGCCATGAGCCTGGGCGCAGACATGATTGCGACCGGCCATTATGCGCAGGTACGCGAGAACCCTATCCAGCCTGGCAATTACCAGTTGCTGAAAGCGGATGATGGCAGCAAGGACCAGAGCTACTTTTTATCACGCCTGAATCAGGCCCAGTTATCCAAAACATTATTCCCGCTGGGCAAATACCTGAAGCGTGAAGTGCGCGAAATTGCACGTGAGCATGGCCTGATCAATGCCGAAAAGAAGGACTCTACTGGTATCTGTTTTATCGGCGAACGCCCGTTCCAGGAATTCCTGCAACGCTATTTGCCACGCCAGCCTGGCATCATGCGCACACCGGAAGGCAAAGTGGTCGGCGAGCATGAAGGCCTGATGTATTACACGCTGGGGCAGCGCCAGGGATTGAAAATCGGCGGTAGCCGCGATAGCAATGGCGAACCGTGGTTTGTGGCCGCCAAACATATGGCGAGTAATGAACTGATTGTGGTGCAAGGCCACGACCATCCATTACTGAAAAGTGACGGCCTGAAAGCAGGCCAGTTGCACTGGATCAGCGGTGAGCAGCCGCGCACCAACTGGGTTTATGCGGCAAAAACGCGCTACCGCCAGCCGGATGCCCCCTGCGAGGTGGATGCGATTGATGATGAAGAGGTCACTATCCGTTTTGGTCAACACCAGTGGGCGATTACACCTGGCCAGAGCGTGGTCGTGTATGAAAGCAATGTCTGTCTGGGCGGCGGTATTATCAACGGGGCCCTCTAAACCGTGGGGCATGGTTATTGCTTGTGCTTGCCTGATAAAGAATAATATTCACGCAAAGTGACAAGGAATGACACCTGATGGCCTATATCTTAAAAAATAAACAAGGGAAAATTATTGCTGCCAGTCCGGATACCCCCGTCTCCGCCGAGTGGGAGCAGATAGACAATACCGATGCGGACTACCTGAGTTTCCTGGACGAAGAGCTGACAAAACATCACACATTCCGCGAAAGTGATATTCAGCTGGCACGCGTACTGGAAGATTTAATCAATATCCTGATTGAACGCAGCCTGATCAGTTTTACCGATTTCCCGAGTGCCGCACAGAAACGTCTGAACGAACGTCAGACGCTGCGCCACAAAAACAATCTGCACAGCCTGCTGGGCGACGACGACGTCACCCCGCTTTAGATATTAAGGTTGCGGCATGGTTTGCTTGAAGCTGGGACGTTTGACCAGTACGCCGTAATGTTTGGCCAGGTTGGGAAATTTTTCCTGCCAGTATTTGCCATCCCATTGCGCACTTTTGAAACGCAGATCGATATAGCCCAAGGTCGTGCCCAGCGCAATATCCGCCAGGCTGAAAGTCTCATTCACACACCATTTTTTCTTGAGCAGGTCATTATCCAGCACGGTCAGGCCTGCCGTCACCTTGGCCATCTGCTTCTCAATCCATGCCGCAGATTGCTGCGCTTCCGGCTTGCGCTGCTCCAGCATCACCGCCACCGCGGCATCACATACGCCATCTGCCAGCGCTTCCCAGCGACGCACTTTAATTTTTGCACAATGGTCCTGCGGAATTAAATGCGCAACCGGCGTGCGGTGATCCAGATATTCCACAATCACGCGTGAGTCGTATAAATTCTCGTCATCATCCAGCACCAGCACAGGCACCTTGCCCAGCGGATTATGCTTATTCACCGGGCAATCTGCCGCTGACAGCACTACCTCAGTCAACGTAAGATCAATGTGTTTTTCGATAGCGACGATGCGGACTTTGCGCGCATAGGGACTGTTGACCGTATAGAGAAGCTGCATAGTGATTTTAACCAGAATGAATGGGTTGCCTGTTCCGAAAAAATACCCCGCAACGAAAAGCTGATGTCCGGGGGCACTTTTATTATAATAGCTTTTGGCATAGGCTTAGATGGCACATGCAGAATTTTTAATCATGCAGACAACCGGATGACTCAATCAACACTTTACCAGGGCTTACCCGCCTACTTAACCGCCAGCCAGATTGCAGAACAGGTCAAAGCCACTTTAGCTGAAGACATGGGCCAGGGCGACCTCACCGCCGCCCTGATTCCCGCGGGTACACGCGCTTCCGCCACCATTATCAGCCGCGAAGACGCCATCGTGTGCGGCTGCGCCTGGGTGCAGCAGTGTTTCGAACAGCTGGACCCTGAAGCCGTATTACACTGGCAGGTCAAGGACGGTGACCGCATCCGGCCCGACCAGGTGCTGGTCACCATTGATGGCGATGCACGCACCATGCTCAGTGCAGAACGTCCTGCGCTCAACTTTATCCAGACGCTTTCAGCAGTTGCCACACATACGCGCCGCTATGTCGATGCCATTGCCGGCTTGCCCGCCAAAATACTGGACACGCGTAAGACCCTGCCGGGGCTGAAACTGGCACAGAAATATGCCGTGCTGGCAGGCGGTGGTGCCAACCAGCGGCTGGCACTTTATGACGGCATTCTGATCAAGGAAAACCATATTGCCGCCGCCGGTTCGATTGCTGCCGTGCTCAAGGCTGCATTTGCCATGAAACAAACCGATAATATCCAGATTGAAGTCGAAACGCTGGATGAATTGCAGCAGGCACTGGATGCGGGGGCCAAAAGCATCTTGCTGGATAACTTTACGCTGGATGAACTGCGCAGCGCCGTTGTCATCAACCAGAAGCGCGCCTTGCTGGAGGCCTCTGGCAATGTAGACCTGACCACGGTCCGGGCCATTGCAGAGACGGGTGTGGATAGGATTTCGGTGGGGGCGTTGACCAAGCATATACACGCGACAGACTATAGTATGCGGATTCAGATGATCTTGTGATCACCATATAAATCATTGCAGTTAATATGTGAATGCTTGTGTTCTATCGGGGCGATTTATTTCGCCTTTTCGGCGACCGTTCTTTCTTATGCTTGTCCATAAGAAAGAAGGCAAAAAACAAGACACCCCAACTTCCGCTTGTTTCCTGCGTTGCTCGTCAGCGTGGGCGGCCATTGAAACTCGCCCTGACAAGCCACACAGAGCATAGCTTGTTGCGGAGCTCAAACAGGCAATGGCCGAAACCTCCCACGTTGCCTGCGCTACTCAGCGCGGCAGATGGGGACCCCGAAAACCGGACGAGTGCCACCATTAGCAAATTGAACAGAAGAATTTATTTTTTAACCGTCCAAACCGCTACGCTGTAAGTTTCGCAAGACAAATCCCACCCCATAAAGTCGAGTAGCGGAGAAAAATAAGCGGAGAGGAGCGACTGTCTGAGTTCCTGGCAGCTTGCTGAATGCGCAAGCTGTCAGAACGACAATTAACGCATCGTGCATTTATAGAATTATCGTTTGAACCATCACTCTCTCCAATTCCCCATCGCCCCTCTTTACCCTTAACCACAATAAGTGACCATTTCTGCCACTCCCCAATGGCATGAGTTTTGCATCATTCCCAAACTCTCTACCCATATATGCCATGACCACCCCTAGCCAATTCCCGCTGCCCAAAACCATACAGACACTGCGCCTGTCAGACTTGCTGCGCCTGCTGGTCAGCCATGGTCGTGTAGATAAATCCCTGGCAGAAAAACTGCATCAGGATCGCAAGCGTGATACCTCCAGAATCCACCCGATTGTGATTGTGGCAGAACAGAAATGGCCGGATCTGCAAACGCCCACGCAACTGCTGACAGTAGACACATTAAGCCGTTTCGTGGCCGCACAGGCGAATGTGCCTTATTACCAGATCGACCCGCTGAAACTGGATTTCAGCACGGCGGCGCAAATCATGTCGCAGGCGTATGCCGAGCGGTTGCGCATTATGCCGGTGACCATGAAAGACGGCGTGGCGACCATTGCCACGGCGGATCCTTTCCACCAGGAATGGCTGCCGGACCTGGAACGCATGCTGAAATTGCGTATCCAGGTGGTGATGGTGAATCCGCTGGATCTGCAGCGCTACCTGCCTGAGGTCTACCAGCTGTCTGCCGCCATCCAGTCTGCCAACGCCGCCAAGGCCGGGCAGATTGTCGGCGTGCAGAATTTTGAACAGTTGATTGAGCTGGGCAAGGACCGCCAGCTCGACGCCAATGAACAGCACGTGGTCAATATTGTCGACTGGCTGTTTAAATATGCGTTTGAACAACGCGCCAGTGATATTCACCTGGAGCCACGCCGCAACCTGGGTTTAATGCGCTTCCGTATTGATGGCGTGTTGCATCAGGTCTACCAGCTGCCCGGCAACATCATGAACGCCATCACCAGCCGTATCAAATTACTGGGACGCATGGATATGGTGGAAAAACGCCGCCCGCAGGATGGCCGCATCAAAACCGTCAGCAGTGATGGCAAGGAAATCGAGTTACGCCTTTCCACCATGCCGACCGCCTTTGGCGAAAAGCTGGTGATGCGGATTTTCAAACCGGATATCCTGGTGCAAGACTTTGAACTGCTGGGTTTCTCCAAACGCCAGAGCGAGCAGTGGTCGCAATGGACGCACCAGCCTAACGGCATCATCCTGGTCACCGGCCCGACCGGCTCCGGCAAAACCACAACCTTGTACACCACGCTCAAGCAACTGGCGACTACTGAAGTCAACGTGTGTACCGTGGAAGACCCGATTGAAATGATAGAACCTGCCTTCAACCAGATGCAGGTCACGCAGAACATAGGCTTGGGGTTTGCCGAAGGCATACGCACGCTGATGCGGCAGGATCCGGACATCATCATGGTCGGCGAAATCCGTGACCAACAGACCGCCGACATGGCAATTCAGGCGGCGCTGACCGGCCACCTGGTCTTATCCACCCTGCATACCAATGATGCGCCTTCTGCCATCACCCGCCTGCTGGACCTGGGTGTACCGGCCTACCTGATCCACTCCAGCTTGTTGGGCATTATGGCGCAACGCCTGGTGCGCACTCTGTGCCCGCATTGCAAAACCGAAGCAGAGATTTCAGATACCGAATGGGCCAGCGTCACGCACCCGTTCAAAGCGGCCAAGCCGCGTAAAGTCATGAAAGCTGTCGGCTGCCAGGAGTGCAGGCATACCGGCTACCGTGGCCGCACCGGCATTTATGAAATGCTGACGCTGACACCGGCAATTCGCAAAATGATCACACCGGAAACAGATTTGCTGCAACTGCGCCAGGCCGCCAGCCAGGCGGGCATGCAGCCATTGATGCTGAATGGCGCAGAAAAAGTGGCTGCGGGCGTGACCACAGTGGAAGAAGTTCTAAAAGTCGCACCTCCACTGGAAACGGATTAACGCTGGAGACAGATTTACTCCGTTCAGGTTACTGATAGCGCAACGCTTCAATCGGGTTCAGCCTGGCTGCTTTCCGGGCCGGATAGAAGCCGAAGAAAATACCAATCGCGGCAGCGACGCTGAAGGCAACCAGCATCGAATCACTGGACACGATGATTTCCGCCTGACAGTTACCGCAAACATTTGCTCGTTTAGACTTATTTCACCCTGTTAGACGCTAAAACAGCCAGCGCAATTACGCTGGCTGCAAATCTCATATCGACTTGTATCATGTCTAATACTTGCAATTATAAATGAGAACAGTTATCATTACGTCGCTTTGATACATATTTATACACTTCGATACGTTTTGACAAACTGCACTTGCCTGTCATGTGCTAGCGAAAAAACAAGCTACGGCAACTAACACCAGTCACACATAAGACTGAAATAAATCAATGAGTGCAAGCAGCAGAGACCGGCACGCCTTCATCAGGAAGCACGCCAGACAACGCCATCACAGTATAAATATTCATCTGGAAAATTACTAACAACCATCACATCAAGCAAGCCAACGGATAGTCCTTGTAGCCAGCGAGATATCACTTTAATTGAGGAAAGAACCGTGAGTTATATTCGCAGCCGCAAACACAATTCCGCGCGCATTGCAGCCCTGGTTGCTGCTACTTTTTCCATGACGGCCATGGCCGCCGATGACGTAGCCGAGCTTCCAGAGGTCGCCGTCAAATCCAAAAAAGAAGTTGAAACCTTTAAAGCGGATGAATCTGCCAACACCAAATTCACCAAGCCATTGCTGGATACCCCACAAACCGTACAGGTCATTAAAAAAGAACTGTTGCGCGATCAAGGCGTATTCACACTGACCGATGCCTTGCGCAACACGCCCGGCATTACCATGCAAATGGGTGAAAACGGCAATACTTCCGCCGGTGATACTTTCTCCATGCGCGGCTTTAACGCTTCCAACCAATTGTTTGTAGACGGTATCCGCGACCTGGGCGCCGTGTCACGTGACGTGTTTAACACCGAGCAGGTAGAAGTGGTCAAAGGTCCATCCGGTGCCGATATTGGCCGTGGCGCTGCCTCCGGTTATGTCAACCTGATCACCAAACTGCCAACCTTGACCAACAGCAACTACGCCACGCTCGGTTATGGCACCGGCAATAAAAAGCGTGCCACTATTGATGTAAACCAGGCGCTCAGCGACACAATCGCCGTGCGTTTGAATGGTCTGGTCACCGAAAGCGACGTCCAGAAACGTGACAACGTGGATAACCAGAACTTCTCGATTGCGCCTTCGATTGCGTTTGGCCTGGGCACTGACGCACGCGGTTATTTCTTCAGCCAGCATATCCGTCAGGACAACACGCCGGATGGTGGTATTCCTTCGATTGGTATGAGCGGTTTTTATAACGCTCCACCTTCTTTCGCAAATACAGGCCACAAGGTAGATCGCAGTAACTTTTACGGCAGCAAGAATGACTATGAGCGCGTAGATGCGGATATGTTTACTGCCAAGCTGGAATATGACCTGTCTGACAAGACTACTGTTCGCAATATTACACGCTATGGTCGCTCTTCCATTGATCGCGTGCTAACAGGGGTTAATGGAATCAGTGCTGCGTCTGCGGATCCTAGTACCTGGACCGTAGCAAGGTCTCGTCAACGCGTTGACCGCGATGATGAAATCCTGATCAACCAGACTAGCCTGAACACAATTTTTGATATTGCCGGTTTCAAAAACTCATTTACTGGTGGAGTAGAGTTTATTTACGAGAAGCAGAAAAACAAAGGCTTTGGCACCGCAACTACCACAACTAGCGGTATACCTTACACGGCCATTTCAAACCCACCTGCCAATCTTTATGATCCAAACGATAGCGACCTGCTGGGTAAACCCTACGAGAATGGCGCTAATACAGAAGGCCGCACTTCAACCATGGCAGTTTACGCATTCGACACCATTGACTTGAATGATCAATGGCAAGTGAATGGCGGTGTACGTTTTGAACGGTATGACACCAGATCCAGGGGTGCATCAATACTACCAAGCGGCAATCCTGTTCCTGCAGTGACAACTTTAACGCCTTTCAGTCTGAGCGATTCTGACAACCTGAGCAGCTATAAAGCAGGTATATTGTATAAGCCAGCAACCAACGGTAGCGTGTATCTTTCTTACGGTAGCTCCTACACACCACCAGCCAGTGCAAACTTTGCCTTATCTGCCACAGCAACCAACCAGAATAACAGCGCACTGGATCCACAAAAAACGGATAATCTGGAAATTGGTACCAAGTGGAACCTGTTAAACGATCAACTGAATGTGACTGCGGCATTATTCAGGACAGAAAATGACAAACAGACTTCATTTGACCCTGTGACCACCCAAGCCACGCAGATGGGTAAAACCCGTGTCACTGGTTACGAGTTGATGGCAGTAGGCAACTTGACCGAGTATTGGCAGATTTCCGCCGGGTTCACCAAAATGAATGCGAAAGCGCTTGATCAAAATAGTCAAAACAATGCAGGTGTAGTATCAACGTCAACAGGCGTACGCTGGATTCCGGAATACAGCGCGACCCTATGGACACAATACTCATATAACAACTTTACCGTGGGTGGTGGCTTGCGCTATATGGGTGAGCAAAAACGCTTGGTAACCACGGTTGATCCGGATACCCAGAACATGCCGGAAATTCAATCTTATACCGTGGCAGATGCGATGATTGCCTATGCTGTAAACAAGAACCTGAACCTGCGCCTCAATGTATACAATATCTTCAACAAAGAATATATCAATACAATGAACAACAGCGGCGCCCGTGTAGTAATGGGCCTGCCTCGCGCTGCGATGGCGACTGCAGAAATTAAGTTCTAAATGCATTAAACTAAACGCCCGTCAGTTGATTCTGGCGGGCTTTTTTATTGGTTGCGAGATCGTTCATGTTGCTACATATCCCTGAAGTATTTACACCCGAACAGGTAGAGACATTACGCCAGACGCTGCAAGCCGGGCCCTGGCTGGATGGTGCTGCCACGGCCGGACCATTGGCAGCAGAAGCGAAACGCAACCTGCAATTTTCCACCGAAGCAGCTGAATACCCATCACTCGCGCAAACCGTTGTGGTCGCACTGGAACGGCATCCGCTGTTTATGTCCGCCGCGTTACCGCAATCGATATTGCCGTTTATGTTCAACCGCTACACGAATGGCGGCACCTATGGTGACCACATTGATAATGCCATCCAGTTAAACAGATATAGCGGGCAGCGGGTACGCACGGATATTTCGGTCACGGTGTTTTTGTCCGACCCCGACAGTTATGAAGGCGGCGACCTGATTATTGAAGATACTTACGGCAGCCATGAAGTGAAGCTGCCAGCAGGAGATGCGATTATTTACCCTTCTTCCAGCCTGCATCGCGTGGAGCCGGTGACGGCGGGCGAACGCATCGCCGCGTTTTCCTGGATAGAAAGCCTGGTGCCCGATGCCTGGCAGCGCAGCATGTTGTTCAACCTGGATATGACATTGATCAAATTGCGCAGCCAGATTGGCAATTCGGAAGAAATCGTGGCCTTGACCGGCCATTACCATAACCTGTTAAGGCAATGGAGCCGCTGATGGCAGCCGCGCCTTTAACCGCGATTCCGGCGGATATTGTCTGTGCTGCCGACTATGAACGCTATGCCAGGCAGCACCTGCCGGAACAAACCTGGGCCTATCTTCAAGGGGGTGCGGCGGATGAGCATACCCTGCAAGCCAACCTGGCAGCCTGGCCAGCGTTGAATTTATGGCCACGTGCACTGGCTGATGTGCGTGGCGGGCATACCCGCTGCACCCTGTTTGGCAATGAACTCGCACACCCGATTATTTTGGCACCGGTGGCCACACAGCGTTTATTCCATGAACAGGGCGAACTCGCGACCACGCTGGCGGCTGGTGTCATGGGTGGCGTAGCCGTGGTTTCCACTCAGGCATCCATTCCATTGGAAGACATTGCCAGCCAGGCGCAAGGCCCGCTATGGTTCCAGCTTTACTGGCAAGGCAATCGCGACGCCACGCTGATCCTGGTCAAGCGCGCAGAAGCTGCCGGTTACCGTGTACTGGTGCTGACGGTGGATGCGCCGGTATCCGGAGCACGCAACCGTGAGCAGCGTATTGGCTTTACCGTACCTGCCGCGGTAGCACAAACCAATGTTGCACCTGTCAACCTGCCGGTGCTGGATGAACATATGAGTCCGGTTTTTGACGGACTGATGACCCTCGCACCGACATGGGAAGACATTGCCTGGCTGGTCCGGCAGACAAAGTTGCCAATATTGTTCAAAGGCATTATGCATCCTGACGACGCCACGAAAGCGGTGGACATCGGCGCCGCAGGCGTGGTGGTGTCCAACCATGGCGGACGGGTGCTGGATACCGCACCTTCCACACTTTCTGCATTGAGCGATGTAGTTACTGCAGTGAATGGCGCGGTGCCAGTGCTGGCCGATGGCGGTATCCGTCGCGGCACGGATATCCTAAAAGCCCGTGCATTGGGCGCAACTGCGGTCATGATAGGCCGCCCTTACCTTCATGCCCTGGCCACTGCCGGAGCACTGGGCGTGGCACATTTGATCCGCCTGTTGCGCGAAGAGCTGGAAATCGCCATGGCGCTGACCGGCTGTGCCACGCTGGACGACATTCATCGCGATATCCTGGCGGAAGATAAATACTGAGCAGCGCGGCTTTCTGTCAAAAAAGCAGATTTAAAAGCAGCACCAGCCGATACAAAAAGATACACCGCACTGCGGCCTTGTACTGGTTAGCACAGGTCTTATTCTGCTACAATGATATTAGTTCTCATTTACATAAGTAAGAATTGTGACTGCCTGCTTTAACCTGCAATCGCACATTCTGAATTCACATTCACTTATTTTATTGCCAGAGATGCAAACACAACTTAATTCCAACCGGGCATTCTGGCTCAAGCATTTATATCGCTGGCACTGGATCAGCTCTGCCGCCTGCCTGGTAGGCATGCTGTTATTCGCATTGACTGGCATCACGCTGAATAACGCAGGCCATATCGAATCCTCTCCTGTCGTTTCCACAAAATCGGCCACCGTGCCAGCGCTGCTGCTGAAACAGATCCAGGCCGAACCTGCCGATGACAAAGCCCCTTTGCCACAGGCGACCGCTGACTGGATCAGCAATGCTTTGCAGGTGGAACTGGCTGGCGTACCGGGCGAATGGTCTGACGCTGAAGTATATGTGTCACTGCCGCGTCCCGGTGGCGATGCCTGGCTGGTGATAGACCGCAGCAACGGCGAAGTGAATTACGAGCTGACTGACCGCGGCTGGATTTCCTATCTCAACGACCTGCACAAAGGCCGCAATACCGGCACCGCCTGGAGCTGGTTCCTGGATATTTTTTCAGTGGCGGCACTGGTGTTTTCCATCACCGGCCTGTTCATGTTGAGCATGCATGCCGGTAACCGGCCATCAACCTGGCCGCTGGTGGGCCTGGGTGTAGTGATGCCCCTGGTGCTGATCATTTTATTTATTCACTAAGTTTTTTCAGGAGAATTCGTCAATGCGTAAATGGGTTCCTGCGCTTATCCCGGCACTGGTGGCCGGTCTGTTCAACAACCAGGCCAACGCCGGGGAAATCAATATCAAGGCGACGATCCCGCAAATCAATACTGCGGAATACCATCGTCCTTACATGGCGATCTGGATTGAGAAACCGGATCAAAGTGTGCAGCAAACCCTGGCTGCCTGGTACAGCCAGAAACGCGCTGCCAACGGCGACGAGGGGCAAAAATGGCTGAAGGACTTGCGCCAGTGGTGGCGCAAAGGTGGCCGCGAGCAGGCGTTACCGATTGATGGCGTCTCCGGCGCGACACGCCCGGTAGGCGAGCAGTCACTGACTTTCACCGAAGGCAAGAAACCGCTGGGGGCCTTGCCACCTGGTCAATACAATATCGCCGTGGAAGCCGCACGTGAAAAAGGCGGCCGTGAAATTGTGCGCGTGCCATTCACCTGGCCGGTACAAAAAGCGGAGCAGGTCAAAGGGGCAGGCCAGCAGGAAATAGGCAATATTGTTGTGGATTTGAAACCCTGAGTTTTAAAACCTTGAGTCTTGAAATCTTGAGCCTTAAAGCCCTGATTCCTGAAATCCCGATTATTAAAATACCCTGAGGAATACATCAATGAAAAAAATACTTGCCCTGGTTTCCCTGGCGCTGGGCGTCTCAGCCTTGGACGCACAAGCACATGGCCTGTGGATCAGGCCATCCAGCACCGTGCTGTCTTCCATCCAGTTCGTGACATTTGATGCCGCCACTTCCAGCGAACCGTTTCAACTGGATCACCGCCCGCTGGCGACTGATGAGCTGAAGATTATCGCCCCGGATGGCGGCGAAGTGACACCAGTGAATGTGCTGAAAGGCGAATTACGCACCGTGTTTGATGCCAGGTTCGACAAAAAAGGCACCTACCGCGTGGAGCTGGTGCGCTCGGGTTTCCGTGCCAACTGGAAAGACAGCGACAACAAATCCAAACGCTTTATGGGCACTCCTGAAGCCCTCGCAAAAGAAGTACCGGCCGATGCCACAGATGTGAAGATTTCTGAAACCGATACCAGAGTGGAAAACTATATTACGCTGGGTAACCCTTCAGAACTCAAGCCTTACAACAAAGGTCTGGAACTGGTAGCGAGCACTCACCCTAATGACCTGGTAACAGGTGAGCCGGTGGAGCTGACCTTCCTCGTGGATGGCAAACCGACCGCAGATGTAGAAGTCGCCATTGTGCGTGACCAGGTCCGCTACAGAAATGCCCCGGAAGCACAAAACTACAAAACAGACAGGAACGGCAAAATCAAAGTGAGCTTTGACCAGGCGGGCATGTACTGGCTGGATGCCGACTTCAAGGACGACCATGTCTCCAACAAGATCGCAAAAGAACGTACCCTGTCCTATGTGCTGACGCTGGAAGTGCTACCGCAATAAACAATGCGCCGTGTCCTGATTCCCCAGCATCTGCACACACTGCCGTCAGCGCTGCCCGCTGGCGATCAGGTCACCTTGAACGGGCAGTCCATGGGCACAAGCTGGACTGTCCGCTATATCCAGACCCCGCAGCACGCGCCTGAAGCAGTACGCACCCTGATACAGGATGCGCTGGACCTGGTGGTCAGCCAGATGAGTACCTGGCAGGCGGACTCCAGCCTGAGCCGGTTTAACTCGGCTGATGCCAATACCTGGCACACATTACCGGAAGCGTTTTTTACCGTGATGGATTGCGCCCTCAACCTCGCCGCAGACACTCAGGGCGCTTTTGACCCGACCATAGGCCCGCTGGTGAATATATGGGGCTTTGGCCCGCACGGCCAGCGCAGCACCCCGCCGGACGCCAGCGAGATCAGCAAGACACAAACCCGCTGTGGCTGGCAACGCCTGCAACTGGACCGCGAGAATAAGCGCCTGTGGCAACCGGGCAATGCCTATGTGGATTTTTCCGGCATCGCCAAAGGTTACGGCGTGGACCGGGTCGCCAGTGCCTTGCAGCAGGCCGGCATAGACAACTACCTGGTAGAAGTGGGTGGCGAGTTGTACGGCGCAGGCCTTAAACCGGATGGCCAGCCATGGTGGATCGCGCTGGAAACCCCTCCTGACATGGTACAGGCAACAGAATCCATCGTGGCCTTATATGGGCTGGCGGTGGCGACTTCCGGTGATTACCGGCGCTATTTCACGCACGATCACCGCCATTATGCGCATACCATAGACCCCAGAACAGGTTATCCGGTAGACCGCAGTGTCAACGCCCTGGTCTCGGTCACCGTGCTGCACGACACCTGCATGCAGGCAGATGCCCTGGCCACGGCGTTTACCGTGATGGGCGTGCCCGCTGCGCTGGCATACGCCAGCAAATACAATATTGCCACGCTGTTAACCGAGCAACAGGCAGACGGCTTGCAGGAACATTTTTCCCCGGCACTGCAGGCCATGCTGGAATAACCGGCAGGCATGCAGACGGACATGGTTTTCCCTGATAATTTGTTTATCCCTGATCATTGATCTGAGTATTTGTTACCGCACCCTATTCCCATGAACCACACCCTGCAAGCACTCGGCATTATTTTCCTTTACCTGCTGTTCTGCGTCTGGATATTCCGGCGCCATCACAAGAAAAATACCGCCTTAGCAACCACACAAACGACTGACGACTCTCGCGACCACAACAGCTTGCTGGTGGCCTATGCCAGCCAGACCGGCAATGCCGAGGCGATTGCCAGAAAAACCGCCGAATCACTCAACGCGGCAGGGCTGGAGACTGAAATCCTGCCTCTATCTGCCGTGAAGGCTAACACCCTGCAAGCATTCAACCGCATCCTGTTTGTGGTCAGTACGACCGGCGAAGGCGATGCGCCCAACAATGCGGAAGCATTCCAGCAAAAGGTCATGCAAAGTGATCTCAGCCTTTCTCACCTGCAATACGCGATCCTGGCGCTGGGCGATTCCGGCTACACCTTTTTCTGCGGCTTTGGCCATACACTGGATGCCTGGTTGCAGCAGGTGCATGCCATGCCATTATTCGACCTGATTGAAGTCGATCACCTTGATGATGGCGCATTGCGGCACTGGCAATACCAACTGGGATTGCTGGCGCACAATACCGAAATGCCGGACTGGGAAACGCCTGCTTACCAGCCCTGGACGCTGATTTCTCGCACAGTGCTCAATGCTGGCAGCACCGGTGCACCGGTGTTCCACCTAAGCCTATCGGCACAAGCCGGTGCCATGCAATGGCAGGCAGGCGATATTGCAGAAATCGGGCCACGTAATTCTCCGCAGGCAGTTGCGCAGTTTCTGGCCACCCTGGCGCTGGATGGCAGCACGCCCGTCAACGCCGAAGGTCTGACCTTGCAAGATGCCTTGCTGGACAAACTGTTACCGCACGACGAGATGCAATCATTGTCCGGACTGAAAGCCGCAACCCTGGTACAAACGCTGAAACAGCTACCCCATCGCGAATATTCAATTGCTTCTATCCCGCAGGATCAGCAGCTGGAGTTACTGGTCCGGCAGACGCATTACCCGGATGGCCGGTTAGGCATAGGTTCCGGCTGGTTAACCAGCCATGCCGCCATAGGCAGCGCAATTGCATTGCGCATCCGCGAAAACAGTGCCTTTCATGCACCCGCAGGCAATATTCCGCTGATCCTGATCGGCAACGGCACCGGCATCGCCGGACTCAGGGCGCATCTCAAAGCGCGTATTGCCCAAGGCCATTATCAGAACATGCTGATTTTTGGTGAGCGCAATGCCTCGCATGATTTTTATTTTGCGGAAGAGCTGCAGCAATGGCAGGCCCAAGGCGTACTCACCACACTGGCCACGGCATTTTCACGTGACCAGGCAGAGCGCATTTATGTACAGGACAAGGTGAAAGCGCTGACAGAAGAAATCAGGCAATGGGTAGCGCAAGGAGCGGCCATTTATGTGTGCGGTAGCGCCAGCGGCATGGCCCCGGCCGTCCATCACCAGTTGCAGGAGATACTGGGCGACGCCACCATGGCTACATTGACAGCTTCTGCCCGTTACCGTCGCGATGTCTATTAATCCAGTTTCAGGCGGGATTGTGGCGGCAGGTTGCCATTGAAGACAATCGCAGCAGATACCTTCCTGGCTTTGCGCTTCTTCCACCACAGATAAATACCTGTAGCAGACAGCATGGCCACCACCAGGCCCATGGCAGAAATCAGGACCCGGCCAGGCACACCCAGTATCCTGCCCGAATGCAGCGGGAATTGCGCCTGCACGATCAGATCACCCGCCGTGCCCTGCCAGGGAATGGCATGTCCAATCAGTCGCGCATCCGTCGCATCATAATAAAGCCGCTTATGTCCTGCACCCGCCACGCCATGGTCGGCTTCAGGATAATAGAAATACACATTAAACAACTGGAAAGCCGCGCTGTATGAAATACGCCCGGCAGGCTCTTGCCAGCCTTTAGCCTTCGCATCCTGTTTAGCCAGTGCCAGCACTTCCTCGAAATCCATTTTCGGCGGCTGTTGCTGTGATCTCGGCACACGCGGGCGCAAGTCAAAAGGCGTCGGCGTCAATGTAAACGCAGTCTTCATGACAGGGATAAATGCTTCGCGATACAAATTGAGTGCCGTCGCCGAAAAAGCCAGAATAATCAGCAGCCCC
Organism: uncultured Methylophilus sp.; assembly: GCA_966248215.1. GTDB lineage: Bacteria > Pseudomonadota > Gammaproteobacteria > Burkholderiales > Methylophilaceae > Methylophilus. The sequence goes on along the minus strand of CBIMYT010000006.1, from coordinate 37,912 downwards.
CAGGTCCATAAACCGAAGGCGCGATGCATGTCAAAATAGCGTTTATGCGTACTGCTGTTCCAGCGCATTTTCCATGCCGGCCACCAGCGCTGCCAGAATGAAGCCTGGCTGGCATGGTGCGTCGCCTGCGCTTTGTGCAATCGTGTCTGTAGTTTTCTGGCTGGCTTGGGAAACGTCAGATATAAGCCGATAAAACTGTCTATCAGCCAGATCACCGCCACGCCACCTAACAACCACATGCCCCAGCGGTCTATGCCCCACATTTCAGGCAAGTGCAGACTGTAATGCAGCTTGTAAAGAAAAGAGACTGCATTCGTGCGATCAAGCGGCCAGACTGCTCCCCATTCACGCTTGCCCAGCTCCTGCCCGGTGACAGGGTCGACAAACACCTGGTTAAACTTGACCGGCTCCAGTCCGTCGGGCGGGTTTGGCAACGGCCTGACACCGATGACTAGCGCATGCCCTTCTTCTGTCATTAAAGGGATAGAGCTTACCTGTACTTGCGGATAACGCTCTGCTACCTGCCTGGCCAGCACAAACGGAGACTGATGTGGGCCCTGAGAAGCACTATGCATCAGCTCCGGATTCAGGACCTCATCCAGCTCATGATCCCAGGAAATAATTGCGCCGGTGAGGCCGGTGAGCAACAGAAATAATGCACTTGCCAACCCCAGCCAACGATGACAAATAAGCAATATCTGACGCAATGAACCTTTGGCTGGAGTTGAGAGTGACATAGTAGGATACAAAAATTAGAAATCGATAGTCGCTGATAATAATAACGTACGTGGTGCAGCTACAGTGAGGAAAGTTCCGCTTTGCAGCCAGTAGTTCTTATCCAGTACATTTTCAAGGTTGGCACGAAGCACAATAGGCTTGCCAGCTGCTTGCGTCACGTAACGGGCACCAATATCAAGACGTGTCCACCCCGGAACACTAAAGGTATTCGCGCCATCGTAATAACCTGAACTGGTACCGATAACCCGTCCATTCAAGCTTAAGCCTTCAATCCATGGTGTATCCCAATCCAACCCCAGATTGGCAGTAAAATCGGGCACGCCTACAGCATCTTTTCCATCGGTGAGTGCTGACTTGCTTTTTACTTTTGGGTCATTAAACATGCTGCTTGCCATGAAACGCAAACCGCTGGTTAATTCACCATAAGCAGAAATCTCCAGCCCGCGGTTACGCTGCTCACCCATATAGCCTCTTCGATTGGTAACCGGATCAGTATCCAGGTTTGGTCGCTCAATCTGGAATACACTGACCATCGTTGTGATTCGCCCAAAGTCGACCTTAACGCCCACCTCATTTTGTGTGGATTTGTAAGGTGCTAACGCTTCATTAGGATTACTGAATCCACCTGTAACAGGCACTATACTTCCGCGAGTCAGGCCTTTGGTATGGTTAGCGTATAAAGCCACATTATCGAGTGGTTTAACAACAATGCCTGCCAGTGGCGATACAGCATCATCCTCATAACTATTGGTTTTAGCTCCCGTTGCCGTATTATAGTTTTTCTGTTCAATTGTCTGATCACGCACACCCAGTGTCACTAGAACTTTCTCATCCAAGAATGACAGCGTATCGGTCAGCACATAACTGGTCAGCACATTTTCCTGCCCTCTTTCCGGAGAGTTTCTTGCGCCTCCCATGGCTGGCAATGGAGATGGGTTATAGACATTTGAAGGATTAGTCCCAGTTGTCGCCAAATAGAAATTCCCGGTTTCCTGATTCAAACGATTAGCGGCCAATGTGACCGTATGCCCCACATTTCCAGTTGCAAATTTGAAACGAGCACCGGCATTGGAAACAAACGTCTTGCTATAAAAATCATACCAGGCATTTCTCGCAGCAAAATTCCCGTTGGGGCCAATGCCACCAACCGCTGATGGGAAAGTCTGATCGTATGAGAAATCTGTGTATCCGATTCCACCATACAAGGTGACATTAGAGTTGACGTCATATTCAATATTACTCATGAATGTCTTATTCTTGTAATCCAGCTTGGTTCCTGGATAGAAGTTTCTACGTGCATCGGGGGCAGAGGGGATACGTGTAGAACCTGCTGCTGCCGTTGCTTGTGGTCTGAATTCACGAATATCATCATTTTGCACCATGGCATCAAACGACCAGCGTAATTTTTCGCCCAGATAATCGACCCCTAAAGTGACAAGTCCTGTTTTCTGATCACCTTTATCTATGGTGCTTTCACCTGAGCGTTGTAATGCATTAACCCTTACACCCCACTCATTATTCTGGCCAAAACGACGACCGGCATCGATATGAGCGGCAAACTGCGACTCTCCCAGAAAGGATGTGGTCAATCTGGTAAGTGGTTCGTTACCCGCGCGCTTTGTCACCAGATTTACGGAACCACCAATACTGCCACTAGGTGGAATACCGTTTACAAATGTTCCAGGACCTTTGAGGACCTGTACGCGTTCCACCATTTCCAAAGGAATACGCGTAGTTGGCGTCAAACCGAATAATCCATTCATCCCGATATCTTCGTTATTGACTGTGTATCCCCTGATCTGTAATTGATCACCAAAGCCGCCAGGGGCTGTGAGTGCTCGCACGGATGCGTCGTTGACTACAACATCAGCAACGCTTCTAGCCTGTTGATTTTCGATCAATTCAGAAGTGTAATTGATTGTGCTGAAAGGCACGTCCATCACATCCTGATTACCCAAAACGCCCAGACTGCCCCCTCTGGCAACCTGGCCTCCAGCATATGGTTTGGCCAGTGTTGTCGGGTCAATAGCAGACTTAACTTCTACCTCTCCCAAGGTCTCAGGCGCTTCTGCACTCTCTTTCTTTTCCTCAGCCATCACATGACTAACACTCATTGCAAAAAATACGGCAACAGCAATCTTTTTCTGTGGAAATATCATCTAAATTCCCGTTTGATTATTTTGGTATAAAGAAAAAAGACTGTTGAATCGTTCAACAGCCTTTAGCGAATATCACTTACTTATTATGAAATGGAATGATAACGATTCCCATTAATATATGCAATTATTTTTATGTAAATCTATAACCGACTGGACAATGTATAAAATGCCTAAAAATCCAGTTGTGCACTGATAGTGGCTGTACGCGGCATCCCAAGAAGATAACCATTACCAGGAATCCGCCACTGGATGCCGTGGTTTGACTCGCATATTCAAAGTAAAACCAGGCAGAAGCTACGCAAAATTACCACAAGTAGGTCAACTGGGCATCGACAGTACGGGAGGTGCCGTAGTAGCAATAAAAGTCACATGCACTGAGGTACTCTTTGTCAAACAAGTTAGAGGCATTGACTTGCAAACTCCAATTCTGGGAAACCGGATAACTTGCCATGGCGTCCACCAGCGTATAAGAAGGCACTTTCTGACCAGGATAATTAATTTGATCCTCGGTGCTGCCGTTGTACCGGATACCCAAGGTCAATTTCAAACCATTTAATATCTCACCTTGGGTATGTTTGTAAGTGACTCTGACTGCAGCCTGATTATCAGGAATCAATGGCGCTCTGACAGTGCGGGGGCCGTTAATATCTTGCTTCGCATTATTTCGGGTATAACTGACCCTGGCAGAAACATTATCATTAATTCGCAAATCAGATTGCAGCTCTATACCTTTGTTGCGTCTTTCACCCGCTTGAGTCTGAATATTAGAAGCGTTTGAAATCAAGGCATTTTTTTCAGTTAAGTCAAATAGTGCCAGATTGAAACTTGCTCTCATCCATGTAGGCTCATATTTCAGACCAATCTCCAACTGCTCCCCTTCAAACGGTTTATATCCCCGGCCTGATGCATCTGCGCCTAGCAGGGGATTAAATGAGGTGGAGTGGCTGACGTAAGGTGAGAGGCCATGCGCAGTGCGTAGCATTACGCTCGCATTATGTGTGTTTTTGTTTCCATTGGCAGAGTTATCTGCAGTACCGATCAAGGAACGGCTATCGTAGTGGTCATTTCGAAGACCCAAATTGATTAAAACAGTGTCATCCCAATTAAATTTATTGAATATATAAGTCCCTTGCTGTTTAAGACTAAGGTCATAAGGACCTCCTGAGACAGTAAAAGGAGAGCCATAAACTGGCGCAAACATGTCAATCGGTGGTACGAATCCGAAGCCATTGTTTTTTGCATCGGCTTTACTACGCTTGTAGTCCAAGCCTAGCATGACCGTATTCTGGATTTCTCCAAACTGGAATGTCTTGCTCAGGCGATTATCAACGCTATGGACTGTTGAGTCTCCATTGAGGTAGGAGTAACCGCGATCAGCAAGCCTGTCATCAGCAGCATTCTTGCGCCACGCAAATACGCCTACGAAGTCATGATCCATCTTGCCGTAACGATAGTTTTGCGTAAATTTGAACTGTTGACCAAAGTCATGACTAAACTCATAACCAATAGAGTATTGCTTACGGTCAAAATAATCACGACTAGGCTCACCAAGATTGGTGTGGTAGCCGACTTTCCCAAATGGCGTTGCAATCAGAGAGCCCCAGCCCGGCATAAAACCATTGGTGGGAGTGCCTTTCTTTTTAAGCATACTGGCTAAAATGGTGAGGCTGGTACGGTCTGTGATATCCCAAGTGAGGCTAGGTGCAAAATAGAATTGTTCCATGCCGGTATGGCGAATCGGGAAGTCGCCTTTGGAATACAGACCAACTAAGCGATAGCGTACCGAATCACTAAGAATGCCATTGTAATCACCTTTGACAGTTCTTCTATCGAAGTTGCCCACACTGACACTTAACTCGCCTGCAACCTCACTCATAGGGCGTTTGGATATCAGGTTAATGGTGCCGCCTGCATCAGTAGCGCCATAATTGAATGAATTTGCGCCCTTGAGAACCTCCACTTTTTCCAGCCCGTAAATTTCCTGCTCCCAGACAAAAAATCCATTATTGGATATAGCTGTGCCATCTAAAGTGGTATTCGCATCAAACCCCCTGACTTTAAACCAGTTGGTCTTATTGTCTGCACCAAACTGTTGAGACAGCACCCCTGCCTCATAACCCAGCAAATCATCCAGCTTTTTGTTAGACCCCACATTCCTGATCGCTTGTTCATCAATCACCGAAACAGATTGGGCAGATGATTTGAAATTGTCTCCAGATTTATCTGCAGACCCGACTACAGCTATCTCTCCCAAGGTAACAGTGCCTTTTTGCCCTTCTTCCACATCCTCCGCAAATACTGGGCTTGCTGTAAAAGCCAGCATCACTGCAATCACAGATTTTTTGGGTAAAAAGCGCATGTGGAATGTTGTATTTTTATTGATAGTCATTGAAATTTTCTGTATTCATTGGGAATCATTAATCACGACAAATGATAATAATTATCATTTTCCCAATCAACTGATTTTACAAAACTATACTGTCTCGATATGCGAAATCCGTTGTCATTCATCAGCAACACAAGTCTGGTTAATATGTCCATGTGAGGGTAGCCATTGCACTTGCTGGCGCAGCGTAATAGGCCTGGCCTGAATAAGCGTACCTTAAACTGGACAGGTATTTTTCGTTGGTCACGTTATACAGGTTAACAGCCGCATCCCAGTGATTATCAATTTTGTAATTAGCCATCAGGTTCAAAACGGCGTAACTGTCCTGCTTATAGCGTACAGCGTCAGCCAATGTTGCAAGCTGAATATCCACATGCGTTTCACTCTGCCAATTAACGCTTGCGCCCACTTTCAGATTTTCAATAGATGGCACCTTGTAAACCGCTGTCAGATGTACCAGATGCCTGGGGACGAATGGGTTTACATTTTGATCATTCTCACCTTTCACGCTCATCAAACGCGTGTAACCAGCATTGATACTCAAGTGATCGGTTATTTCACCGGACACATCAAATTCATAGCCTTTGGTCGTGGCCTGAATGCCTTCATAGGTGGTGATGGTGCCATTTGTGCCCACAGGCTGCGCTTGATTTTCCTGCTCGGTTTTAAACAGCGCAAATGAGCTATTCAATTTTTTATTGAACCACTCACTTTTAATACCCGCCTCATAGTTTTTACCTTTTAATGGGGCTAATGGTTTAAGGTTAGCGCCTCTTTCCACTTGCGGCTTGTAAATACCTGCGTAGCTGGCATACAGGGAGTGCGCATCGTTCAAATCGTAGACAGCACCCACATAAGGTGTGAATTTATTATTCTCTTTTGCTATTTGGTCAACGGTATAAGCAACACCTTTTAACTCATAGCTCAGCAAACTGCCACCCACCGTGACCTTTAAATTATCGGCTGGATTAAGCTTGGCCGCGGTATAGAGATTGGTCGTGGTGCTCTGGTAATCGGAATCTTTACCTTTAGGCCCGAAATTTGGCATCGGGAAATGGCCCAGATCATCAAAGCTAACCACAGAGACATTACCCATTGTGTCGCCTATGCGTGAGTATTCTTTCATATAAGACTTGCTCCAGGTGGCACCCACTACCAGCTCATGCTTACGGCCTGCCAGCTCAAAAGGCCCGTTGGCATAAATATCTGCAACGTGGTCTTTGGTTGCAAAGCTGTAAATATAAGGGTAGCTGGTATAGCTACCCAGGCCAGTCGCTCGGTCTTCGTAGCCATCTATATAGTTATAGCGTCCTTCGGAAGTCGTATCTTTGTGGGTTAACTGCCCTTTCAATTTCCACTCATTATTAAAATAATGAGTAAGTTCAGCAAAGCTGATATGGGTATCCACCTTCATATAAGCCCAATCTGTGGCCGGGGAATCAGATACTTTGTAATGTCGTTTGCTGCCATCAGAATACAACAGAGGCAAACTACCGAAGTTATTGCCGCTGGCATCGTTTTTCTGATAAGTGTGACCAATGGCGAGACTTGTGCTCTCACTTAAATCTGCTTCAATGACACCATGCACCACGTTTCTTTCTGTGCTGTAACGATCAAGATAAGAGTTTTTATTTTGATTCGCTACAACCAGACGCCCACGCACACTACCATCCTCATTCAGGGCGCTAGAGACATCAGCATCCAGACGACGATTATCCCAAGAGCCTAAAGAGGCATTGGCTTTCGCCTGAAACTCTCTTGTCGGACGTTTGCGAATAAAATTAATGGTGGCAGAAGGATTGCCGGTCCCGGCGATTAAACCGTTGGCACCACGCAATATTTCAATGCGGTCGTACACCGCCATATCCAGATCGCCATAGTTCGTGCCACTAAAACTAATCGGTGAGTTCAGACCATCTATTTGAAAGCTGGTAATGTTTAAACCGCGTGCCGTATATTCGGTGCGGTCTGTTTCAAACTGTTCCACCTTAATACCCGTTGCATAAGACAGGGCATCATTGACACTAAATACACGAAAATCATCCAGTAGCTCACGGGTAATGACCGAGATGGATTGCGGTGTTTCACGGATGCTCGTATTTAAGCGTGTGGCGGTGGAAGTAGACTCCACCGTGTAGGACTTTGTTTTTTCCGAAGGCTGGTCTTTTTCCGCCTTGGAAGTGACTTTCACTTCAGGCAATGAATCCAGGTTTTCTTTTTGCACCAGCTCTTCTGCGAACCCCTGATACGGAATCGCAAGCATGAGAGCGGCTAATAAACGACGATGACGAAATGAAGGCTTGGACTGCAAGCGGCTGTTGTACATGAGGCTCCCCTATAAAAGAAATGCTGGCTACAGGAGCAATGACTCGTTGGCTTGCAAGATAAATGATAACTATTATCATTTAATCAATCAAGAAAATAAATCTTTAAGGACGTACGCACCGCAAAAAATGGCCGGCAAAGGATATCCATGCCGGCCACTGATGTCTTGCGACAGTGTAATTACTAGCAGGGCTTAAATAAGCTTGAGGGTGCCCTTCATCATGGAAGCATGGCCAGGGAAGGAGCAAAAGAATACATAATTGCCGGCAGCATCGAGTTTTGCAGGTGCGAATGAAGTGCTGGTGCTCTCACCACCGCCCACGATGGCTGTTGCGGCGACCACACGCGCATCTTGCGGTTTGACATATGACTGGGTAACGCCTGCCTTACTGCCGTCCTGCAACACGGCTTGCTCATCAGCCTGTTTGCTGATGACCAGATTATGGCCCATGATGTTTTTGCTCATTTTGCCGGTATGTTTGAGATTGATAGTGAAGGACTTGCAGCTTTTAGGCACTGCAATTTCCTTAGTGCTGAAAGTCATTGCATCCGTGGCTTCCACCGTGACATCGCAGCGGTCTGCTGCCTGTGCGCTCGCTTGTACCAGGCACATTGTGCCTGCCAGGATCGCCAGGCCTTGTGACCATTGTGTTACTTTTTTTCGCATGATTTCTCCATTCGTCCAGATAAAAATATTGGCTGGCTACTGGAGTTAAAACACTCGATGGCTGGCTGGTTAGAAAGCGGTTTATTGCCTGTTCTTTAGCACTGGCTTCGGCTTTGGGTGACGGTCTGGCTTTAAGTAATAGTAATAAAAAGCCACGATCACTGGTAATGCCACCGCGGCATTTGCCATCACTTCCAGGTCATCATCATAGACCAGCGCGAAGATCAATCCGGCCAATGAAATGACGGCAATCACGACTGGCCAGAAAAATATTTGGGTGAAAGATTGATGTTTCATGGTAATCACTCATCCCTGATGCGGTTGCATGCTATGACGATGAGTCATCGTATCCACATAAACAGCTGGTATGACCTGATGGCGTTTTCTCCACCAGATTTTGAGGCCGGTCCATAACACTACGATACTCAGGATATCCAGCACCGCCCATATCCATTTCAGAGACATGCCGCCGTAATCACCGAAATGCAATGGCTGTGAAACCAGTAAGGCCACCAGGTACCAGGGCAAGGGCCGGCTATCGGTCAAGGTGGCAGTTTGTGCATCCACCAGCACGGGCTTGAACAGGCGCTTAGTCAGGGGCGTATCTCCGCGCATGAAAATGCCATAATGATGCTGGCTGGTGTAACTGGTTCCGGGGAAGGCAATAAACCCTAACTCCATGTCAGGTTCGGTTTTCTGTGCGACTTCCATGGATTGTTGCAATGAAGCCAATTGAGTCGGCGGTGGCAAATTCTTGTAAGGCGCAATCATTTGCGCCATCTGGTCGGATTGCCAGTACTTCACCAGCAAGTCTGCCCAGGTATTGATCACCCCGGTGGCGCCCACCACGAAAAACCAGCTCAAGGTGACAATGCCCACCATATTGTGCACATCCAGGCGCTTCAGTTTCTCTCCACGCTGATGCCGTATATCACCAAAAGTTAATTTGCGCATAAAAGGCGCGTAAAGCACGACCCCGGAAATAATGGCAATCACCAGCAGCAAGCCCATGAAGCCCAGAAAAAGCATGCCAGGCAAACCGGCAAACAAATCGGTATGCAGCTTGAACATCACATACATGAAACCTTCTTCGGCCGGTGGTTCACCCAGCACCTGCGCGTTACGTGCATCCATGACCACATATTTGAATCCGCTGGTAGCATCGGCCGTTTTGGCCATGGTGACGAACCACTGCAAGGGTTCATCCTCTTCGCGGAACATGTATAACGGAACATAGCCGGGATTTTGCGATTTTGCTGTTGCCAGCAAGGTATCCATGCTGGCCATGGGGCCGTCATGCTGGATTTCAGGGGTGGCGATATGCCCTCCCAGCCAGTCATGAATCTCGTGAGTGAAAATCAGCGGCAGGCCGGTCAGGCATAGCAGCAGCATGAACACGGTACATACCAGGCTGGACCATTTGTGTACCCATGCCCACTGACGGATGGTTTGCCGTTGCATTTACATCACCTGTGCATTTACTTAAGGTTGAGGCTGACTGACAAAACCGACTTTTTTCATGCCGGCAGTTTGCGCTTTCGCCAGCACTTCTGCCAGCACCTGGTAACGCGTATTCTTGTCAGCACGAATCTGCAGTTCTGCCTGCTGCTGTTTGGCACTCTCATCCTGCAAGCGTGTGGCCAGCGCATCGCTGGCGATCTCCACATCATTCCAGTAAAGCTTGCCATCGGCATCCACCGCCAGGTCTATCACTTCGGGTTTTTCTTCCAGCGGTTGCGAAGTGGCTTGCGGCAGGTCAATTTTGACGGCATGGGTCAGCAAAGGCGCAGTGATGATAAAAATCACCAGCAGCACCAGCATGACATCCACCAGCGGTGTCGTGTTGATTTCGCTCATGGGCTGGGTGTGTTCACCCGCGCTGAATGGGTTGCTACCTATCATACGTTGCCTTTACTCATCGCTTTGGCGTGAATATCTGTCACGTTGGATTTCTGACCTGGCTTTATCATCAGCGGCGCGCCTGTGGTCAGCAAGGTATGCAGATCCTGGGCAAAGCTTTCCAGCTCGGCCATGATGCTGCGGTTGGCCTTGATATAGGCGTTATAAGCCAGCACGGCCGGAATCGCCACTGCCAGGCCAATCGCGGTCATAATCAGCGCTTCGCCCACCGGACCAGCCACTTTATCAATAGTGGCAACGCCAGACTGGCCAATCGCGGTCAGTGCATGGTAAATGCCCCACACGGTGCCGAACAGGCCGACAAACGGTGCCACGCTACCTACGGAGGCCAGGACAGACAAGCCGCTTTCCAGCCCGGCCTGCTCCTGTGACAATGTGCGACGCAACTGACGCGCAATAAATTCATCCTGGCTGCAGGCTGCACCCAAAGACTGGCTGGCATATTGCTGGTGATGCTGGGTGGATTCAACCGCCGTCAGCGCCAGCCTGAATGCAGGCGATTGCAACTGTGCATCCTGCAAGGCTTCCTGCAGCGTGGATTTACGCCAGAACTGGCGCACATAGGCGGTCACCTGGCGCTTGTGCTTGAATACCTGCCAGGCTTTCACCAGAATAAAATACCAGCTCAATACCGACATGGTCAGCAAGGTCAGCGCCACCAGCACTGAAACTGCGCCGCCCCCGGTGATAAATTCCAAACCGCTCATAGATTGCATGCGAAAACTTCCTTTCCTGTTAAATCTTAATTCAATGTAAATGTCAGTGGCACAATCACGAAGGCACTTAATGCCTTGCCGCCTTTACGCGCCGGCTCAAACCGCCACTGCTTGACCGCATTTAACGCGGCCGCATCCAGGCGCTCAAAACCACTGCCTTTTGAAATTTCTACGGATTCCGGACGACCCTCAACAGAGACCAGTACCTTTAGCAACACACGTCCCTCTTCTCCGGCACGTCTGGATAGTCTCGGATATTCGGGTGGCGGGTTATTCAGATAGGCGACACCAAATTTGGGTGGCTCTTCTTTTTCTTCCACCACCTCCTGTTTTGGCGGCGCGGCTGGCACGGGGGCAGGTGTGGCAGAAGCTGCCGCCGGCGCTTCCATCGGTGGCGGTGAAGGCTGGGTGCTCGCCTCAAAACGTGGCTGTTCCGGTGCCGGCTCGACAATGCGCTCTACCACGGGCGCTGGCCGCTCAATCGGCTTTACCGGTATTTCTTTAGGTTTGACGATGGGCTTAACCACCGGTTTCTGCTTGATGACCGGCACGACTTCAGGCGCAGGAGCTTCTTCTTTTTTGGCAGGCAAGGTAATCAGGGACACTGTCATCGGTGTGGCTTCAGGTGGTTTGATCAATGCTTCCTGATGTGAGAATACCCACCAGACCAGCATTGCATGCAAGGCGACCACGGCCAGCATCCCCACGCCATACCAGCGCTGATTCCTGTTTTGCAGCAGCCAGTCTTCGGTCGTCAGCACCGACCAGCGGAACACGCCCGCCAGTTGCCCCAGCTGTTTATGATGCAGGCTCAGAGGCGGCACAGGCGAGTCGGGTGACACAGCAGGCTTTAACGATAACGCATTGATTGACTCACGCAGCAACATCAGTACAAACCTCACTTATTTCTGTTAAAGAATCGTTCATAGAACGATTTTCATTACGCTTTCTTTCGCCAGTTCCAGATATGCACATATTGATTTCGTTGCAGCAGGCAGTGATTACTTTGTCGGGGATATCCATCAATGCCGGATCGTTCGTTCCGCAATCACCATATTTCCAGAACCATTCCGTTTCCGGTCTGTTTCCGGAACCAGCCTGCGTGAATTCGATGATCAATCAGGCATTCGAATCAAGCTGTTGCGTATTCCCAAAGGCATTCAAATTACGGCATTTTGTCAGCAAAAGTTTATTCTGCTTGGTACGCGTCAACCGATAAGTTTCACCACCATGCAAAATTGCCAGCTCACCGGCATCTCCCAGCAGATGGGCTGCATCGACTACAGAAACTTCAGTAGCTGACACGCCTGTCACGACGTGCATCTCGCGCGATAACGGTTGCAATTTGCCACCCATCCTTATATTATTCAGAGTCAAAAAAAGCCGACTTATATGCAAAAGCAATGCGGCATCAGATTTCAAGGAACACCCTTACCAGGGGTATTTGGCGCATAAACAAACAACGCCTATTTGAGCAATGACATGTTGGGGTTAGGAGCATTGCTCAAATTCTTTGCAGGCAGCCATCCGGCTGCCTGTTTCATTCATTAAACGCGGTTAGCGTAGTATTCCACCACTTGCTGTACATCCAGCGGGAACGGCACATCGTCGATTGAAGGCAAGTGTCCCACTTTGACACTGGCAGTGGTGGTATCCACTGACAGCCATTCCGGCAATGCCAGGCTTGGAGTTGCCAATGCCTCAGCTACCATAGGAATTTTGCGGCTTTTCTCTTTCAGGGTCACCACATCACCCACTTGCAAACGAATGGATGCAATATTGGCCGCTTTACCATTCAGCAGCACATGGCCATGGTTCACCAGCTGGCGTGCAGAGATGCCTGTAGGGGCAAAGCCGGCTCTGAACACCACGTTATCCAGGCGGCGCTCCAGCAGGGACATCAATTTTTCACCAGTCGGCTCACTACCCTTACGTGCTTCCAGCATCAGGCGACGCATTTGCTTTTCGCTTACGCCATAGTTAAAACGAATCTTTTGCTTTTCCATCAGCTTCACGGCAAAATCTGAACGACGGCGACGCGATGCCTGGTTGCCATGCTGGCCTGGCGGGTTCGGACGATTTTCAATTGATTTGCGTGACAGGCCTGGCAGCTCCACGCCTAAGGCGCGCATAATCTTGAGTCTTGGTCCCGTTGTTCTTGCCATTTGTGTTAAACCCTTTCCTTAAAAATCCTGCAGTTAAATATTTCGCTACTTTTTAGTAAACCCTATATTGTAACGTATTTATTGTATGGTTGAATAAGGTGGCAGGAAATCAGTCACTGCCTGCTGCAGGGCAAATTCCCGATGCGCCTGCAGGAGCGCCTGCCAATCCTGCAACAGCTGCCTGGCCGCCGATTCGATCAGCCCGCTTTCCGCATATTCCGGCGCGGTCAATGTTTGTGCCAGACTGCATCCCAGCAACGCGAGATCCTCGGAAGGATTGGTTGCATATCGCGTCGCCACACAGCTTAGCGACACCAGCACCGCACTCGCTGTCGGCAGATCAGGATCAAACAGATCACTTTCATTCACGGCGCAGTTGGCTTGCATGTGGACTAACCTTCATTCAATCAAGTTTTGTAAATGATAATGTTTCTCATTTATTAAGTCAACCGGTATCGGTAAATTATTTTCATTCCTCCCGACCTACTCTCACTATATAAAGAAGCTGCATTTCCAGCCGCAATCTTGACCAAACTGGCAAAGCAAGTTAATGTATAGGGTTCAACATTAATTAGCATAATAATCAAGATTTTATGGATTCCTCAGCCCACGCCGCGACCGACTCTCAAGCCAAATCTATGACTGGTGCAGACATTGTCATCAACTGTCTGAATGAAGAAAAAGTCAAATTTGTCTTTGGCTATCCGGGCGGGGCTGTCTTGCATATTTATGACGCGCTCTACAAACAGGATGGCTTCAAGCACATTCTGGTACGCCATGAGCAGGCAGCGGTACACGCTGCTGATGCCTATTCACGCGCAACGGGTGAGGTCGGTGTTGCCCTGGTAACTAGCGGCCCTGGCGCGACCAATGCCGTGACCGGCATTGCCACAGCTTATATGGATTCCATTCCGCTGGTGGTTATCAGCGGTCAGGCACCGGTACCGGCCATTGGCATGGATGCGTTCCAGGAAGTGGACATGGTGGGAATTACCCGTCCCTGTGTTAAACACAACTTCCTGATTAAACACGTAAAAGACATCGCACCCACGATCAAGAAAGCATTCTTTATTGCTAAAACCGGTCGTCCGGGTCCTGTTGTAGTGGACATTCCTAAAGATATCACCGCCCATGTGACCGACTTCATCTACCCGAAAACGGTGGAAATGCGTTCCTACAGCCCTATCCTGAAAGGCCATAGCGGTCAGATCAAGAAGGCGGTAAAACTGCTGCTGAATGCCAAGCGCCCGATGATTTACACCGGCGGCGGTCTGGTGCTGGGCAACGGTTCGGCAGAGCTGATCAATCTGGCCAAGGCACTCAACTTCCCGGTTACCAATACCCTGATGGGCCTGGGCGGCTACCCCGCCACCGACAAGCAGTTTGTCGGCATGCTGGGCATGCACGGTACTTACGAAGCCAACATGGCGATGCAGCACTGTGATGTGCTGCTGGCTGTTGGTGCGCGTTTTGATGATCGCGTGATCGGCAACCCGAAAAACTTTACCAGCCAGAAGCGCACCATCATCCATATTGACGTGGACCCTTCCAGCATTTCCAAGCGCGTGAAAGTGGACGTACCGATTGTAGGTGACGTGCAGTCCGTGCTCACCGACATGCTGGAAATCCTGGCCCAGGAAGAAAACCAGACCACGGATACCGCTGACTGGTGGTCGCAGATTAACGAGTGGCGCGGCATTCAGTCACTGGATTACACCTACTCAGACTCGGTGATCAAACCGCAATACGTGGTGCAGAAGCTGTGGGAAGTGACCAAGGGCGAAGCCTATGTGACTTCCGACGTGGGCCAGCACCAGATGTGGGCAGCGCAATATTACAAATTCGACAAGCCACGTCGCTGGATCAATTCCGGCGGCCTGGGCACCATGGGCGTGGGTCTGCCATACGCCATGGGCTGCCAGTTTGCCGACAAGAATGCGCAAGTGGCCTGTATCACCGGTGAAGGCAGTATCCAGATGAATATCCAGGAGCTGTCAACCTGTGCGCAATACGGTTTGCCGATCAAGGTGATTCTGCTGAATAACCGCTACCTGGGCATGGTGCGTCAGTGGCAGGAATTCTTCTATGAAAACCGCTACTCCGAATCTTATATGGATAGCCTGCCTGACTTCGTCAAACTGGCGGAATCCTATGGTCACGTCGGCATGCGCATCACCAATCCGGCCGATGTGGAAGGCGCCCTGAAAGAAGCATTCGATAAAAAAGACAAGTTTGTGTTTATGGATTTTGTAACCGATCAAAGCGAAAACGTGTTCCCTATGGTTGAAAACGGCAAAGGATTGTCAGAAATGGTCTTGAGCCCGCTGTCTGCCAGCCGCCTGAAAGGGGAACAATAATGCGTCATATCATTTCGCTGCTGATGGAAAATGAAGCAGGTGCCCTGTCGCGCGTGGCAGGCCTGTTCTCTGCGCGTGGTTACAATATTGAATCACTCACCGTCGCCGTCACCGAAGATCCTACCCTGTCACGCATGACTATCGTGACCACCGGTTCCGATGACGTGATTGAACAGATTATCAAGCAACTCAACAAGTTGATTGACGTGGTCAAAGTGCTGGACCTCAATGATGGCAAGCACATTGAGCGCGAACTGATGCTGGTCAAGGTTAAAGCCACCGGCGTTTACAAAGACGAAATGAAGCGCATGTGCGACATTTTTCGCGGCCGTATTATCGATGTGGCCGACAATAGCTACACTATTGAGCTTACCGGCTCTTGCAGCAAACTGGATGCATTCATTGAAGCCATAGACCGCAGCGCGATTCTGGAAACCGTGCGTACCGGCGCGTCTGGCATTGGTCGTGGCGACCGTATCCTCAAAGTTTAATTGACAGTATTTTTACTTATATATCCAAGCATTTGTATTGAAAGGCAAAAGCAGACATGAACGTTTATTACGACAAAGACGCCGATTTAAGCATCATTAAAGGCAAAAAAGTAACCATCGTGGGCTACGGCTCCCAGGGTCACGCACATGCAGCCAACCTGCGTGACAGTGGCGTAGATGTCACGATCGGCTTGCGTAAAGGCGGCGGTTCATGGGCAAAAGCTGAAGGCGCCAACCACAAAACCATGGAAATTGCCGCAGCGGTTAAAGATGCTGACGTCATCATGGTATTGCTGCCAGATGAAAACATGGCAGAAATTTTCAACGCCGAAATCGCCCCTAACCTGAAAAAAGGTGCTGCGCTGGCTTTTGCCCATGGCTTCAACATCCACTACAACCAGATCGTGCCACGTGCTGACCTGGATGTAATCATGATCGCTCCTAAAGGTCCTGGCCACACCGTGCGCTCAGAAT
Organism: uncultured Methylophilus sp.; assembly: GCA_966248215.1. GTDB lineage: Bacteria > Pseudomonadota > Gammaproteobacteria > Burkholderiales > Methylophilaceae > Methylophilus. Next base: position 21,514 of record CBIMYT010000006.1, on the reverse strand, counting down.
ACCTGAAAGGTGGCGGCGTTCCTTCACTGATCGCGGTTTACCAGGACAACTCCGGTAAAGCCAAAGACATCGCATTGTCTTACGCTGCAGCTAACGGCGGTACCAAAGGTGGCGTGATCGAAACTGACTTCCGTGAAGAAACAGAAACTGACCTGTTCGGCGAACAGGCTGTACTGTGTGGCGGCGCAGTGGAACTGGTGAAAGCCGGTTTCGAAACCCTGGTTGAAGCTGGTTATGCACCGGAAATGGCTTACTTCGAGTGCCTGCACGAACTGAAACTGATCGTTGACCTGATGTATGAAGGCGGCATTGCCAACATGAACTACTCCATTTCCAACAACGCGGAATATGGCGAGTACGTCACAGGCCCGCAAGTAATCAACAGCCAGTCCAAAGAGGCAATGCGTCAATGCCTGCAAAACATCCAGAACGGCAACTATGCCAAACAGTTCATCCTGGAAGGCCGTACCAACTATCCGGAAATGACTGCACGCCGTCGCCTGAACGCTGCTCACCCGATCGAGCAAGTCGGTAACAAACTGCGCGCCATGATGCCATGGATTGCCAAAAACAAACTGGTTGATCAGTCCAAGAACTAATCAAACCAGCCATAGGCAAAAAGCACAGGCCGATGTAATATCGCCTGTGCTTTTTTTATCACTAAACCATTGAATTCATAAGACGTGGCTCCATTTGCTGGAGTGACGATCAGGCCAGACAGTCGACCGAGACTAGAAGAGGATACCCGGAGTGAAACTCGCCATTTTGCTGCAATACATCGCACCCAAACAATTACTGACTGCAGCTGCCGGCAAACTGGCGCACTGGCAGGCAGGTAGCCTGACCACCGCTTTTATTGGCTGGTTCGTGCGCAAGTACCACGTCAATATGGAAGAAGCACTTAACGGCGATATCAGCAGCTACAAGAGCTTTAATCTATTTTTTACCCGCCCGCTGAAACCTGGCGTGAGGCCGCTGGAAAACAATGCATTTATCTGCCCGGTCGATGGTGCCATCAGCCAGTTTGGCAAGATTGAAAATGGCCAGATTTTCCAGGCCAAAGGCCATCATTACACCGCTCAGACCCTGGTCGGCGGTGATGCAGCACTGGCCGCCAATTTCAACCACGGCAGCTTCGCTTGCCTGTATTTAAGCCCCAAAGATTATCATCGCATCCATATGCCTTGCGATGGCAGGCTGCTGCAGATGACCTATGTGCCAGGCGACTTGTTCTCGGTGAATCCGCTGACTGCCGCCAATGTGCCCGGCCTGTTTGCGCGCAATGAACGCGTGGTCTGTACATTTGAATCAGCCCAGCATGGCAGGTTTGTACTGGTACTGGTGGGCGCTACCATTGTCGGTAGCATGGCCACGGTCTGGCACGATGCCAAAGACCACATTATCAATCCGCCGCGCCCGGGAAAAATCGTGCACTGGGATTACAGCGACCGCAATATCCACCTGCAACAGGGCGAGGAAATGGGCCGCTTCCTGCTGGGCTCTACGGTAGTGATGCTGTTTGAAAAAGATGTGCTGACTTTTAATGCCGGCTGGCATGCAGGCAAGCCGGTCCGCCTGGGTGAGGCAATGGGGAATTAAGGCACAGACATCCGTTCGCGCCCATTGTCATACCTGCCCATCGCCCGCTTTCATGCGGGCATCCCTTAATGCTGCGACCAGTCAAAGTCTTTTTTCGATGATTCCCTGAGTTTGTCCAGTACCTGACTCATAACGGCATTTTTTTTATTTCGGGGATACATCAGGTAAATGGGGTAAGAAAACTCCGGCGCAGTTTCAACCTTTTCCAGTTCCCCATTCTCAATATAACTTTGCACCACGCGGCTACGGAAATAACCGCTGCCACCATGTTCCAGAATATGGTTCAAGGCCAGAGGCCCAAGGTTGATCGACAAGCCCGGCTTGGCAAATTCAACCAGCGCGGAATCATGCTGCTGCTTGAAATAATCTCCCCAGTCTATGTAGATGTAAGGCTCGGGATTGCGGCTGGACCTCACCATAATCAGTTTTTCCTCCAGTAGCTCCTCAATCTGCATCCCGGACCAGTAATCCGGCCTGTGCACCAGCGCAGCATCCATCACACCGCCCTCCAGCTGCTTGTGCAGCGTAGTGGCTTCGCCTACCTCCAGCCGGATGGCAATAGACGGGACTTCTGTACGCAGGCAATTAAACCATTGCAGTAAAAGCGGGTTCCACAGACTGATTTCACCACCGATGGTGATGGAGTTTGCAGTGCCTTCCGGCAAGGGAAGATCGCGCCTGGCAGCGTGCCAGGTTTGTACCAGTTGCTGCGCATAAGCAGTAAACCTGACACCATTATCGGTCAGCCTGGCGCCGCTGCGATTGCGCACAAAAAGCTGACATTCGAGCAGCTCTTCCAGTGCTTTGATACGCGTCGTGATGGTGGTCTGCGTCACATGCAGGCGTTCTGCTGCCGCAATAAAACTGCCCGACTGAATGATTTCGAGAAATGTTCTAGCTAGCGTGATATCCATATATCAATATTTTTCATATTAAGTGCAGTTAAATTTCATTATTAATTAATTTTATATCAGTTCATAATGCGCCATCAATTAATTTAATCAATTCATAATGAGTGTGAAAAACAGGCCGGAAATATTCAAGGAAGCGCATTGGAAAGAAATCATAGAACTGACCAGTCGTCTGGATAAGCAACAGAGCATCTGGTTATCCGGCTATCTGGCCGGACGCGCGGATAGTCAACCCTCAGTCACCGTTACAGAAAATACCAGTGAAATCGTCATATGCCACGGCGGTGAAACAGGAAACTCGAAAAAAATCGCCTTGCAGCTGGAAAGTAAAATGCAAGGTCTGGGTTACCAAGTCAAAGTCGCCGACCTTGCGCAAATGACCTTGCGTCACTTTGCCAAACTGAAACAGGTGGTCATTATCTGCAGCACACATGGAGATGGGGACCCTCCCGAGCCTGTGGCCACTTTTTACAACAGCCTGATGTCGTCCAGTATCTCCCTGGAACATATGCGTTATGCCGTATTGGCGCTGGGAGATTCCTCATACGAACACTTCTGTGTCACCGGCATCAATATTGATGAAAAACTGGCTAAATCAGGCGCCAGTCAGATACTGGAAAGACAAACTTCGGATACTGACTTCCAGAAAGTCGCTGATCTCTGGATAGACAATCTTATCGCCAAGCTGCCAGCCGCTACCGGCGAAGCGATCATTGATACGCCAGCCACTGACAAGCCTGAGACCAGAGAGGTGGACAGAAACAATCCTGTCAGCGTCAATGTGATAGAAAACATCAGGTTATCGGCTAGCACACGACAGGATGCCGTATATCATCTGATACTGGATATGGAAAATACCTCGCTGCCTCTATCCGCAGGTGATGCAGTAGGTGTATTTATCAAAAACCCTGCCGATATGGTGACTGCGTTATTGCAGGCTACCCGCCTCAAACCGGAGCAAATAGTGAGCCTGGACGGTGCCAGCATGACACTGGAGAACGCGCTGACCAACAAACTGGATATCACTGTCCCCAGCAGAAACTTCGGTCAGTTGTGGGAGTCTCTGGATGCGACCGGCGCCTTTCATGCTGCCATGGGCGAGACTGAAAAAAGCAAGAAGGACTTTCTTAAAAGTAAACCCTTGCTACAGCTGGTGAAAGATTTTCAGGTCACGGTGAATGCCCAGCAACTGGTGGATGTGCTGCGCCCATTGCAGCCGCGGCTTTACGATATAACCAACAGCCTGAAGCAATCCCCGGATGAATTGCATCTGTGCATCAAGAAATATCACTATGCCTATGGTGATGAAATCTATCAGGGCGTTGGATCAAATTACCTGGCATCGCTGAATGAAAATGATGCGGTGCAAATATTCCCGCATAAACACCAGCGCTTCCATATGCCAGAGAACCCTGAAGTACCGCTGATTCTGATAGCAGACAGCACAGGCATTGCGCCGTTCATGGCCTTCCTGCAGGAAGTGGCTGCAAGTGAAAGAACACATGACTGCTGGCTGATATTTTCCGAAGTCACCTTCGAGGACGACTTCCTTTACCAGTCGGAACTGATCCAGCTGATGCAGTCAGGCGTGTTGAAACACCTGCATCCGGTGTTCTACGGCGATCACAGTGGCAACAAGATATTTGAAAACATTGAGAAACACCAGGATACCTTCACAACCTGGGTGAATCAGGGCGCACATCTGTATCTTAGCGGTGACAAAGCCATTCTGACCAAAGCCGAGGAATCCATCAGGGAATGGGCAAAATCCCGGCAGGAACTTCATTTTGATGCGCTGCTCGCAGAGAAGCGCTTGCATAAAAACTTATATTGAGCCGTGATATGAAGAGCAAATTTGAAAATCTAGTAAACAGACTTGATGAGTTCAATAGCAACGAACTGGTCAAATACAAGAGTAACTATCTGCGCGGCAGCATTAGCGACAGCCTGCAGGACCCGGTGACCGGCAGCGTCGTGTTCAATGACACACTGCTGCTCAAGTTTCACGGTATTTACCAACAAGATGACCGCGACCTGCGGGCAGACCGGCAGAAACGATTCCTGGAACCCAATTACCAGTTCATGGTACGTATCCGCATTCCCGGCGGTCTGTTAAGCAGGGAACAATGGCTGGGACTGGATGATATTTCCAGAGAATATGCGGAAAGAGGCATACGGATTACCACCCGGCAGACCATACAGTTTCACGGTGTCAGAAAAGGCAAGCTGAGAAAATTCATGCAGGCCTTGAGAGACATTGGCCTGGATACCATTGCCGCCTGCGGTGATGACAGCAGGGGCGTGGTATGTGGCGGCAATCCCGCTATTTCCAGTATTTCCAGAACCGTACAGGAACTGGCTCAGAAAACTTCGCAGCGACTGATTCCCAAAACAGCGGCCTACCAGGAAATATGGTACGAAGAAAAACCACCGGTACAACCGGTCAATGCCGAGCCAATGTACGGCCCGTTGTATTTGCCACGCAAGTTCAAGGTCGGCTTTGTCATTCCACCAGTCAATGACATTGATGTGTATGGTCAGGATGTCGGATTTATCGCTATTGTAGAAAACAACAAACTGCTGGGCTTCAATCTTTGTGTCGGTGGTGGCATGGGACAGATTGACACCCGGGAAGACAGCTATCCTCGCCTGGCCCAGGAAATCGGCTTTGTCCAGACAGACGAAGCTGCAGAAGTCGCTGAAATCTGCATGGGCATACAGCGCGACTTTGGTGACCGTCAAGACAGGCACAGGGCACGCTTCAAATACACACTGGATCGCCTTGGCATGCCATGGTTTCTGCAAGAACTGCAGCAACGCCGCGGCAAGCCGCTGCTCCCGGCAAAACCGGTTGAATTTACACAGAATAGCGACGAACTGGGCTGGAAATGCGGTGACGATGGCCTGTGGCAATGTACGCTTTATATCGAAAGCGGCAGGGTCAACAAAGCGCTCAGGGATCAGCTGGCCGGACTGTTTCAGGTGTTCGGTGGCCGGGTCAGACTGACCACCAACCAGAACCTGCAACTGATAGACATACACGATTATGAATTAAAACAGCTCAAAACCAGGTTAGCTGACCTGGGGCTGGATGTTCTAATCGACCCTAACAGGCAGGCAGCCAACACACTGGCATGTGTGGCATTACCTACCTGTGGCCTGGCTATGGCAGAGGCAGAGCGTTATATGCCCGCCTTCCTGCAGAAATTCAATCAGCTCAAAGCAAACTATGAGTTAAGCCATCTACCCATCACGCTGCGCATTACCGGCTGCCCCAATGGCTGCGCACGGCCTTATATTGCAGAAATTGCACTGACTGGCAGAGCACACGGTTTGTATAACCTGTATCTGGGAGGCAGCCACACCGGGGACCGGCTGGCGAAACTGTATGCGAAAAATGTCAATGAAGGAAAAATCCTGGGCATTCTCAATGAGCTGTTACAACGCTACAAGGCATTAGCACATACAGACGAAAAGTTTGGTGACTTCCTGGTCAGAACAACATTGATTGATGAAGCCATGCCCCCTGTAGAACATGCATAAAAAAGGAAAATGAAGTGAAGAATTACTTATTTATTCAAAGCCAGGACCCGTTTTATGACGCAAGAACCGGCGCTCAATATCAACTGGCCATGTCGCTTGCCGCAACACAAGGCAAGGTTAGCATTCTGCTGGTACAAAACGCAGTCCTGTCTACAAGAAAAGGCGTAAATTCTGCTGTGTATGCTGACTTGCACAAGCATCACGTCAATGTATATGCCGATGAGTTATCCCTGAATCAACGTGAAATCGCCACGGATAACATCAATGAATTTGTGAAACCTGCACCCATCAGCATGGTGATTGATGCCATGCTAAACGGTGACAAGGTTGTATGGTGGTAAGGAACAATCATGGACAATAAAAAACTGACTTTTGCCTTTATGGACCCGCCTTTCGAGAACGAAAGAACGATCACATTTTTCCGAATTGTAGATGCCGCACTGGATGCGGGTGCTGATGTACAGGTATTCGCCTATGAAGGTGCAGCAGCACTGGCTTTTGCCCTGCAGAAAGCCCATGGCAACTCTGTCCACCATCGCGATACAGAGCAGGAAGCTCATCCCCTGACCAAAGACTGGATAGCCGCCTTGCAGAAAAAAGCCGAACGGCTTGGCAGACAACTCGACTGGGTAAACTGCGGCCTGTGCGTGGATGAACGCGGCGTCAATGAAAGCATTCCCGGCTGCAAGCGCGGCTCACCGGCCGATCTCTGGCGCTATGCAGACAGTTCGTTCAATACTTTGGTTATCGGGACACGCTAATATGAAAATTCTACAAATCGTCGAGCAGGCATTCAGAACGCTGGTTGAAGAACAGGATGACACCATTCTCTGGCTCACCCAATCCATGGCTGGTGCAGGTGCCAATCTGGAAGTGCTGCTATCCGGTAATGCGGTTTATTATGCCGTCATGAAAAACAGGCAGCCTGCCATCAAAATTGGTGACTGGGTGCAACAGGAGCCCGCCGATATCCCCAGCGATATCGACAGAATGCTGGCACAAAATATTCCGATCTATGTGTTGAACAGCGAACTGGAAGAGCGCGGACTGAATGCCAGCATGCTGCGCCCTTCGATCAAGCCTATCGACCAGGCGCAACTGGTGGATATTTATCACCAGGTTGATCAGGTGTGGCAGTGGTAACTGGTTAAAAATACCATCAATAAAAAAAGGAGGCGATTGCCTCCTTTCTATTGCCCGCAAGCGGTTAACCGTTGAAGTTCTTGAATCAAAGTCAAATTAAACCGTACCACAACATGCATGGCGATATTGCCACGTTGAATAATGAGTTGGATAACTGCTAATCTCTCTAACCTTGCCATTGAATCGACCCGGCTGCAGTAGATACTTTTTAGCCTCATAATTGAGGTTAAAGAGGAGCACTGAATGAGCAATAAACGATTCACCGAGGAATTCAAATTAGAAGCGGTTAAATTGATTAAGGAGCGTCAATATTCCGCAGCCGAAGTATCCGCCAGACTTGGCGTCTCCACCCATAGCATTTATGCCTGGATAAAGAAGTACGAGCAACCGGAGCCGGTTAGAATCGCAGCCGCAGATCAACTAGTCACGATTAAGAAACTACAAGCTGAATTAAAACGAGTGACTGAAGAGCGCGACATCCTAAAAAAGGCCGCCGCGTACTTTGCCAAAGAATCCCTGTAAGGTACGCATTCATTCGTAAACATGAGGCTGAACACGCTATCAGTCGCATGTGCCGTGTCATGAATGTCAATCCCAGCGGCTACTACGCATGGCGCAAATCGCCAATATCAACCCGCCAGCATGAAGATAACCGCCTGCTGGGATTGATTAAGCAGTTCTGGCTGGAGAGTGGAGGCGTATATGGCTACCGTAAAATTACGGACGACCTAAAAGACATCGGTGAACGGTGCGGCAAGCATCGTGTTTATCGACTCATGCGCACTGAAGGATTGCGCTCTCAGACTGGCTACCGACGGCGGCCTGGTGGACGATATAGTCGCCCATCTGTTGCTGTTCCCAATCATGTTGCACAGCAGTTTAATATCACGGAGCCTAACAAAGTATGGGTAACGGATATTACCTATATCCGAACACACGAAGGATGGCTCTATCTTGCTGTGGTATTGGATCTGTTCTCACGGCAAGTGATTGGCTGGTCAATGCAACCGAGGATGGAAAGCGATTTGGTGATTAACGCATTATTGATGGCTGTGTGGCGCAGACAGCCAGGACAAGAGGTGATCATTCATTCGGATCAAGGCAGTCAGTTCAATAGTTACGAATGGCAGGACTTTTTGAAGGCGCATAATCTTTGCGCCAGCCAGAGTCGTCGCGGTAATTGTTATGACAATGCAGTTGCCGAAAGCTTCTTTCAGCTGCTCAAACGTGAGCGTATCCGACGTAAAGTTTATTCAACACGGGAAGATGCAAGAAGGGATATATTTGATTATATCGAGATGTTTTACGACCCAAGACGCCGACATGGTTACAGTAATCGGCTATCTCCAGTAGAATTTGAAAGGCAATATTTCGCGAGGCTGGAAAGTATCTAGCTTAGTCGGGGCGATTCAGTCGACACTAGAGCCGAGCTATGGATACTGGCAACGAGAATCACATATTTCCAAATAGATATATCCTTTACTCCGCATACACTTACCCCATTGATCTCTCAGCCTTAAATAACCTTTAATGTCATTGGAGTCATCAGCAAGCTTGGCTCCTTGAATTTTTTTATCAGAAAAAGTTACATATTCAGTTCTTCCACTTCCGCACAACGCAGTGTCATCCAATCGGCTATCTTTTGTCATACCACCTTTAACCCAATGAGCGCCATAAGGCTGGCTTGGTTGAACATGTCCAACACACTCCAACATGCAACATCCTGAGAGTAAAAAAGATGTCCATAGCCAAATTAATTTCATATCGCTCTTTTTAATAAAATTGAAATAGCTCGCCATACTTCTGGCGGCAATAGCTCAGCCGCGGCAAAAGGTGCAGATATTGGAATGGCAGCTGTTGTGATTAGATTGTTGTAAATGATCCGCTCAGCATCGGTCATACCCCGCTTAATATTGCCTTGCTCATCATACAATCCTGTAATCTGGTCGCCGATGAAATCGTGCGTCCCTCCGAAGGATTCGAGGAGTTTATCTTGCCAGCTTCCTGCCTCATTCGGCACACCAAGCAGCGTGCCCTTGACTGCCTGAATATCACCAGTTATCCCGACCATCCACAGAACGCGGACAAAATCACTCTGATTCCAATTACTACCATCACTGCAGTTTAAGGTATCTTACATTCGGATGAAGACAACGAGCGTCGCACTGGTCTGGAGTGTCAAGGGTTGCCTGTCTATGGAATGCATAACTTTTGGATTGCATACAAGTCGATAGCTGCTCAACATGGAATTGTTTGCTTGACCAGAAAGATTCCCAAGATTCTGGATCCATCCATTTTCTGAACCCATCCCCCATGTCCGCCCCTCCCCCACACGCCACCCAATCCGATAGACGACTTTCTCGCGTCATGCCATCTTTGACCCAACGTGCGCCGAAGGGAATAGGATGCCGTAATCGCTCTGCCGCCTCGCCAGTAATGATCTGTGTATTACAGCCGCTCACTAATAGCAACAATGATGTGCATGACATCCAAATAAGTTGGCGCATAATTACTGCCCTGCCTTGAGAAAAACGCTGATCGCTTGCCAGATCTCTGTCGGAAGCACTTGTGCAGCGGCGAAGGGAGCCGCCGGCACCAAGGCCACGCCGCTCCAAGCGTCATATACCTTGATGTCAGTTTCACTCATCCCACGTTTGATATTGCCCTGCTCATCATACAAACCACTGACCTCACCGCCGATTAAGTCATGCGGTCCTGCGAAGGCTTCAAGCAGTTTATCTACCCAACCGCCTTTCTCATAGGGTAATCCGAACAGCCAGGTTCGCTCTCCTCCTTGCAGCCCCCCAAACGGGGCTGAGAGCATCTTTTGACCTTCTTCGGTTTTCAGGAAGGCAGCGTAGCCTTCGGTAAGGATAACCGGCTTGCTAGTATCAATTGAACCGTCAGGTTTGTATTTGAATTCGCAACGACCGTTATCCGCCCCACACAACAAATCTAAATCCGCCCGCGTTCCTGCAATCTTCTGACCACTACCATTAACTCCATCACTATCGCCACTAAGATTGCTAAACAGCGGCTTGCCATCTTTGTCTACCACTCCAGCAAACTTTCGTGAATCCTCAATCATCAATTGCCGCATCTGATCGGCTGCCACTGACAACGCTTCCTTGGTAAGCGTCGTGCCGCCAAAGCCTGTCACAGCACCTATCAACACATTCATCACCTGCTCCTCCATCCGTAACTCTTTAAGTTGTGTTTGAATGGAAGTTTTTTCTCCTTCAGTAGTTTCGACACTATTGAGTCGTTCATTTAACGCTTTTCTTTTGTTCTGGACATAGTCACCAACAGCTTTATTGGCTTGTTGACCGAAGGCTTCAGTAATTTGCATCTGCGCCTGAATCTTCTTGGCAATCTTCTCCGCATCAAAGATCGGTGCAATAGTATTGGCAGTTGAATTGCCCTGGCTATCAACGGCATTGTCGCTCTCATCCACATGTACATCGCGATTGAGCAAGGCAACAGTCGTGACATTATCCTTACTCGTGAGGCTCTCTTGCGCCCCGTTGTCAGTGATGCTCACTAGCCCCTGACTGATGGCGCTGACTGTAGTACTACCAGCATTCTCGCTATCTGAACCCATCCCCGCACCAGAGAGTTGCGGCAAGCCTGCCTGAATCCCACCGCCCACTGTGGCCGATACGCCTTTGCCTTCATACTCCGCCTTGTTCTCAATATTAGAAACCGTGAGGGTGTCTGTAGTCAGGCTATTGCTATTGCTCTGAATGGCTTGTTCGCTTGACGCGATCACAGCACCCTTGAGGTCAGTGTTGCCATTGACGTTGACCTGAAAGCCGCCATCTCCGGCATAAATGCCTGACTGTTCATTGACACTAGCATAGTCGGAGTCTATTTTGGTGTTAGAGACACTGATGGAGCCGCCATAGCTGCCAGCACCAATCGGTACACTGACGCTGATGCCCGCACTTTTCTGCTTGCTGTCGTAGGTGCTGGTGTCTTGCAGGCTCTGGATATTGAGGTTGCCGCCTCCGGAGGTGCCCACATCGGCCACCACTTGATTCCCTTTGACTTGGGAACCAATCAGGTTGGTGTCGGTGCCACTCTCCAGCGTGACCTTGTTACCGGCCTCGACTACGCTTTCTGTCCAGGTGACATCTGTGCCATTGGCTTTGCCTTTGCCTTGTGAAGCGCCGGCAGTCATGGCAAACCCGTTGGAGCCTATGCTCACGCCCAGACTGGCACTGCTGTTTTTATTCTTGCTGTTGAGGGTTTCGCTATTCTGTGCCGCAATCAGGTTGACTTCATCTTCTGCTTTCAGGCTGGCCTTATTGCCAGCTTTGATGCTGCTGCCAATGACGTTAATGTCTGAATTCTCCCCTGCACCACTGGCGCTGATGTTGACATCTCCCCCTGCTATAACTTGACTGCCTTGTGCGGCGGAACTGGTCTGCGTCGTTTTATTACTGTTTTTTGAACTGCCAATGCTGATGGAAAGATTGATGCCGCCAGCCTGATTGGCAGCATCTGCAATGGCATTGTTTGTCATTGACACTCCTTGTGCGCCTTGCACAGCATCATAGGCATTTATGGCGACCAGTGCTGTAGCGCCTGCTGCCAATGCCTGCATTCGGCCATCGGAGGTGTTGCTGGTGGCCTGTTTCATCTGATTAGCAGTTTGGATAGCATTGATCACCGGATTGGAAATACTTAACGAGATGCCGCTTTGTTTGTATCTGGTTTCGCTGACCTGTTTAGCAGTGTTGTCCGCCGCTGTAATATCTACCTTTTGTGCACTGATGTCGATATCGCCTTTCGGGGCCAATACATCACTGGCAGTTTGCGTATAGGCTTGGTCTGCTGCAATAGTCACATCGCCTTCTACACTGCCAATAGTACTGCTACGTTGCATGGTTTGTGCCATCGTGGTGTTCTGCTTTAGTTTGCTTGAGCCATAGCCCACACTCGTGCTGCTGGCTGAGAAACCTGTTCTGGACTTTTTGTAATCATGGGTTTCTTGATGCGTTTCTTGTGCTGCGGAAATATCGATGCTACCCGAGGCATTTAAACTCAAACTCTGGCTAGCAACCAAATCTGAGCCAGTGATGGTGAGATTGCCTGGTGTTTGTTCATCACCTGTGCGCAGGTTGATGTTGTTCGCACTGAGCGTAGAGGCAATCGCCTCTTCATCATGTTCCGTATCCCGTCGCTCAGTTTTACTGCTGCTCATAAAACCCGACTTTCTGGTTTTGCGATATTGGTCACTATCTAAGGTAGCTTTTCCGGCAGTGATGTCGATCTCGCTGGCTTGTGCGCTGATTTGACCTTGCTCACTCGTCATGTTGGCAGCTCGCATTCCCAGTTTATTACCCGCTTGCAATTGTATATCGCCAGCCGTATTGATTTGCGTGCCCGCCTCTTCGGTCGTGCTGTGCTTGATGTAGTTTTTCGCCACGCCAACACTGGTGCTGAGAGCAGTGGTTTGGGTGTTGAGGTCTATATCATGCCCGGCGGATAGCGCAGTCACGCCACCCTCGCTGCTGTTAGCAATGTGTGCGGCATTGAGTTGTATATCATTGCCAGCCATGGCGACCAGTATGGCATTGGCGCTGTCGGCAACATAGAGGCCAGCGAGCCGGTCTATACCACTGCGTTGGGAATATCCTAACGTGCCAGGATGGCCACTGTTGCTGCTACTGAATGTAGTGCTTTCAAGCTGGATATCATGACCTGCATTGAGCAACAATGCGCTTTGGGCGCTGATGCTGCCACCGCGATTGGTGATGTCTTGCTTGGCGTTGAGGCTGACAGTTTTGCCCGTGATTTGGCCTGAGAGATTCTGGATATTATCCGCCTGGATAGACAGCACATTTTGACCGGCCAGGGTACCGCTGTTAATTAGGGTATTTTGCCCCGATTGCGCAGTGTTAAGGTTGATATGCAGCGTTTGACCTGAGATCAGGCTGCCAGCATTGCTGAGATCCCCTTGATTCAGGCGCGTATAGACTTGTGGCACCAGTGCTTGTGTAGTGCTGCCGTCGGGCAGGGTAACGGTGTGGGTGACCAGCCATACAATATCACTGGTAAGTTGTGCGACTTGCGCCTCGCTGAGCGCCACACCCGGCACCAGCTGGTGACTTTGGGCAAAGGTGACGCCGTTGGTCATCAGGGCCTGGTATTGAGTTTGGTCATCACTGTAACTGGTCAGGAAACGCTTGCCGGTGAGCTGATTAATCTGCTCGCGCACCAGGCGCTGCTCATAAAAACCATCCCCCAGGCGCTTGGTTTGATAGGCTGGATCATAACTTAAGGCATTGAGCATATAGTCAGAACTTAACCACTGACCGTAATTGGCGAAGCGCGGATTGGTTTCAATCAGGTAACTGGCGGTGGGGCTGGTTTGACTATACAGGCTAATCAGCGTGTTTAAAGCATTTTGTACCGGTTTGTCGCCACCCAGACTGTTGCTGCTGAGGCTGACAATCTGCACGTCATGGCCGGCGGTGGTATTAGCCAGGTATTGCGTGGTGGGCAGAGTTGTAGTGGTAACGAGAGGGGCCGGATTGTAGCCGTAGCGGCTGATATCGTAATCAAAGCCTGCGCCACTGCCGTCATAGTCATAATAGTAAGCCGAGCCGCTGTAATTAGTGGTGATATTGCCACTGCTATTCAGGTTAGCCAGTGTGCCTCCATCCTGAATCAAGGCAGCGCCAGCGATGATGCGGCTGTCACTGTTGATGACATTGCCTGTTAGCCCAAGGTTACGTCCGGCAATGATTTCTGCGGGCTGACTGTTGCTGAGCCTGGTCTCAGTGGTAGTGCCACTGTAAATATAGCGCCAGTACTCTCGAAAATTGAATGGCAGACTGTAGGTAGCACCATAGCGCCATGAAATATTTTCGTTGCCGATTTGCCATTGTGGATAATCGGCCGAGTTATACAATCCACTTTGTCCTCGCGGCGTAAACTGGTCAAAATCTTCGCTACCGATGGTAACGGTTTTGGTACTGATACCCGCATTGAGATTGTGAATGCTCGCCAGATTCAGGCGCAGGTCACCGCCAGCTTCTATGCTGGCATTGGTATTCGTCAGGTTGCCTCCCTGACCAGTGGCCTGATGCAGGCTATCCAGTTCTCCGCCTATGGATACATTTCCCAGGCTAAAAATCAGGCTTTGTGACTGATTGATGAGAGCATCGCTGACACCAATATCCAGGCGCTCACGAGCAGCAATAGTAGCTGCACGAGTAACACCATTGGTTGTTTCTGCCTGATTGTTGAGTTGCGTAGCGCGAATCGCGACATGGTCACCAAAAATTTGACCACTGCCCTGATTGCTGAATGTGGCGGCCTGTATAAAAGTGTTGCCGCCATCAACCAGCCCACGGTTGCTGAGCGTGTGAGTGATATTCAGCCCGGTATCGGCACCGGTTATTTCGCCGGCAACCTGGTTATCGAGGCCGCTGGCGGCTATCTCAAGGGTATTGCCAGCTGCAATATGGCTCGCATTACTGATAGTGCCTTGTGTATGCAAGGAAAGATTTCCATCGGCCTGCATCAGGCCACTGGACTGTGCATAATCCTGGACCAGATCCACATTTAGATCGCCACCCGCCACTATCTTTCCATCACCACTCAGATAGTTGGCATCCAGCGTAAAGTCTTGCCCGGCAGCCAGCACAGCATTACTGTTGCTGATCTGGTCGGCAGTCAATATAAATGATTGCGCGGCAGTGATCTGCTGCCGGTTGTCCAAATTGCCAATATCCATATGAATATTGGCGCCAGACAGCACTTGGCCCTGATTATCAAACCTGTCACTCCTCATCAAGAGGTCACCCTGAGCTATCAATTTATTGGTATTGGTCAGTTGGCCATTGATATCCAGACTCAGTTCGCCACCGGCACCAATGACGCCCGCATTATTCACACCCAGGCCGTGTTCGGTCCCGATCAGATGGATCTTGCCTGCATACATCCCCCCTAGCGCAGCGACATCCAATGCAACTTGCGAGGCGATCGCGCTGCTTGCAGCCACGGGAACTAGCGAAATAATCTCCCCATTGCTGGCAACATTCACCTGCTGCGTGCCTAACACCACATCCAGTTGCCTGGCCCACACTCCGGCATTGGCAACTACAGCGCGGCTAATCACATCGGTATAGTCTATGGTGCTGGTATCCAGTCCCTGACCTAAAAACCGGATTACGCCACCAGTCACACGGTAGCCGCTTAAATCACCACCACTTAACACTGGCATACCAGTAGTCAATGTGGCCCGCCACGCATTGATAAAGCCGCAGCCATTGCAAGTAATGCCTGAAGGATTAGCGACGATGACTCTCGCCGGAGTGCCTGCCACCTCAATAAAACCGTTGAGAAGGCTGGGTTTGGAAGAATTAACTTCATTTAAAATGGTATGAGCCACGCCTGTGGTCAGATTAGGATTACCTTGCACCCAGCCCCCAAGTCGGGTTTGCACATTGTTACGGCTATTGTTAAGAATGACGCCATTTTGCAATACATCAAACTGCTGATATCGATTGTGCGACAAGCCCCTGCTATCAGGCGTCCGGATATTGACCAGCGGTGTACCGTTGGCCGCGTTAATCACTATCGGCTGTTGCAGCGGTGCAGCAGGATCTGCGACGATATCCGCGAAGAGAGTAACCGGAAAAACGCCTGCCAGAAGCATTATTACCCGATTACAAGCAATACGGAAAATGAATACACGTCGCAATCCTTTTTGCTTGCCGCGTGTCCGCGCGCACTCGGCTACCACTGTCCATGCATTGCGCACATGACTAAACACAACACGGTAGATTTGCCTGTTCATCTCGCATCCTCCTATCTAGCAACCATAGTCGCTAAAATCCAACATGCAGATTAAAGCCGGTCACGCTGCCATCTGCATGCATACCCTCCGGCACATGCAGCGGCTGACCCCAGAACACGTCATAACTCACCTGGCTACGCCCGGCAAAACTACCGCGCATGCCTACCACAGCGCCTGCCAGTTGCCTGCCTGGCAAATAGCGGGCAGACTGACCACCCACTTCACCATAATCAACTCCCAGATAAGCCGCGTGGCTAGTGCCGGCAAACGGCAGCAACAATTCATTGCGCAAGAACCAGCCGTGATCACCAAGCAGCAATTGCTCACCGCTAAAACCACGCACGGTATAACGACTGCCTATGCTGAAACGATCCTGCGGTGTGAGGGGTGTGTGATTACTTTGTGCCCGAAGATTGACGCTGTATTGCAAAGCCTGAATGCCCCATGGCATCTGCAATTGCACGGGCGTTCTAAAATTAATGTCTGCCAGCCATAGCCGCATGCGCGACGTGCCCTCACCAAAGGTTTGTTCTGGTGCAGCCAGACTGTGATAGGCTCCAGTGCCCCTGCGGTAAGCAAGGTAATAATCGAGCACCGATTGCCCCAGATACCAGCTTTGACTCAAGCCGTATTCAAAACCAGCCACGCGCCGATGCTGAGCTTCAATTTCTACATCGTTAATATAGTTGCTGGAACTGCGTAAAAAGGTTTTGACTGATAGCGAGGTTTTATTGAACGCATTACGGAAAATCAGCCGCCCCAATTTTGCCTCTACGGTTTCACTATCACCGCTGAAAATATAACGTTGATTGATACCCGCCACTTGCTGGTAAAAATGATTATTGGCGGCAGTCACTCCCAGCATCCAGTAATCCCAGGGAATGGAGTAACTCACAGTAGTGCTGCTGTTGCCACGGTGATCATCCTGTGTATCGCCCACACTCCGGTTGTGGCTCACATACAATAAATCATTCAATGTGGTCACACTATCCAGCGACACGGTCACTCCAGCCAGATAGCGGCCTGTTGAACGAATACCGCTATCTTCCATGCTCAATATCATCCTGACCGGAAATTGCCGCTGATATTGAATCACTACATCACTTAAACCGGGTGTGGATGCATCTTCTTCGGTAGCAGGTTCAATGCGAATATCGGCATCCGCCGTTGGTACTCGCTTCAGGTTTTCCAGTGCTTGCTCAATATCGCGCAGATTCAGCAAATCTCCTGCCCGCATGGGAAAGACATTCCATAACGACAAATGGGGGTCTGCATCTGGCGCCAGTTTAATAGACCTGATGCGGCCAGGTACAACAGTAAGTATTAACTTTCCTTCGCTCAGATCCTGCGGCCCAGCCAGTACACGAGTAGTGAAAAAACCATGTGCGATAAGGCGATTCTGCACTCTTGCAATCAAGGCATTAATGCTTTCCACACCAAAGCATCGTCCCAGCAACGATTTGCCTTTTTCTCCTGCTTTGAGCGTTGCATCCAGAGCAGGCTGAAAAGGCGTTACTGCCGTGGTATCTACTGAGTTCAAACGTACCGTATGAATAACAAAACAAGGCAATTCTTCAACTGGCATCACTTCGGAAGACGGCATGGCAGTCTTTTGCAATCTGGAAGTGGTCTCGCGAACATCCACATCCGACTGTTGCTGCTGTTCTAGCTGCCGGGTGCGTTCTAATTGTCTCAAATATTGCTGGGCATTCTCGTTAGGAAGATTGAATGATTCGGCGGCACTCGCCAGGTTTGTGTATATTCCAAGCAGGAGTAGCGAGACGATAAAGCTTGACTGCGGCTTTGACAGGGAAAACTGGCACATGATTGCCAGCAATAGTGGTCCTGTGAATTGAAACGCCCTGCGCATACCCAATCCCGCCCTATCAAAATGTTAATCTAGATATTAACATTATTTAATAATTAATAACAAATTAACAAAAGATAAGAAAATAGCAGAACCGTCGCGCAAAAGAAAAGGGAGGCGATTGCCTCCCTTGTTAAATTCCCAGAGCGATCTAGCCGTTAAGACTCTTACTCACTACCTCAAACACATCACTGGATAAATCAGGCGTATCCAGTACAGCCTGTAGCGCGGCTTTCATCTGTGCCTGCAATTCAGGGGTGTAGCGTTTCCATTCCCGCAATGGCGTCACCATGCGTGCCGCGATCTGCGGGTTGATTGCATTCAACTCGATAATGGCATCACGCAGGAAGGCATAGCCTTTGCCACTGGGGTCGTGGAATTTCACAGGGTTATTGATCGCAAATGCGGTATACAGCGAACGCACACGGTTGGGGTTCTTGATGTTGAAGTCAGGATGACTGCGCAGCATGGCGAGGTCATCAAAAATCTGCGCACGGTTGGCAATGGCCTGCAACGAGAACCATTTGTCCACGACTAATGGATACGTTTTGAAGCGCGCATAGAAGTCGGCAAACACTTCGGCGCGTTGCGGCTGGCTGCTATCCGATAAACAGGCCAGCGCAGTCACACGGTCAGTCATATTATCGGCTGCATCGTAATGCGCTTTTGAACGTGCGGCACAGCCGGTGCCGTTGGTCGCGGTCAGGATGTCCAGCACCGCATGCTGCAAGGCTCTGCGGCCCATCGCTTCCGGAGTGATCGAGAAGCTGCCGGTATTACGGTTAGCATCATATAAAGCCGCCAGCGCATCTTTATGCGCGCGTTTGATTTGTGTCAGCACGGAAGTGCGCGCCGCATCAATGGCCGCAGGGTCGATAACAGGTAAATGCTGGCCAATCACGCCTAGCATAGGCAAACTTAACGCACGTGCCAGCAAGGCTTTGTCGCCCTGCCCCGTCAGGCCTTGTTCAATCAAGGTGCCAACATCGGCAATAAACTGGCTGATATCGGCTTGCGAGTCAGCCATCACGCGCTGGATGGTACGCAGCGCCAGCGTCTGACCTGCTTCCCATTTGTTGAAACCATCAGTGTCATGCACTTGCAGCAAGCGCAGATCATCGTCGCTTAAGTCGGTTTCCAGTTTTACCGGTGCCGAGAAACCACGCAGGATTGAAGGCACAGGGCGGCCTGGCAAATCGACAAAAGTGAATGCTTGCTCACGCGCTGTCACTTCCAGTACGCGAGTCGGTAGAATCTCCTTGCCATTCTCGTCCAGCAAGCCTAACGCAACTGGAATATGCAGAGGCTGTTTGTCAGTTTGACCCGGAGTATCCGGTTGTGACTGTCTGAAGGTCAGTGTGTAGCTTTGCTGCGCAGCGTCATAGTGGCTGCTGACTTGCAGCGTTGGCGTGCCTGCCTGTTTATACCAGCGGAAGAACTGCGACATATCGCGACCAGAGGCATCTGCCATGCATTGCACAAAA
The DNA here is from genome assembly GCA_966248215.1 of uncultured Methylophilus sp. Lineage (GTDB taxonomy): Bacteria > Pseudomonadota > Gammaproteobacteria > Burkholderiales > Methylophilaceae > Methylophilus. Next base: position 2,155 of record CBIMYT010000006.1, on the reverse strand, counting down.
TCATCGCAGGTGACGGCGTGGCCGTCATAGCGGTCAAAATACAGATCGGTGGCTTTGCGGAAAGTCTCCGCGCCCAGCAAGGTATGCTGCATGCGGATCAGTTCGGCGCCTTTGTCGTAAATGGTCTTGGTGTAGAAGTTGCTGATCTCGATAAACTGGTCAGGCTGCACCGAGTGCGCCAGCGGGCTGCCATCTTCAGGGAATTGCAAGCGACGCAGACTATTCACATCATCAATGCGCAACACTGCACGCGAGTTCAGATCGGCGCTGAATTCCTGATCGCGGAACACGGTAAAACCTTCCTTGAGTGACAACTGGAACCAGTCACGGCAGGTCACGCGATTACCAGTCCAGTTGTGGAAATATTCGTGACCGATCACGCCTTCCACACTCATAAAATCGCTATCGGTCGCGGTTTCCTGATGCGCCAGCACCAGCGCGGTATTGAACACATTGAGCGAGGTGTTTTCCATCGCGCCCATATTGAAATCGCTGACTGCAACAATATTGAACAGCTCCAGTTGGTATTCGCGGCCATAAACTTCCTCATCCCACTTCATGGCCTTTTTCAGTGATTGCATCGCATGACTGCACTGGCTTTCGTCGCCTGATCGCACATAAATATGCAAATCCACCTTGCGACCCGTCATGGTGGTAAACGTATCCGCCACGCGCACCAGATCACCCGCCACCAGCGCAAACAGATAACAAGGTTTGGGGAAAGGGTCATGCCAGATGGTGAAATGACGACCATCCGCCAATTTGCCAGCCTCCTGCAAATTACCGTTCGAAAGCAATACCGGATACGCCTTGGCATCCGCCTCAATGCGCACGGTAAACACACTCAACACATCCGGCCTATCCTGGTAATAGGTAATACGCCTGAAACCCTCCGCCTCACACTGCGTGCAATAGGTGCCTTGTGATTGATACAATCCTTCCAGCGCCGTATTCGCTGCCGGGTCAATTTCGCTGACAATGGTTAATGTAAATTCATCACCCGGACTGGCGATGGTCATCTGCCCATCAGCCATGGTGTAATCGCTAAAAGGCTGACCATTCCTGGCGACGGACAAAATAGTCTGGTCTTCACCATCCAGCACCAAATCATGCGAAGCACCCACCGGATTTTTCACATACCTCACTTCAGACGTGACAATGGTTTTTCCCGGCAACAGATTAAAACTCAAACTCACCTGCGTCGCCAGATAAGGTGCCGGGGTGTAGTCTTTGAGGTAAATGGTTTTGGGTGCAACAGCGTTTTCGGTTCGCATGGAGAAAGCCTGAATTAAGTATCAATAGAATTATATTTGAGAGTTGCAGCCGTGAAATTGGTTTTAATCACATGGCAAGCAAAATATTTTAAAACATAAATTAACATATGTTATCTTTCAAAGATGCCTCGATTGACTAATTATTTATTGTAATTACAATAATATGAAATTCAGCTTCACTGAAATTAAAAATTTATCCAATCTTCAAAAGCATGGCATCTCTTTAGAGAATGCAAGACTGCTAGATTGGAACTTTATTTTAGTAGCTGAAGATACCCGAAAGGATTATGGCGAAGTTCGCTTAATTGGATATGCACCGTTAGCCAAGCGACTGTATTGTATCGTTTATACCGAACGCAACGAAATCATTCATGTAATCAGTTTACGAAAAGCAAATGCTCGCGAGGTACGAAAATATGTCAAAACACGTCAAAACATTAAAAGTAGATAACCTGGAGCTTGAGCTTCCCGATGATGCAGAAGATCTGCGGATCAATGCTGGTATTGCAGCCGATCCTGACACATTTGAATTAAGTGCAACTCAATTTAAAAAATTGCGCGGCAGACCTGCGGGTAGCAATAAAACACTGGTGCATATCCGACTGGATAATGATGTGGTGGAGAAGTTTAAAGCCACTGGCGCGGGGTGGCAGACACGAATGAATGAAGCTTTGAAGAAAGTAAACCCTATTTAAATTTTCTCCAAGCCCGGTTATTAATTTGTCACACTAACCGCAAAGTTAGCTTATGCACAACACGCTATTTTGCAATTTCAATCTCATCCACCACGCCGTCGTTAACAACAAATTCAGACACCGGGTGACCACCCCGACGTCCCCCCGACTTGAGTAGCAGTTGATATTAGAGTCCAATCCCAACTA
>CBIMYT010000005.1:0-115078 GCA_966248215.1 uncultured Methylophilus sp. | reverse complement strand
TTGGTGGCCATGTCCTCACGCGCATTTTAGATCGACTTGCTGTGACGCGTGGTTTGCCACAGGCGATACGCACAGACAATGGTAAGGAGTTCTGTGGGCGAATCATGCTGAACTGGGCGCATGCTCGTGGTGTGAAGCTATTCCTGATTCAGCCTGGCAAGCCTAACCAGAATGCCTATATTGAATCATTCAATGGCAGGCTGCGGGATGAATGCCTAAATGAGCACTGGTTCACCAGTCTGGCACACGCCACTGTTCTTATTGAGGCATGGCGGCGAGAGTACAACGAAGAGCGGCCAAAAGAGAGTTTAGGTGGACTGACGCCCTCTGCATATGCGAAAAAACTAACTGAAAAATCGGTTATATTAACCAAGGACTCTAATTCACAGTGCTACTGAAAATTGGGGGGACGTCGCAATCACTGATACTTAATTGCAATTCATCGCTAGGCTAACTATTTTCAGTTCGCAGTCAGCATTGAGCTGACTGTATTGATTTCTGTGTCCGATATGTGACTTGATGGGTAAAAACCTTCAGCGCTTTATTCGCTATGGAATAATCTTGCTGACTTAGCCTTTAGTCTTAGTTTGAGATACCAAACATTTATGTTGGGACGCTAAACTTCTTACCTAGTTAACCCATAATCCGTTTGTGGAGGAACATAAATGCAAACATTTCTTTTTAATCGTCCATTCACTCTGGAGTGCGAAAGAAAGGTTATTAAAACGACTACTGAGGCACTGGAAAAAATTATTGACTCTAATTTAAAGTTTCCTCTTGATTGGACGTGGAGTCATCATTACAGGTTGTGCGAAATTTTTGGTGTGGAACAAGACCGTTTATCTCAATTGCCAGATAGAGAATGGGAAGCAGAAGCAAGACTCAAAGAGGTTTACAATAAAACGCTAAATGTACTTGATGTATCATACAAAATATCTCTGGAGGAATCTAAAAAGACTTTTTGATTAGAGTGTGTTCCTTTCAACTCAGAGCGCCCGTCAATCTAAAGAAATCATTTATTACCGCTTTAGATACTCAGAGTAATTTGGGTGCTCTTTTTTCCGATATATAAATGGTAGCTATAAATAGTCTCACCATTACTCGCTCTTCGTATTAACTCTTTATCTAGAGGTGAGAGGCATCTTAGCTTTAACAGCATAAGTCAAAAACAAGCTATGAGTTTCTTTTTCCATGGTCCTATCGGTCAAAGACCAACAGGCTCAGATCTTGCAAAATCACATGTTAAGCATAATGATACCGACAAGCCACAATCTGCAACTCGGCCTCTGTCACCTGATACACCAGTCGATTCACATCATCAATCCTGCGTGACCAAAAGCCTGTTAAATCGCCTTTCAATGGCTCTGGCTTTGCAATGCCAGTGAATGGCTCACGTGCCGATGCCTCAATCAGCATGTTAATGCGTTTGAGTGTTTTCTTATCCTGCGTTTGCCAGTAGAGATAATCCTCCCAGGCTTTTGGCGTGAAGACAATCAGTCTTGCCATGATGAGGATTATTCTTTGATAAGTGTTTTTGGTTCAGCTTTGCCTGCTTTAAGCTGGGCAATAGATTCTGCTAGGTGGGCGGCGTTGGCCGGGCTTTGCAGCAGGTGCAACGTTTCCATCAGGCTGTTGTAATGATCTAGCGACATTACTACCGCGTTGGCCGCATCGCGTCGATTAATGATAGTGACATCAACATCGTTGACAACCTGATCGAGTAAGGTTTTGAGAGAGTTGCGGGCCTCAGAATAACTAACAACTTGCATAACCCCTCCAACTTGTTCAATTAATTGTGCAAGTATATGCTTAATCAATTGTGTTTTCAAATAGTTAAGCTTTCTTAACAAACTCCGACTTCAACTTCATCGCACCAAAACCATCAATCTTGCAGTCGATATCATGGTCACCATCAACCAGGCGAATGTTTTTCACTTTAGTACCGACCTTGACCACTGACGAAGAGCCTTTTACTTTAAGGTCTTTAATCACGGTAATCGTGTCGCCATCCTGTAGCACGTTGCCGTTGGCATCGCGCACAACTTTCACTTCTTCTGACTCTGTAGCTGGGACTTTACTCCATTCGTGCGCACACTCCGAGCAAATGTAATTATCACCATCTTCATAGGTGTATTCGGATTGGCATTGTGGACAGGCTGGGAAGGACATAGTGACTTTCGTTAAGTATAAAACCTATATTTTACAGGGTTATTATTGAATTATCAGGCATCACACTCTTTTGCATGCCCACACAGGAAAACTTATGCAGATAAAGAGCAAATCAGCTATGCTGGAAACGATTTTTTGTACTTTTGAATTTAAATAATAATTAAATCAAGACTTATGCAGCCTTACCGAGCAATTCATCATTTGGGGTGTTTACGATTCATTAGCAGCGTACTAATCTGTTCTCTCATCCAGAGTTGTGCGGTTATTCCTGATCATGAACATGCACTGGCAAATATTGATCCGCAAAGCAAAAAGCTGGAGGTAGTCGGTGCCAACACTGCGTTGTCGCCGGAAAAAGTCGCCAGGGCATTGCAAAAACTTTCCCCGGACGAGGAAATTCGTGTCTCGCTGGAGAGTCACCTCAAGATAGAACAGGCGATTTCTGATAACCATTTATTTGCTGATAATGCATTGACGCTGCTTTTCAATGGTGAGGCCACATTCAGCCATATGAAACAGTTAATCAGCCGGGCCGAGAAAAATATTCATCTAGAATATTTTACTTTTGAGGATGTTGATCTTGGCGGCGTGACACTCAAAGCTTTATTGCTGAAGAAGCTGGCACAAGGGGTTAAAGTACACCTGATTTATGACGCCATGGGTTCCCAACAAACTCCGGTTGAACTGTTTGAGACTTTAAAAAACGCTGGCGCGAAAATAACCGTATTTCATCCTTTAACAAGCGGCAACCTCGCCCAACTGAACCAGCGCGACCATAGAAAAATCATGGTGGTTGACGGCAAGGTAGCAATTATCGGCGGGATAAACCTCAGCAAAACCTATCAAAGCAAAGGCTCTTTCAAACTTCTTAAAAAAGAACCGGCAGATACCGAGAATGCTGTCTGGCGAGATACCGACATGCTGATTGAAGGACCAGTGCTAGGTGACATTCAACGTGCATTTCTCGAGCATTGGGATCCTGAGCAGCCACTGGATCAAACTGATTTCTTTCCACAATTATCCAGGAAAGGCAGCCAGTTCGCACGCGTCATCACCACTTCCGCCACCAAACGCAAGAATACTGATTCACCTTATTATCTTGCCCTGCTTTCCGCGATTGAACATGCAGAAAACCGCATCATGTTGAATGCGGCCTATTTCGTGCCTACCGACGCCCAATTACAGGCGCTGATCCGTGCCGCCAATCGCGGCGTGCATGTGCAATTATTGCTGCCCAGTTTTAGTGACTCGACCCTGTCTATCCACGTCCAGCGCTCCAGATATCACGACCTGCTGGCTAATCATATTGATATTTATGAAATGCAAGACCAGTTCCTGCATGCCAAGGCAGTCACCATTGATGGCGTGTGGTCCGTGATTGGCAGTTCGAATTTTGATTACCGCAGCGCGGGTATCAATGCAGAGATTGATCTTGTGGCGTTGGGCAGGGAAGTCTCTAAAGCACTGGAAGATCGCTTTCAGGAGGATGTGAAAGGCGCAAAGAAAATAGAACTGGCCGAATGGAAAAAGCGCGGTTTGATCGACAGGATAAAACAATTATCCGCCAGAGTTTTTGAAGACTTGTTATAAGTATTGATGTACCTATCAACGGCTTAAAACAGACGTAAAAAAACCGCTTCACCAGGAAGCGGTTTTTTATGCAGCTACTGTTCTAAATTACAGAACAGATTTGTTCAAAGACGTTTTGACTTCGGCCGCTCCGCTTAACATCACCCTGGAAATCCAGGGCGAGTCAGCCTACGCCGAAATGTTGTGACTAATTACAAAACGCTTTTAACAGTGTTCACAACATTTTAGCTCCGGCATAACCTAAAGGTTAGCCTTCACTGAAACTTCGTCAACAATTACAGTACAGACTTAACTGTGTTGACTACGTTTTCAACTGTGAAACCGAAGTGTTTGAACAGTGCGCCGCCTGGTGCGGATTCGCCGAAGGTATCGATACCTACAACTGCACCTTCCAGACCTACATACTTACGCCAGAAGTCTGGGTGAGCAGCTTCAACAGCCACGCGTTTAACGCCTGGTGTCAGAACGCTGTCTTTGTAAGCCTGGTCTTGACGGTCGAATACGTTGGTGGATGGCATGGAAACCACACGCACTTTAGTACCGGCAGCTTTCAGCTCGGCAGCGGCTTTAACAGCCAAGTCCAGCTCGGAACCGTTAGCGATGATGATTACATCAGCCTTGCCTTCTGCGTCGGAGAATACATAGCCACCTTTGCGGATCAGGTCAAAATCTTTAGCATCGTGTTTGATGCCTGGCAGGTTCTGACGTGACAGCACCAGACTGGTTGGGCCTTCTGTACGCTCAACTGCAGCCACCCAGGCGACTGTCGTTTCAGTTGCATCCGCTGGACGCCATACATCCATACGTGGGATGTAACGCAGGCCAGAAGTGTTTTCAACTGGTTGGTGAGTTGGGCCGTCTTCGCCTTGACCGACAGAGTCGTGTGTCAGTACGTATACAACACGTTGATGCATCAACGCAGACATACGCATACCGTTCTTCATGTAGTCGGAGAACATGTGGAATGTACCGCCAAATGGCAACAGGCCACCGTGCAATGCCATACCGTTCATGATCGCTGCCATACCGAATTCACGTACACCATAAGAGATGTAGTTACCTGGTTTTTTCGCATCTACGTGTACGAAGCTGCCAGTTGAAGTCAGGTTGGAACCAGTCAGGTCAGCAGAGCCGCCCAGGAATTCTGGCAGCAATGGTGCCAGCGCACCGATAGCGTTTTGTGAAGCTTTACGTGAAGCAACACCTTCCGCTTTTTCGTTCACAGCAGCGATGATCTTGTCAGTTTCTGCTTTCCAGTTAGCTGGCAATTCACCTGCCATACGGCGTTTGAATTCAGCAGCTTCTGCTGGATAGGCTTTTTCGTAAGCTGCGAATTTTTCGTTCCAGTCAGCTTCGCGTTTGGCGCCTTTCACTTTTTGATCCCAGCCAGCGTATACGTCAGCAGGAATCACGAATGGCTCATGTGGCCAGCCGATTTCAGCACGTGTTGCAGCAACTTCTGCGTCGCCCAGTGCGGAACCGTGGCAGTCGTGTGAACCGGATTTGTTTGGTGAACCTTTACCGATAATTGTCTTGCAGCAGATCAGTGAAGGCTGGTCAGTGACTTTCTTGGCTTCGTCGATTGCTTTCTGGATTGCGTCCTGGTCGTGACCGTCAACAGAAACAACGTGCCAGCCATAAGCCTTGAAGCGGCCTGCTGTGTCGTCTGTATACCAGCCTTCGATGTGACCGTCGATAGAAATACCGTTGTCATCCCAGAAAGCGATCAGTTTGCCCAGGCCCCAGGTACCAGCCAACGCACAAGCTTCGTGAGAAACGCCTTCCATCATGCAACCGTCGCCCAGGAACACGTATGTGTAGTGGTCAACGATGTCGTGGCCTGGCTTGTTGAACTGGTTAGCCAGCAATTTTTCTGCCATGGCGAAACCAACGCCGTTAGCAATACCCTGGCCCAATGGACCAGTAGTGGTTTCAACGCCTGGTGCGTAACCGTACTCAGGGTGACCGGCACAGCGTGAATGCAATTGACGGAAAGTCTTGATGTCGTCGATGGTGACATCGTAACCTGTCAGGTGCAGCAAGGAGTAAATCAGCATGGAGCCATGGCCGTTAGACAACACGAAGCGGTCACGGTTAGCCCATTGCGGGTTAGTTGGATTGTGGCTCAGGTTGTGGTTCCACAATACTTCAGCAATTTCCGCCATGCCCATAGGTGCGCCTGGGTGACCGGAGTTTGCTTTTTGTACAGCGTCCATGCTCAGCGCACGGATGGCATTGCACAAGTCGACACGAGTTGCCATTGTTTTCTCCCAAATGAAAATAAGAGCGGCCTTACACAAAAAGCTGCAAAACCTTGATTGAATTCTTTAAAAAGGGCGTCAATTTCCCTTTTACGGAAAGGCTAGATTATTCCTTAGAACCCGTTTTTCATCAAGGGTTATGACTATTTAATTCTCGCCGCCAACAGTAGCAAATACATGTCAAACCTGATAAATGCCGGCCTGCGGATAGCCATGACCGGCATTTTCCCCTAACATGTAAAAAATACATTGACCACAAAGGAGTTTGTAAATGTCTGACGATAGAATCATTATGCGTGTCGGTGAAGCCCTGGTAGCAGGTGGCCCGCCCGGTACCGCTGCCGAGCCGGAAGTGGCGATTGGGGAAATGAACGGCCCTATGGGCACGGCTTTTGCCAACCTGTTAGGTGACCAGGTCAAAGGTCATACCCGAGTGCTGGCGATTATGAATACTGACGTCATGGTGCGCCCGGCGACCCTGATGGTGAGCAAGGTGACTGTGAAAGATCCGCGTTATACCAATATCCTGATGGGTACGGTACAAGGCGCGATTGCCAATGGCGTGCTGGATGCCGTACGCAGTGGCGATATCCCGAAGGAAAAGGCCAATGACCTGGGCATTATCGTGTCAGTATGGCTCAGCCCTGCTATTCTGGAACAGGAAAAAATCGACCACAAGGCGCTGTTCGATATTCACCGTGAAGCGACCTTCAAGGCGATTCAGAAAGCCTTGCGCAATGAGCCAAGCATAGACTGGCTGCTGGAAAACCAGGAAAAAATCGTGCACAAGTATTACCAGATGGGGCTGGACGGAAAAGTCTAGTCAACCAAACCTGGCTTGTGACACAAAAACCAACGGGGCGATATGCCCCGTTTTTAATTACGCTTTCAATGCGCTAATCACCCTCTCGATGGCGCGGCAATTGCCTTTGGCATCCTCAAACGTCAGCAACGGCGCTTTGCCATTCAGCACGCAATCACTGAAATGTTCGATTTCGAGATTAAAGTGATTAGCTTTGGGCAAGACCAGTGTTTCTGATTTGCCGCCCGCCTCCCAGCTGATAACAGGCTCATCGCCGGGATACGCCCACATATTGTGGCATTTGATCCAGCCTTTATCGCCTATGATTTCATATTCGGCTTTGCGGCCACGCTCAAAGCTCACGTCAAAGTGGCCAAAACGCGCGCGGCCTTGTGCATCCGGGCCGAAATCCAGGATACCGCTGGCGACTACATCCGCACCATGTTCATTCAGTTTGCCATACGCCACCACATTTTCCGGTTCAGCGGGGACGCCATTTTGCTGAAAACACCAGCGCAAAGCATGAATCGCATATGGTCCGATATCCCACATCGCACCGCCGCCATGTGCCATATCGCGGTTAATGCGGTACATGCGTGCAGGCGCCATCAGGAAGGAAAAACTGGCGCGGCAGGACAGTACATCACCGATCAGACCGCTATCAATCAGCGCCTGAATCTTGGCATGCTGCGGATGGAAGCGATACATAAAACCTTCCATCACCGTCACGCCTTTGGTTTTTGCAGCAGCTTCAATACTGGAAATATCTGCCAGATTAGTCGTCATCGGCTTTTCAATCAGGACATGCTTGCCTGCTTCGATAGCTTTTAATGCCCACTCCGCGTGCTCCTCATTTGCCATAGGACAATAGACGGCCTCTACGTTTTTGTCGTGCAGCAGGCTTTGCATATCGTCATAACAAGTCACGCCACTGATATCAGGCGCATGTTTATCCAGTGTTGCCCTGGCAGCGCCAGGACGACGGCTGGCAATCGCTACCAGTTGTGTATTCGATGCTTCAACAATCGCCGGTAACAACCGTTCATTGACGCGGGCGGCGCCTAAAATGCCCCAGTTAAGTTTTGCTGTCATGACTTTCTTCCGTTTCTGAGTATTTTAAATTGTACGTATTCGGTGCATGATGTCCACCTGATTTGCGCTAGCGCAAACGTTTCAGCATTGTTTTCGCTATATTCGTAACGTTTGATCTTTGGTGTTGCCAGTCACGTTAGAAAGGAATCGCATGCAGCAGTTCATACAGATTTCACCACCCAGCCGTAAAACGCCCCCACAAGGTTCTGCATTGCTGAATCTAGGCTTTCGCCCTTTCTTCCTGTCCGCCGCCGCGTTTGCTGCCATTTCCCTGACTGTCTGGATGTGGAAATACTTGCACTTTACCTTGCCGCCGCTGTTCTACGTTTCCGCGTCACAATGGCACGCACATGAAATGCTGTACGGGTTTGCATTTGCCGTGATTGCCGGCTTTCTGCTGACCGCGGTCAAGAACTGGACCGGCATCAGCACTTTGCAAGGCTGGCCTTTGTTCGGCCTGCTTGCCTGCTGGGGTGGCGCGCGCAGCCTGATGCTGTTCGCACCGGAATGGACACTGGCCGCAGCCATACTGGATATGCTGTTTAACCTGTGGCTGATTGTGGCCATTGCCCTGCCCATCATCAAAGTAAAACAGTGGCGGCAGCTGGGAGTATTGTCAAAAGTGAGTTTACTGACGCTGGGGAATGCCGCTTTTTATGCACAAGCACTGGGCTGGACCGCCAGTGGCGCACATGCGTCCTTGTGGGCAGGCCTGTTGCTGAATGTCAGCCTGATTATGGTGATCAGCCGCCGCATCCTGCCCGGCTTTATTGAGCGCGGCGTCAAAGAGGATGTGACACTGAAAAATACCACCTGGCTGGACCGCTTGTTAATGCTGGCACTGGTCGCACTGTTACTGAATATCCTGACGATAGAATCCACCGCAATCAATATTACCCTGGGGTTGGCGATTGGCATCGGCAGCAGTTTTCGCCTGTGGCGCTGGCATACGCCCGGGCTCTGGCAAGTGCCGTTGCTATGGAGCTTTTACTGCGGATTATGGCTGATCAATGCCGGGTTTTTCCTGTTTGCGCTTAGTGCAATGGAAAACAGTGTTTCACCCATTTTTGCCATTCACTGCTGGGCCATTGGTGGCATAGGCGTGATTACCCTGGCGATGATGGCCCGCGTATCACTGGGACACACCGGCCGTAATATTCACCTGCCACCACGCAGTGTTTCCTGGATATTTTTCCTGTGTATCGCAGCGGCATTTTGCCGCGCGTTCTTACCGCTTCTGCTGCCCGACAGCTACCGCTTGTCAGTAATGCTGGCTGCCAGTTGCTGGATCGCCGCGTTCACATGGTTCTGTATCGTGTACTGGCCAATCCTGAGCAAGCCGCGCATTGATGGTGCAGCAGGTTAATAACACTCAAGTGGCAAGCGTCATCATTCTTTCCACTTGATTGAGCAACCGATACTCTGTACCTGTGATTGTGGCCCTTGCCCTGTCTCAGCAACCTGTTTCATGGCCTTGAACAATTCACGCGTACTCTCAGGTGCAGTTTCCTTGCGGCTTTCGTCAAAACGGCCACGGTATTGCAACTCAAAGCTTTTATTAAAGCCAAAGAAATCCGGTGTACACACGGCATCATAGCTTTTGGCAATCTGCTGCGTTTCGTCCAGCAGATACGGGAACGGGAACGCCATCTCCTCAGCGATTTTCTTCATGTTTTCCGGACTGTCTTCCGGGTAATCAGCAGGGTTATTGGACATAATCGCGACCGTATTCACACCCAGAGCCTTTAATTCCACAACATCCTTAATCAACCGTGGCAGGATCGCTTTCACATATGGGCAATGGTTGCAGATAAACATCACCAGCAAGCCATTAGGACCCATGCTGTCCCTGAGGTTAACCAGCTTGCCATCCACATCGGGCAGATTGAATTCAGGGGCTTTCCAGCCAAAATCACATACCGGGGGGCTAATACTCGCCATTGCATTTACTCCAGCAAATAATCATCAAAGCATTATGGTACGCCATTAAGTCACAGGCGTGAATGTCAGCCGTCCGCCATTTTGGTTACAATGCAGGCATGAGTAATTTACGATTTTACAGTCCGACACAGCTCAATATCGGCGACATGACCGCACTGAGCGAAAACGCTTCTGCACATGCCATACGCGTCATGCGCCTGAAAGCAGGCGATACGCTGACCTTGTTTTGCGGCGATGGCTTTGACTACGAATGCGCCCTGACCCATAGCGAGAAAAAGGTCAGCTATGCAAAAGTATTAAGCCGCACTGAGGTGAATAATGAATCACCTCTGACCATCTGTTTGCTGCAAGGCATTTCCAGCGGCGACCGTATGGATTACACCATCCAGAAGGCGGTCGAACTGGGCGTGACAGAGGTATTCCCGCTCAGCACTGAACGCAGCGTCACCAAACTCAGCGGTGACCGGGCCGAAAAACGCGTGGAACACTGGCAAGGTGTTGCGATTGCCGCCTGTGAGCAAAGCGGCCGTGCAGTCGTGCCGAAAGTCCATACGCCCGTCACGCTGGCGCAATGGCTGAGCCAGCACGCCGTTTCAGACTGCCTGAACCTGACCCTTAATCCGGTCGGTGCCAAACGGTTGGCCATGCTGGACAAACCTGACTGCGCAATTCATTTGCTGATTGGCCCTGAAGGCGGTTTGAGCCCTGGCGAGATTGAACTCGCGACACAACAGCATTTCCAATCCATCGTGCTCGGTCCGAGAATCCTGCGCACCGAAACCGCCGCCCTCACCGCCATCGCCAGCATGCAGTCATTGTGGGGCGATTTCTAAGTTATCACCGTCACGATCAGGAGTTATCACATGGAAACCAAACCACCGTTACCGCCATTTACACTCGCGACGGCCATGCAGAAAGTACGCATGGCAGAAGATGCCTGGAACAGCCGCGACCCGGATCGCGTGATTCAGGTATATAGCGAAGATACGGTCTGGCGTAACCGCGCCGAATTTCCCAGCGGACGGCAGGAAGTGCATGCTTTTCTGACACGCAAATGGGCACGTGAACTGGACTACCGCCTGATCAAGGAAATCTGGGCGTTTCTGGATAACAAAATTGCTGTGCGTTTTGCCTACGAGTGGCACGACGATGCCGGGCAATGGTACCGCAGCTACGGCAATGAGAACTGGTTATTCAATGAAGCCGGACTGATGATACAGCGTCATGCCAGCATCAACGATTTACCGATCAGGGAAATAGACCGCAAGTTTTTCTGGCCATTGGGCAGGCGCCCGGACGATCATCCAGGGCTGAGCGACCTCGGACTATAAATCCCCATAAACCATGATTGAAGTAATGCTGCAAATGGCGCTGCTGATCGCCCTCGGTATTGTCTGGCAGCGCCTGGCTCCCGGGCATATGCCGGCGCTGTCTCACCGCAAGGCGCTCACCGACCTGGTGTTCTGTATCCTGCTGCCAGCCATGGTGGTGGATATCCTCTGGCAGGCGCCTCTGGATGCAGACACCTTCAGTATCCAGTTGACCGCCCTTTCCAGGCTGGCCACGGCAGCATTGCTGATGTGGCTTTGCCTGCAGGCCCTCAAGCATATTCTGCCGCTTTCGCGTGCGCAGCAGGGTGCACTGATGCTGGCGGCCACTTTTCCGAATGCCACCTATCTCGGCCTGCCGGTGACCAGTGAAGTGCTCGGTGACTGGGCACAAGAGATGGTGCTGAAATTTGATCTGTTCGCCTGTACACCGGTTTTGTTATCGCTGGGCATGCTGATGGCCCAGGCTTACGGCAAAAACGAAAAGCATTTAAATCCATGGCGTGAACTGTTACGCGTGCCGCCACTATGGGCGCTCGTGATTGCCTGCATGCTCAACCTGGCACAGGTACCACAACCGGAAATGATAGGCCATGCCCTGCATACCCTGGCAGGCGGCGTCATACCATTGATGCTGATTGCATTAGGCATGAGCATACGCTGGGATACATTCAAGCTGGCATTACTCCCCGCCCTGTTGCCGGTATGCATCATAGGCCTGCTGCTGACACCTTTTATTGCCATGACAGTCGCGCAAGGATTGGAGCTGGGCGGCCACACGCTGACGGCAGTAACTTTGCTAAGCGCCATGCCGACCATGGTGTTTGGCGTCATCATCTGCGAGCGCTACCATCTGGATGGCGCCCTCTATGCGGCAGCGGTTTTTTCTACAACCCTGCTGAGCATCGCGACACTGCCAGTCTGGTTTCACCTACTTTCCCGCTAAAAGGCTTCGCACGCCAATAGCGGCCGGAACCTTTGGTTAACGCCGCTATCTGTTATATGATAAAGGTTCAGTCATTGGCCATTGCCCTGAAACATGGCCAGCCTTTTGTGATCTGTATGCGTTTTGGAGGAGTCTTACCGCGATGCCAAAAACTAGCGTTAATCATTACATGGAACACCCGCCGGCACCGCCGGAGACCCTGGTCAGGCTGCTCGCCACCACCGGCATTACCATTAACGGAGATGCCCCGTGGGATGTGCAGGTATATGACGAAAGCGTCTATCGCGACGTTTTAACCCGGGGCACGCTTGGTTTCGGGCAGGCTTATATAGAAGGTCGCTGGGACTGCAACAGGCTGGACGAATTCTTTCACCGCGTGATGCGGGCCGATATAGACGAACAACTCGGCGGCTGGGGCAAGCTGCAATTACTTGGTGACATCCTGCGCCATTCCTTATTTAATCTGCAAAACAAAAAACGTGCCTATCAAGTCGCGCAACAGCATTACGATATCGGCAATGATGTATTCGAAGCCATGCTGGATTCCAGCATGAGCTATTCATGTGCTTACTGGGAGCACGCCCATACCCTGGAAGAAGCCCAGCAGGCAAAACTGGAAATGATCTGCCGCAAGCTGGATCTGCGCCCCGGTGAACGCGTGCTGGAAATCGGCTGCGGCTGGGGCGGTCTGGCCAAATATATGGCACAGCATTACCAGGTCGATGTTGTCGGCATCACCGTGTCTGTGGAACAGCAGGCACTGGCCAGGGAGCGTTGCGCCGGTCTTTCTGTCGATATTCAGCTGATGGATTATCGCGAACTGCAGGGCAAATTCGACAAGATTGTCTCGGTCGGCATGTTTGAACATGTAGGCCCGAAAAACTACCCAGTGTATTTCGAAACCGCCCACCGCCTGCTCAAGGATAACGGCCTGTTCTTACTGCACACCATAGGCAACCACAAAACTGCGCTGTACACCGACGCCTGGATAGACCGCTATATCTTCCCCAATGGCAAGTTACCTTCCGCCAACGAAATCACCCATGCCATCGAGAAAAAATTCCTGATTGAAGACTGGCATAACTTCGGCCCGGATTATGACCGCACACTGATGGCCTGGTGGGATAAGTTCAATCGTGCCTGGCCGGAACTGCAATTCAAATACGATGAAAGCTTTTATCGCATGTGGCGCTACTACCTGATGTGTTGCGCCGGCTACTTCCGCTCACGGCAAGGCCAGCTATGGCAAGTCGTCCTGAGCAAGCGCCAGAGTAACCGGGCTTATCGCTCCATCCGCCCGACACCTGGTCATTGATCTCCTCCTGGCAACAGATGCTTTATATGACGGCTTAGGCCGTCATATTTTTAATTTGCATATTAAATATAAATTGCTTTATTATTTTGCAAATTAAACTTATATATCTTGCAAATGATCGGCCAAAATATAAGAAATTTGCGTAAATCGCAAAATTTGACCCTGCAGCAGCTGGCGGCTCGCATAGGCACGGACACCAGCAACCTCTCGCGAATCGAGCGCGGAGAAATAGGCATTTCCGAAACCTTATTACGCGCAACCGCCCAGGCCTTAAACACGACACCAGGCCGCTTGTATGACGCCGACCTGTCTCCCAGCAACCTGACCAATACACCCCCAGCCATTATTACCAAAACCAACAGCAAAGAATTTGTTCACTGGTTTCGTTCTGCTGCGCCTTATATTCATGCCTTCGGTGGCAGCACCTTTGTCATTGCCTTCGGCGGTGAAGTGGTCAGCGAGCAGCAGTTCGTCGCACTATCACACGACCTGAACCTGCTGGCCAGCCTGGAGGTCCGCCTGGTACTGGTGCATGGCGCGCGCCCGCAAATCGAGCAACGGTTAAAGCGCGACAACCTGGTGCCCAAAATGCACGATGGCTTGAGGATTACAGATGATGCCGCTATGGAAGCCGTGAAAGAAGCCAATGGCGCAGTCCGCGTCGAAATCGAATCCCTGCTCTCTATGGGCATTGCCAACTCGCCCATGGCCGGCAGCGATATCCGGGTGGCCAGTGGCAATTTTGTCACGGCAAAACCATTGGGCGTGCGTGATGGTGTGGACCTGCAACACACCGGCGAGGTGCGCAAGATTGACGCTACCGGCATCCGTAAACGGCTGGATGACGGCGAACTAGTGCTGCTGTCCCCCATGGGCTATTCTCCGACCGGCGAAACATTCAACCTATCACTGGAAGATGTTGCGGTCAGTGCCGCCATTGCACTGGATGCAGAAAAACTGATTTTCCTCATGGATTCGGAAGGCGTGCACAACCTGCGCGGCGAACTGTTGCGTGAAATGACGTCAGCCAAGGCCAAAAACCTGTTGCGTAACGTGCAGGAAAGTGACGAACCCATCCATTACTCGGAAGACGTGAATTACTACCTGCCGGCAGCCGTACGTGCCTGTGAACATGGGGTGGCGAGAACCCACTTGATTTCCAGGCAGATTGATGGCGCAATCATCCAGGAGCTGTTCACGCTGCAAGGCATAGGCACCATGATTACCGAACTGCCGCTGGAAACCATGCGCCAGGCCAATATCGATGATGTCGGCGGCATTCTGATGCTGATAGAACCACTGGAAAATGAAGGCATCCTGGTGCGGCGCGGACGTGAACGCATAGAAATGGAAATCAACTATTTCTATGTCATGGAACACGATAACCGCGTCATCGGCTGCGCGGCACTCTATCCGTTTGCCGGTGAAAAAATGGTGGAGTTCGCCTGCCTGGCGATAGACGCCACCTATCGCGGCGGCGGGCGTGGCGACAAGCTGTTCAATTACTGCCAGGAGCAGGCCAAAGCCATGGGCTACAAAAAGCTGTTCTGCCTGACCACGCGCACCGAACACTGGTTTCTTGAACGGGGATTTACAGAGCAGGACGTGAATCAGCTACCCCAGGAGAAACAGCAGCTGTATAACTTCCAGCGCAAATCCAAGGTTTTTGTGAAAGCGCTGACCTGATAAAACGCCTTCCCGCCATAAAAAATGGCTGACGCATGCGTCAGCCATTGATCACTTAAGCTCATGCAGCCAGTCCGGCTGCATCAGTGTTACTGTGTTTTTGTCGTTGTTTTCTTTTTAGCCCTTGGCTTGGCCTTCTTGGTCGTTGCCGGTTTGGTTGTGGTCGCCGGAGTATCTGCTACAGGCGTTCCCTGCCCCTGGACACCCAGCTTACCGCCACCACCCAGCTCGCCATCGTATGTTTGTGCCTTGTAATTTTTCACAGCCCTTACAATATTATTGTAGGAGTCCGTGAACGCCCCGACAATCACCTTACCTTCGGCCGTATTCTTGTAACCACCGCCAGCGCCACCCAGCGCGCCTCCGAATGCACCGCCAAACAGACTGAAATCAGTATTTTTTGCGCTGCCTTCCGCCGCTGCCACCTGTACACCGGAACGGTTTTCCACGATGGTCAGCAATGTGCTGGCCTCTTTAAATTTCAGGCCACCTGCCAGCAGACCCAGCCAGCCTCCGCCAAAACTGGCCAAACCGGCATTTGCACCACCGGCATCGTTATTGCTGAAAGTAATGGAAGGGCTCATGGCATAATCAGCAGCAACCATCTGGCCTTTACCCATATTGCTGGTGCTCCTCAGTTCGCCACTGTCACGCAAATTACGTTCGCCCTGGATCACTTGCATGGCTGCACCACGATCAACCACGATAAAGCAATTGGACTGCTGTACCAGCAGTTTAAGCACTGGCACGGTAGAGCCCAGTTTGTACTGCCCCGTTAATTGACCATACCAGGCGGCATTCTGGTCTTCCACCACTGCCAGCGTACCTAGCGGCTTGTCACAATGCTCAAGTTCCGAATTTGCATTCTGGGAATTCACACCACCAGCTGAACCGGTTGCAACTGTTTTAGCATCCGAATCTCCGGTTTTCATTTGCGCGCAACCCGTTACGCCAAGCATAAGTGTGCAGCCGAGCAAGGCTGCCCTTTTCAGTTTCAGTGCATCCATAAAAATCTCCCTGAGCGATGTCTTTTTTATTCATTCGCCATTAAAAGTTTGAACAAAGTTTCTAAAAGAACTTCTTATTGAATATCTTAATTAAAATTAAGTAACCAGTCATTCACTGTTTAAGTCGCAGCAGATAGAATATACATATTATTAACAGCAAAATCCATATGATGAACATCTCGAAAGCCGCCCACAAGGCGCAAACCCTGTCCGAAGCCCTGCCGTATATCAAACGCTTTTTTGATAAAACCATCGTGATCAAATACGGTGGCAACGCCATGACTGATGATCGCCTGAAAGAATGCTTCGCGCAGGATGTGGTACTGCTGAAACTGGTCGGCATGAACCCGGTGGTGGTGCATGGCGGTGGTCCGCAGATTAACGAGATGCTGGACAAGCTCGGTAAAAAAGGTGAATTTATCCAGGGCATGCGCGTGACAGACGAAGAGACCATGGATGTCGTGGAAATGGTACTTGGCGGCCAGGTCAACAAGGAAATCGTCAACCTGATTAACCGTCACGGCGGCAAGGCAGTCGGCCTGACCGGGCAGGATGGCAACTTTATTCATGCGCACAAACTGTTGATGGAGGATCTCAAGGATCCAACCAAAATGATTGATGTCGGCCAGGTGGGTGAAATTTCCGGCATAGACCCGAGCATTATTAGCTTTCTGGACAGCGGTGACTTTATTCCTGTCGTGGCGCCGATTGGGGTGGGCAAGGACGGGGAAACCTACAATATCAACGCCGATGTCGTGGCCGGCAAACTCGCCGAAATCCTGAATGCGGAAAAACTGATTCTGCTGACCAATACACCTGGTGTACTGGATAAAAGTGGCCAACTGCTGACCGGCCTGACACCGAAGCAAATCGACGACCTGGTTGCCGACGGTACTTTGAGTGGCGGCATGCTGCCTAAAATTGGCTCTGCGCTGGATGCTGCCCGCAGCGGTGTCAAATCAGTCCACATTATCGATGGCCGCGTCGAACATGCCCTGCTGCTGGAAGTTCTGACCGACGAAGGCGTAGGTACTTTAATCACGGCAAAATAAAGTCAGTAATCACTTTCCCTTAAAATCAGTCTGTTCAATGTCTCGCAGGGTGTGGATTTTCGATCTGGATGACACCCTGCACAATGCTTCCGCCCACATTTTTCCGACCATGAATCAATCCATGACGCGCTATATCATGGATTTTCTGGCACTGGAAGAAACAGCCGCCCATCAGTTACGCCAGCATTACTGGCAACTTTACGGTGCCACCCTCAAGGGCCTGATGCGTCATCATGGCGTTAATCCACGTCACTTCCTGGCCGAAACGCATGCTTTCCTGACCGATGACATGGTGCAAACCACCAGGCAATTGCGCCAGATGCTGCAAAAGCTGCCGGGACGCAAATGCGTGTTTACCAATGCGCCACGCAGTTATGCATTGCGCGTACTGGAAGTGCTGGGCATACTTGATTGCTTCACCCTGGTATTCAGTGTTGAATCTTCCGGCTTTCATGCCAAACCGTCGGTACGGGGTTTTCGAAAGTTGCTACGGCAATTACGTTGCCGTGCAAGCGATTGCACCCTGTTCGAAGACAGTCTGCCCGCGCTGATGACAGCGAAACGACTGGGCATGCGTACGGTATGGATCAGTCGTCGCCTGCATAGGCCGAACTTTGTGCAATATCGGCTACCGCATGTGTTGGCACTCACTCACAGCGCACTGAAAAAACACACGCCATACATTCCCGCTGTTGGCGAATGCGGTTAAAATAGCTTCAAAACAACAACACCATCCATCTGGATCCGGAACACACATGGCCACCATCAACAAAGAAGCACGCGCAAACCGCAAACAACAAATTCTGGAAACCTTGGCAGGCATGCTGCAGACACCCAAAGGTGAAAAAATCACCACCGCAGCACTGGCGGCCAGGCTGGATGTTTCCGAAGCAGCGTTATACCGCCACTTTGCCAACAAGGCCAAGATGTTTGAAGGCCTGATCGAGTTTATTGAAAGTGCGCTGTTTGGCGTGATCAACAAAATCACCACTGACGAAACCGATGGCCTCAAACAGGTGCAACTGATGCTGCAAACCATGCTGAAGTTTGCCGAGCGTAACCCAGGTATGTCACGTGTATTGATTGGTGATGCCCTGGTGAATGAGGATGATGTCCTGCAGGCACGCATCAACCAGCTGATTGACCGCCTGGAAGCCAGCGTCAAGCAGTCACTGCGCATTGCTGAAGCCCAGGGCAATCAGCTCACCGACGCCGGCATTGCAGCCAACACCATGATCAGTTTTGTGGTCGGACGCTGGCATGCATTTGCCAAAAGCGGCTTCAAACGCAAACCCAGTGACAATCTGGAACAACATATTACCCAGCTGATGACCGGCAGCCTGCGATAATTTTTCACTTTCAATTTCCGGCCACAGGAAATCTGTATTTATGGAAACCACTATTTTCGGCATGAATGAAGCGCAACTGACAGAGTTTGGCATGACCTATGGCCTGGCTGCGCTGATCCTGTTTCTCGTTTTTATTGTCGGCAACCTGGCCTGGAAATCCAAAGCCGGGAAAGTCGGTACTTTTGCCCTGTTTCTGGCACTCACCTTAGGCATGGTCGGATTCCTGGCCAAGCTGGTCATCCAGCATTACCTGGATATCCACTAAATTCGTTGGTCGCGTCAGCCCATGAATATTGTTAAACTGTTCGGGCTGATACTTCTGGCGTGCGCTACCTGCTGGGTGCTGGATCAGTTAATGTCGTCCACATGGCTTAAAAACCGGTTTCAACACTTCAATACTCCTGCAACCGGGACGATTATCCACCACGTTCCCGCTGAGCAGCCAGCCCCGACCCTTCTGCCCGATAGCCGTTGCGATGGCCGCAGAATCTGCTCGCAAATGACCTCATGTGCTGAAGCACAGTATTTTCTGGCGCATTGCCCAGATACCGAAATGGATGGCGATGCAGATGGTATCCCCTGTGAAAAGCAGTGGTGTGGGCGCAACTGATGCCAGTCGATCACCTAACGCATTAATATTAAATATGCATGGCTACAGATGGGCTATTGCACATCACATGCCGCTTCGGTAATCTCCATGTCACGCAGTGATAAAGAGCCATGCATATGCATCATCCATCCACCGATAGTGACAGCACCATTTATAAAACCCTGCTGGAATCCACCAGGGCGATTCCATGGAAAATCGACTGGGCCAGCAAGCAGTTTGCCTATATCGGCCCGCAAATCGAACCTCTGCTGGGCTGGCCACAGAACAGCTGGAAATCAGTCGAGGACTGGGCGGCACGCATACACACTGACGAACGCGAGAGCATCGTCAATTTCTGTGTGGAGAAATCATTGCATGGCGAAGATCATGAAGCGGATTACCGCGCCCTGACCATGGATGGCAATTATGTCTGGATCAGGGACGTGGTACATGTGATTCGCACAGTCTCCGGTGAACCCGAAGCCCTGATCGGATTTATGTTTGATATCAGTGAACGCAAGAAAACCGAGCAACAGTTATTGCAATTACAAAAACAGCTTGAAGAATATTCTTATAAAGATGGCCTGACCGATGTTGCCAATCGCCGCATGTTCGACCGGGTGCTGGAGCAGGAGTGGCTGGAAGCGAAACATAAACAGCACCCGCTGTCATTGATCATGATAGATATTGATTTCTTCAAGCAGTACAACGACCTTTATGGCCATCTGCAGGGAGACGAAGTATTGAAACGCGTCGCTCGCACGCTCAATGGTGCAGGTTTGCGGGTCAAGGATTTTTTTGCCCGTTTCGGTGGCGAAGAGTTTGCCCTGATCCTGCCCGAAACCAGTGAAGCCTCTGCCATTAAAATTGCCGAACGCTGCCGCAACCTGATTTTCAAAGAACAAATCCCGCATGCGGCCTCAAAAATCAGCCAGATACTGACGATCAGCATCGGTGTTGCCAGCACCACTCCCGCTAACAATCATGAGCCCAAGGCATTCGTGGAATTTGTAGACAGCCTGCTGTACCGGGCCAAAAATGCCGGGCGCAACCGCATCGTGCATGGCTCAAATCAGGTTTAGGATCTGGCTGCTATAAAACAGCCTGGATTGCCTGCGTCCTGGCATCAGCAACAGCCTGTTTAATTTGCCCGGGGGAGGTACACTGGCGGGCAATCGCACCGGCGTCCACTGTCAATGCCGCTTGCAAGGCCTTGCGCAAATGTTCCGCATCATCCAGCGGACAGTTCTCCAGGCCCAGGCGACCGCGGCTATCGCACTCGCAGGCGAGTAAAAAATCCTCAAAGCGCGTACGCTGGCGGAAAGCATCCAGCTCTTCCAGAAAGTGAAGCAAAGTGCCGGCTTTCATTTCCCTGGCGGCATGCAGTTTGCCGTGAAACTTGGCCACTACCAGCGCCAGATCCTTGCAGTCGTTTGGTACCTTGAGGCGTGCCACCACATCGCGGATCATATCCACGCTGCGTAATTCATGCCCGATATGGCGTGGCAGCACGTCTTTGGGGGTCGTGCCTTTACCCAGATCATGCGTGAGCGCGGCAAAACGCACTGGCAGGCTGAAGCCTTGCCTGGCGGCATAGTCAATCACCATCATCACATGGATGCCGGTATCGATTTCAGGATGGTATAAGGCCGTTTGCGGCACGCCCCACAAGCGCGCAAGCTCAGGTAAAATCACTGGCAAGGCGCCGCAGTCACGCAGCATTTCAAACATGCGGCTGGGCTGTTTTTCCATTAGCCCCCTGGCGATTTCCTGCCAGACACGCTCCGGCACCAGGGCATCCACTTCACCCGCAGCCACCATCCCGCGCATCAGCGCCAGAGTTTCGGGAGCAACGGTAAAGTCTGTGAAACGGGCCAGGAAGCGTGCTGCACGCAGGATACGGACAGGGTCTTCACTGAACGAGGAAGTGACATGCCTCAATATTCTTTTCCGGATATCCGCCTGGCCGTGAAACGGATCGATCAACTGGCCATCTTCAGCTTGTGCGATGGCATTGATGGTAAAGTCACGCCGGGCGAGATCCTCTTCCAGCGTCACCTCCGGTGCGGCGTAGACACTAAACCCTTTATAGCCCTTGCCGGTTTTGCGCTCGGTACGCGCCAGCGCATGCTCCTGCCTGGTCTGCGGGTGCAGGAACACCGGAAAATCCTTGCCTACTGCCCGATAACCGGCCGCTAGCATTTGCTCCGGCGTCGCACCGACTACCACATAGTCTCTATCCTTGACCGGTAAACCGAGCAAGCCATCACGGACGGCGCCTCCTACCTGGTAGATCTGCATAGCGTCCAAGGATTAGCGTCTGACATTCATCACTCGTCCGGCAGCCGCACGGAACTGGTCATACGCGCCCCGCGGGTTATTCTTGACCAGGTAGCCGGAAATCACCGCAAACATATCGGTAGGCACCACACGCAGCTCGTTCGCCATCGGTTGCTGACAGACATTGTCGACCTGCATGGATTTGACATTGTCACGTGACAGTAATTTAATCGGCAGCCATTGCATCACGCTGCCTTGCAATAAGGACAATCGGGTACTGAGTCCAATAATCGGGCGTTGCACGCCTATGGTGTGCATAACGGCCTCCATAATCTGCTGCAGTGTCATAATGGCCGGCCCGCCCAGCTCATAAATTCTGCCGTAGGTGGCGGTCTCATCCACGGCATTGACCATGGCAGCAGCCACATCCTCTACCCAGATCGGCTGGAATCTGGTTTTGGGCATGGCCAGGACAAGTACCGGGATATACTGTATCAATTTGGCAAACAGATTGATAAAGCGGTCGCGCGCACCGAAAATGACGGAAGGACGGAAAATAGTGACCTGCAGTTTTTTACTGCTTTCCATCACGGCCTGGTCTCCCGCCGCCTTGCTGCGCAAATATGCACTCGGTGCGCTGACAGAGGCTTGCAAGGCGCTCATGTGCAGTAATCTGGGCACCCCCAGCTCCACACACAGCTGTGCAACACGACGCGGAAACTGATGGTGCATTTTCTCGAAATCATTATCATGAGCAGGGTGCAGAACTCCTATCAGGTTAATCACTGCATCGCTACCAGCCAGTTGCGCGCGCAAGGTTGCCTGGTCATTGACATCACATTCCACCACCTGCACATTAGGTAGCAAAATCAGGTGCTTGGCAGCTTCGCGACGACGCGTCAGGACATTGACCTGATATCCTGCCTGGTCCAGCCTGGCCACCACGCTGCTTCCGACAAACCCGCTACCACCCAATACTGTCACTGTCTTCATATTGCTTGTCCTGATACGCTTGAATAAAAGTTATTGTACCTAAAAACGACTGGCCTTCACTCCTGTTCCAGGATGCGAATAGTCGTCTTGACGGTTTCCGCCTCCGCCACGCGGGAAGCGCCGCGTGCCGGCACCGTTCCCAGGCGTTTTTTAAGTGTTGTCACCGGCAACCCCAGTCGGGAGGCATACATATGCGCATTTGCCAGCACTTTTTTCACATAGTTGCGTGTCTCGCTGAAAGGAATGGTTTCTGCATAGATTGCCCCTTCCAGCGGCATATCGGCAGCCCAGCGCCTGGCCCGGCCAGGACCGGCATTATAGGCCGCCGTGGCCATGGCCTCCTGGCCATCGAAGGTATCCAGCGTATACCGCATATAGTAAGTACCGAGGTTCACGTTGGTATCAATATCATGCAGCATGCCGTCGTTATATGTGCTCCATCCCAGTTTTTTGGCAATCCATTTGGCTGTCGCCGGCATCACCTGCATCAGGCCGCCAGCGCCAACCGAAGATTTGGCGTAATGCATAAACCGGCTCTCCTGCCGGATAATGCCATATACCCATGCCTCATCAATGTCTCGCGCTTTAGAAGCTTTTTGCAGGTAATCACGATAAGGGGTGGGATAGCGCAATTCAAAGTTATGCGTACGACTGGTTTTATCTGCAGCCAGCACCGTCAGATCATACCAGCCTTTAAGGAAGGCATATTGCGCAGCCACAATCCGGGTAGGATCATCCAGTGCATCCAGCAGGTACAGCCACTCCAGCCTGGCCTCATAACGCGCTTCCACATCGAACAATGCTTCAATACGCTTGATTACCGGCTGCCTGGCAAACTGCCGCACTTCTTCATCTGTCGGCTGGTAAGTCACCATAGGCTCCCCGGCAACCGGCCCCAGTTCTTCAGCGGCCAGCCAGCCGTAAAAATGACGCTCCTGCGACAAGGGTGCCAGCAACAGGTTCGCTTCTGTCGCCTGGCCCCTGGCCTTGAGCGCACGTGCTTTCCAGTAACGCCAGGCATGCTCCTCGGCCAGGGTATTCGGCATGCCATTGATGACTTTCAGCAATGCCGCCCAGTCCTGCGCCCGGAGTACACTACGTGCATACCATTCCCATTGTTCCGTATTAAACACGGCCGTATCCAGTTTGCTGAATGCTTTCGCCGCCGCAGGCTCGTGTTTTCTGGCAGATTCCAGCGCCATATACGCCTGGATAAGCTGTTTTTCCTCATTGTTCAATATGCCGCTATATTTCAGATAGCTGCTTTGTGCCAATGCACCATCGGCTTTGGCCTGGCGATCAATTGCATACAAATACAGCGCCCGGCCATACGCGGTTTTATCCTGGATATTGCCTTTTTTCAGCGCCAGCGCAGGGTTTTTGACCACTTCATCCATTTGCCTGAAAAATACAGCGTCGGTCTTTCTGGCGCGCTTGGCCAGTACTTTGGCTAGCGCAGGTTTATTGGCGAACAAAGCATTGCGATAGGCCGTCAACAACAATGCCTCATCCAGCACACCGACCTCCTGCAATGCCTCCATCATGCCCTGGCAATCAGCTGGCAGTTCCTTGCCGGATAGCAACAGGCGTTTGCCATCCGCATAGGCCGCAGGATCATCCAGTGCAATGCCAGCCTGTACCTGGAAGCACAGGTTACCGGTATCGTTCAGGCTGTAATAAGCCGGGATTTGCGCACGGACTTCGACAAACTGATCCCAGAATTGCACGCGTCCCAACCGCTTTAGCCATAATTCGCGTACGCGTTGTGCCAGCAGGGTTTCATTGTTTTCCTGCAGGAAAGCCTGCACCTGCACATAAGAAAGCTGATCCATGGTCAGGATCATTTGCCAGTATTGTAAATAGGGAACCAGCGGGGAGCGGCGCTGCTTGAGTGTTTCCAGCGCCTCGGCAAGTACAGGCAGGTTTTTGCTTTGATAAGCCTGTTTTGCCTGCTGATAGGTTTCAGGATCGCCTGCAAACGCTGGCCGGATCAGGCCTGAGCAGCAAATAACCAGGAAAAGGAAGTGAAAGAATCTAGTTTTCATGTAGCATTAACTCACGCGTACCCACGTACGCTACACGCGCTGGCAATTAAAGTCTGGCCAGTCGGCTGAGGAAAAAAAACAGCAGCAAAAGCAGCACGATGACGAATCCTGCCCGCCAGACCCGCTTGAGCCATTGCCAGTAGCGCGGATTACCCGTTTGCCAGCCCAGCAAGGCAAATACCAGGGTACTAAGCACCAGCACTACAAATAATATGCGTATCCACCACATAGTCTTTGTCTGCTTCCAGATCAGGCCGCTGGCAGCAATGGCGCAGGACTGAAATAGTCACGCTGGCGGATAAAACCTACCGGCGCTTGCGTATCATCGCTAAAGCTGCAATATTCCCATGCGCTGTCATCAGCCAGCAAGGCGCGCAACAGCTGGTTATTTAAGGCATGACCGGATTTGAAAGCAGCAAACTGCCCCACAATCGGATAACCCAGAATATATAAATCACCAATGGCATCCAGCACCTTATGCTTGGCAAACTCGTCGTCATAACGCAGTCCGCCGCCATTCAGCACTTTATATTCATCGAGCACAATGGCGTTATCCAGGCTGCCTCCTTTGGCCAGTCCGTTGGCACGCAGATACTCCACCTCGTGCATAAAGCCAAAAGTGCGCGCACGACTGATTTCATCAACATAGCTCTGGCTATCGTAATCAATGGTCACGGTCTTGCCTGAAAATTCGAATACGGGATGTGCAAAATCAATGGTAAATTCGGCCCGGAAACCATGATATGGCGTAAATTTTGCCCATTTGTCGCCATCCTGGACTTCTACCGGTTTCAGGATGCGCACAAATTTCTTGGCCACATCCAGTTCAGCCAGTCCGGCCGTTTGCAACAGATAGATAAACGGCCCCGAACTGCCATCCATGATAGGCACTTCGGCAGCCGTCAGCTCTATCAGCACATTATCCACCCCCAGGCCGGCAAGGGCGGACATCAAATGCTCCACGGTCGCAACGCGCGCACCTGAAAACTCTAGGGCGGAGCTCAGGCGCGTGTCATTCACTGCCGTCGGGGTGACCCGCATGGCAGGCGCATCGGGCAAATCGATACGCTTGAATACCACACCATGATCAGCCGGTGCCGGCTTGAGCGTCAGGGTGACCTTCTCACCACTGTGCAGTCCAACGCCAGTCGCGCTGATCGGTTGTTTAAGCGTGCGTTGCTTCAACATGGTTTTCTCTTTTTATGCAATGGTTAGCCTTATTATAAGCCAATCACTCGCTGATCACTAATCAGCCTGCTTGCGCAAAAATGCCGGAATATCGTATTCCTCAATACCGGAATTCTTCATGGCTTCCACCTGGGCACGACGGCTGTTGCTGGTGAATACTGCCGGCTCATCTTCCTCGACCGCGAAAATCGGCTGGTTGGTCGTACCATCACGTACGGTGGTCATCACTTTCAGCTCGGGCTTGGCCTGGCGTTTGCCAACGGAACCGTTCAAACCGGTTGCCACCATGGTCACACGCAGATTGTCACCCATGCTTTCATCCATGACGTTACCGACGATCACAGTCGCCTCTTCGGCAGTGAACTCCTTGATGGTGTTCATCACGTCATAGTATTCACGCATCTTGAAACTGCTGCTGGCGCTGATGTTCACCAGTACGCCGCGGGCATTGGCCAGATTTACATCTTCCAGCAATGGGCTGGCAACGGCCTGTTCGGCAGCGATACGTGCACGGTCAGGGCCACTGGCTTCGGCAGATCCCATCATCGCCATGCCCATTTCAGACATCACGGTGCGTACGTCGGCAAAGTCTACGTTCACCATCCCCGGGCAGTTAATGATTTCTGCAATCCCGGACACGGCGTTATGCAACACATCGTTGGCTGCGCGATAAGCTTCTATCACCGTTACATCTTCTCCCAGTACATCCATCAACTTTTCGTTAGGGATAACGATAAGAGAATCCACATACTGTGAAAGTTCTTCCAGGCCCTCCTGGGCAACCTTGGCACGCTTGCCTTCAAAACCGAATGGCTTGGTCACCACGGCCACGGTCAGGATACCCATTTCGCGAGCCACTTCCGCGATGATAGGTGCCGCACCGGTACCGGTACCGCCACCCATGCCCGCAGTAATAAACAGCATGTCGGCGCCATCAATCGTGTCTGCAATGCTGTCACGGTCTTCCAGCGCAGCTTCACGGCCGATTTCAGGCTTGGCGCCGGCGCCCAGGCCTTTGGTGATATCAGAGCCAATCTGCAGCACAACTTTTGCATTGCTCTTTTTCAAAGCCTGCATATCGGTGTTGGCGCAGATAAACTCCACTCCGCCCACATTCTTGGTCATCATATGTTCCACGGCGTTACCACCGCAACCACCGACACCGATCACCTTGATTACGGCGCCGTCATTCTCTTTGTCAAATATCTCAATCATACTAACCCTCCATTTGCCTATTATTGAGTGATTGGCTTGCCCCGCACACTCGCCCTAAAACACATTAAAAAAAACTACAAAAAACTAGAAATTACCGGTAAACCAGCTCTTCATTCTTTCCAGCAGCCTGCCAAATGAGCCTGACTGCAGATTCCCCACCATTTGCTTCTCAACCTGCTGCTTGGCCGTCAGCAACAAACCAATGCCGGTGGCATAGCGCGGATTGCCCACCACTTCAGACAATCCTTCCACGCCCCTGGGCACCCCCAGGCGCACCGGGGTATGGAAAATCTCCTCACCGAGTTCAACCATGCCGCGCATCTGTGCAGCACCACCGGTGATGACGATACCGGAAGCGATCATGGATTCCATGCCGCTACGGCGCAGTTCCTGCTGTACGAATTCGTAAATCTCTTCCACGCGATCCTCAATCACCTCGGTCAATGCCTGGCAGGACAACTGACGCGGCTCGCGGCCATCTACTGCCGGCACATCCACCACTTCGCGCGGATCAGCCAACTGGCGCAAGGCGCAACCATGCTTGACCTTGATTTCCTCGGCCGACTGGGTCGGTGTACGTAAAGCGACGGCAATATCATTGGTAATCTGGTCACCGGCAATCGGAATCACCGCGGTGTGGCGGATAGCCCCATTCTTGAATACCGCCAGATCAGTGGTCCCACCACCGATATCCACCAGGCAGACACCCAGCTCTTTTTCATCCTCAGTCAGCACAGACTCGCTGGAAGCCAGCGGTTGCAAAATCAGGTCACTGACTTCCAGGCCGCAGCGCTTGATGCACTTGACGATGTTCTGGGCTGCCGCAATCGCCCCGGTCACGATATGCACACGCACTTCCAGGCGGATACCACTCATGCCCAAAGGCTCGCGTACATCTTCCTGGCCGTCGATAATGAACTCCTGGGTCAGGATGTGCAGAATCTGCTGGTCGGCAGGCAGGGCAATCGCCCGGGCGGTTTCAACCACACGGTCTATGTCCATCTGTGAGACTTCACTCTCTTTAATTTTCACCATGCCATGCGAGTTCAGGCTCTTGATATGGCTGCCTGCAATGCCGGAATACACGGTATTGATCTTGCAATCCGCCATCAGCTCCACTTCTTCAATGGCGCGCTGTATCGCCTGCATGGTGGAATCAATATTCACCACCACCCCTTTTTTCAGGCCGCGTGAAGCATGCTGGCCAACACCGATTACTTTCAAGGTGCCTTCAGGCAATATCTCTGCCGCGATCGCCACGATCTTGGAGGTGCCGATATCCAGCCCTACGATTAAATTCTTATCTTCTCTGACTCTACTCATGTTGTTTCCTTGCACATCCTGCTCATGGCCATCTGTTGTTTAGGCTCCGCGATGCGCCATGCGCAACGCGAATCCGTTGGGATAGCGTAAATCTGCATAACGCCAGTCACTTTCCGCAATCGCCTGCTGCTGGCTGTACGCCGCCACAAACTGTTGCAGGCGCTGCCTGGCTGTTTCACGTCCCAGCATCATTTGTCGCTGGTCTGTAGTCTTGATCTCCCAGGCACGGCGCGAAGACAGGCTCAACTGATGAATCTGCAACGGTGTCTGCGCCAGAATCTTCGCAAAACTCACATAGCCTTGTGCCAGCTCCTTGACCGCATCGCCTGGCCCATAGAACACCGGCAACTGCTCATCCGAAGCTGCCTGGAA
Source organism: uncultured Methylophilus sp. (assembly GCA_966248215.1). Classification (GTDB taxonomy): domain Bacteria; phylum Pseudomonadota; class Gammaproteobacteria; order Burkholderiales; family Methylophilaceae; genus Methylophilus. The sequence continues at coordinate 86,535 of CBIMYT010000005.1, read as the reverse complement.
CAGCTCGCCATGCCGGTTGACCAGGGCAATGCCACCCCAGCGGCCCAGGGCTCTATGTTCTTCGATCTGCACCACAATGGTGTCCGGCCACTGGCGGCGCACACTCACCTTGCGCGCCCACGGTAACTTCTCGAACGCAGTACGCGTACGCTGCAAATCCAGCGTATAAAAATTGCCTTTCAGATACTTGCTGACTATCAGCTGGATCTGTTCGTGATTGACATGATCCAGATTGCCTTCCACCTGCACATGCTTGACCGGGAATACCGGCAGATGCAGCACCACAAACAGCAAGGCGTACAACAGCATCACCACCACCAGCGAAAACAGCAGGTTGGCGATCCAGTTCAGCAATGTCGGTTTATGCCACATCGTTTATCCCGTTATCCTTGCGTCAAGGTCTGCTGTAAAAGGGTTTGCTGCAGAATGCGTATCACCAGTGCATCAAAATCCAGACCCGCCACTTTGGCCGCCATAGGCACCAGGCTGTGATCCGTCATGCCAGGGCTGGTATTCACTTCCAGGAAGTAGTGTTTACCGGCCTCATCCATCAGAAAGTCCACGCGACCCCAGCCTTTGCAACCCAGCACCTTGAATGCCTGCAAGGCTTCAGCCTGGATCTGCTTTTCCTGTTCGGCCGATAAGCCGCTAGGGCAACGGTATTCGGTATCGTCGCGCAGGTACTTGGCTTCGTAATCGTAGTATTCGTTTCTGGGCACAATACGGATCACCGGCAAGGCGGTATCGCCCAGAATACCCACCGTATATTCGCCCCCGCCGACAAACTGTTCGGCGAGCACCAGCGGATCAGACTGTTTGGCCAGGTGATAGGCAGCCATCAAGTCGCCAGCCTGCTTGACCTTGCTCACGCCTATGCTGGAACCCTCATTGGCCGGTTTGACAAACAACGGCAAACCGAGCGCGGTCACCACATTTTCCGCGTGTGTGCTGTCGTCCATCAGTACATAGTTGGGTGTGGTCACGCCTGCCGCTGTCCACAACAATTTGGTACGCCATTTATCCATGCCCAGCGCAGAGGCCATCACGCCGCTGCCGGTATAAGGGATGTCCATGAGCTCCAGTGCACCCTGGATGGTGCCGTCCTCACCATAGCGGCCGTGCAGGGCGATAAAGGCACGGTCAAATGCCTTCAGCGCAGACAAGTCCTGACTGGCCGGGTCAAACGCATGTGCGTCCACCCCCTGGCGTTGCAATGCCGCCAGTACGGCAGAACCGCTTTTGATCGACACCTCGCGCTCGCCCGAACGGCCACCGAACAGCACTGCGACTTTGCCAAATGTTTGCTGATGTGCACTCATTTCTTTAAAACACTTTCTCCAATGACTTTTACTTCCTGTACCAGTGCCACACCCTGTTTGGCCTGCACCGTGGTTTTGACGTGCTCAATCAGGGCTTCAATGTCGGCGGCACTGGCATGACCCAGATTCACAATAAAGTTGGCATGCTTTTGCGACACTTGCGCTCCGCCGATAGTGGCGCCTTTTAATCCTGATGCTTCAATCAGCCTTGCCGCAAAGTCACCTTCCGGATTCCTGAAGGTTGAACCTGCGCTAGGCATATTCAGCGGCTGGCTGGCCAGACGCTTTGCCAGCAACTGTTTAATCTGCTCAGCGGATGCCTTGCCATCACCTGCGGGCACCGTAAACCAGCCGCCCAGAAACCACTCGTCGGCGGCAGGATGCGTCACATGTCTATAAGCAGGCAGGTACTCGGCTCGCGCACGTACTTGCACCACACCGGCACGGTTAATCGTTTTCAGCTGATCCACCCACTGCCAGGTTTCGCCGCCGTAGCAACCGGCATTCATGGCCAGTGCGCCACCAACCGTGCCAGGAATGCCCGCCATAAATTCGGCACCGACGCGGTTCTGGCTGGCGGCAAAGCGGGCCAGCTTGGCGCAGGTGACGCCGGCATCGGCATAAATGCGCTCGCCCTGCATTTCCAGCGCCTGCAAGGCCTGATGCATGACCACCACGGTGCCACGCACACCGCCGTCACGCACCAGCAAATTGCTGCCCAGGCCAATAAAGGTCAGCGGCTCGCTGGCGGATAGCTGCTGCAAGAATTGCTGCAGCTGCTCCACACTGTCGGCCAGCACCAACCGGTCTGCCGGACCGCCCACACGCCAGCTGGTATAACGTGCCAATGGCTCGTTGTGCAGCACCTGCAACCCGGCGGTTTTCAAATCCGATGCGCTCATACGCTGGCAAGCTCCCTGGTTCTGGCTGCGACGCTGCCAATATTGCCGGCACCCATTACCACCACCACATCACCCGGCTGTGCGCTGTCCAGTATCGTCGCCGGCAATTCATCTGTGGTTTCGACAAAGCGTGGCTCCACCTTGCCATTGACCCGGATGGCGCGAATCAGGCTGCGTGTATCTGCGGCCACGATAGGCGCCTCACCTGCTGAATAGACCTCGGTCAGCAACAAGGCATCCACGGTGGACAATACCTTGACGAAATCTTCAAAGCAGTCACGGGTACGGGTATAGCGATGCGGCTGGAAGGCCAGTACCAGCCGGCGGCCAGGAAACGCGCCACGTGCAGCCGCGATGACTGCCTGCATTTCAATCGGGTGGTGGCCGTAATCATCGACCAGCGTGAAATGCCCACCATTAACCGGAATTTCGCCATAACGCTCGAAGCGACGGCCTACGCCACCAAATTCAGCCAGTGCTTTCAGGATCGCGGCATCCGGCACATTCAGCTCGGTTGCAATGGCAATCGCAGCCAGGGCATTCAACACATAATGGTGGCCTGGCAGATTCAGCGTCACTTCATTGCGCAAGGTTTTGCCATTTTTGCGCACCAGCGTGAAATGCATCCTGCCGTTATCTGCCACGATATTTTCCGCACGTATACTGGCCTCTTCATGCGTACCGTAAGTGGTCACCGGACGGGTCACGCGTGGCAATATCTCGCGCACATTGGCATCATCCATGCACAGCACTGCCATGCCCCAGAACGGAATCTGCTGCAAAAATTCCACAAACGCGGTTTTGAGCTTGTCAAAACTGTGTTCGTAGGTATCCATATGGTCCTGGTCAATATTGGTGACCACGGCCATGATAGGCGTCAGGTGCAGGAAAGACGCATCCGATTCATCGGCTTCCACCACTATCCATTCACCGGTACCCAGCCTGGCATTGGCACTGGCGGCTTCCAGTTTGCCGCCGATCACAAAAGTAGGATCCATTTCGGCTTCTGCCAGGATGCTGGCAATCAGGCTGGTGGTGGTGGTTTTACCGTGCGTACCGGCCACGGCAATTCCTTGCTTGAAGCGCATCAGTTCAGCCAGCATCACGGCACGTGGAATGACCGGTACTTTACGTGCGCGCGCAGCAATCACTTCAGGATTTGCTTCATTGATGGCACTGGAGACCACTACAACATCTGCATCACTCAGGAACTCGGTAGCATGCCCCTGGAACACGGTAGCACCAAAATCTTGCAGACGCCTGGTAGTCGCGTTGCTGGCCAGATCAGAACCGCTGACTTCAAAACCCAGGTTCAGCAATACCTCGGCGATGCCGCTCATGCCTGAACCGCCTATGCCGATAAAGTGTATTTTTTTGACTTTATGTTTCATGCTGTACCTGATTTCCTGTTTCTGTTGGCTATCGCCAATTGCCGGCAAATCTCTGCGACTTGCTGTGTGGCTTGCGGCCTGGCCAGGGCACGGGCTTTTTGCGCCATTGCCAGGCAAGTCGACCTATCCAGTGTTTTCAGCATACTCACCAGTTGCGTCACACCAAGATCGCGCTGCTGTATCAGCAAGGCGGCACCCGCCTGCTGCAAATAGGCAGCATTGGTGGTCTGGTGATCGTCCACCGCGAACGGGAACGGTACCAGGATGCTGGCAGCGCCCACACTGGCTAACTCTGCGATGGTCAGCGCTCCGGCACGGCAAATCACCAAGTCTGCCCAGTCGTATACTTCCGCCATGTCATAAATAAAAGCACGGCAATCTGCAGCGACCCCTGCTTCGGCATAGTTTTTCTTAAGCTCTTCAATCTGCTTCTCACCTGCCTGGTGAATAATCTGTGGCCGTTCATTGACTGCTAATTGGGCAAATGCCTGGGGCACTAATGTATTCAGGGCTGCCGCGCCCAGGCTGCCACCAACCACCAGTATGCGTAACGCGCCATGATGGCCGGCGAAACGCACTTCCGGTACCGGCAAGGTGGTAATCACGTCACGCACCGGATTGCCCACCATTTCGCCTTTGTTGCCCAATGCATCCGGGAAACCGGTCAGTACGCGGTTAGCAATATTTGCCAGCACCTTGTTGGTCAGGCCGGCAATCGAATTCTGCTCATGGATCACCAGTGGTACACCGGCCAGTTTGGCCATCACTCCCCCCGGGAAGGCGGCAAAACCACCCATGCCCAGCACAACATCAGGCTGGTGTTGCCTGATCGCCTGCCTGGCCTGGGCAAATGCACGTACCAGCTTCACCGGCAAGGTCAACCAGCCCGACAAACCTTTGCCACGCACGCCCTGCATGGTCATCATGGCTTTGTCATAGGATTTGTTGGCTATCAGACGGTTTTCCATGCCACCTTCTGTCGCCAGCCAGACGATTTTCCAGCCCTGCATTTGCAATGCATCGGCAACGGCCATGGCCGGATAAACGTGACCACCAGTCCCGCCAGCCATCACCATTAATGTCTGTGGGCCACTCATGCTGTCAGCCCTGTTTGCATCACATCACTCTTCATGGAATTAGCCTGCATCATGTAGTTAATCCCTTTTGAAGCCGTCTATTTTCAAAATCAATACGCAACAGCACCGACAGCGCAATGCAATTGGCCAGGATGCCGCTGCCGCCGTAAGACAGCAAAGGCAAAGTCAGCCCTTTGGTTGGCAGCAGTCCCATGTTCACACCCATATTGATAAAGCCCTGTACGCCCATCCAGACGCCTATGCCCTGCGCCAGCAATGCAGCGTAATAGCGCTCGTTCGCGACAGCTTCCTTGGCAATGCTGAAAGCACGGATGACCAGCCAGGCAAACAGCAATACCACGGTCATCACGCCGACATAGCCCAGTTCCTCTGCCACGACAGCGAGTAAAAAGTCGGTATGTGCTTCCGGCAGATACAGCAGTTTTTCCACGCTACCTCCCAGACCTACGCCCCAGAACTCACCGCGGCCAAACGCAATCAGCGCATGGGACAGCTGGTAGCCGGTATCAAACGGATCATCAAACGGATTCAGGAAGCCTTTCATACGCTCCAGACGGTAAGGTTCCATCACCACCAGGCCAATCACCGCCAATGGCAAGGCACCCAGCATGGCCAGAAATACTTTCAGGTTCACGCCGCCCAGCCACATAATGGAAAACGCAATCGATGCGGTGACAGCAAAGGCGCCGAAATCCGGTTCTTTCAGCAGTAATACACCGACAAACACCATGACGCCCAGCATGGGCAGCAGCCCTTTTTTAAAGCTGTGCATATTGCCGGCTTTGCGCACGGCATAATCCGAGGCATACATGGCAATAAACAGCTTCATGAGCTCCGAAGGCTGCAAATTCATCACTAGCAGCGAAATCCAGCGCCGGCTGCCATTCACCACTTTGCCTATGCCTGGAATCAGCACCAGGATCAACAGCACGATGCCTAAAATAAACAGGTAAGGCGACATTTTCTGCCACCAGGCCATGGGTATCTGGAACACGATGACGGCAGCGGCCAGGCCAACTGCAATATAAAGCGCCTGACGCATCAGGAAATAGGTGCTGTTATGGCCGAACATTTTGCTGGAATCGGCATAGGCAATCGAAGCCGAGTACACCATCACCATGCCGAATGCCAGCAATGACAGCACTACCCAGATCAGCGACAAATCGACGCTGGGTGAGTTATAACGTTCGCGCGTCATCATCAGCGGGCCTAGCATGCTGCCTCCATTGCCTTGACTGCCTCAACGAACACCTGTGCCCTGTGCTCATAATTTCTGAACATATCGAAGCTGGCGCAGGCCGGTGATAACAATACGGCATCCCCTGCTTCTGCCAGTGTTTTTGCAATATGCACGGCTGCGGTTAAATCCACCGCATCCACCACAGGGATCTGCACGTTCTGCAATACCTGCTGGATTTTTGGACCGTCACGCCCGATCAGCACCACCGCCCGCGCATGCTGCCCAATCGCTGCGCGCAAGGGGTGGAAATCCTGACCCTTGCCATCGCCACCGGCAATCAGCACCACTTTTTGCGGCTGCCCATGCTTGAGCATGCCACTGATGGCAGCGCAGGTCGCCCCTACATTGGTGCCTTTGGAGTCGTCATAAAAATCGACATCATCAATCGTCGCAACCCATTCCACGCGATGTGGCAAGCCGGTAAACGATTGCACGGTATGCAGGATAGAGACCTTGTCCACGCCAATTGCCTGCGTGAGCGCAATGGCAGCCAGCGCATTGGCAATATTGTGCTTGCCGCGGATATTCAGGCTGTCAGCCTCGATATAGTGCCTGTTCCCGGCGCACAGCCAGCCCATTTCGTTCAGGCCGTAATCATTGATACCAGGTGCCGGATTCACGCCAAATGAGACTTGCGGCAACTGACCGGCCAATACCGCACTGGACGGATCATCGCGATTAACGATGGCCATTCTGGCATGCTGGTAAATACGTGCCTTGGCCTGGGCATACTCTTGCATGCCGGTGTACCGGTCCATATGGTCTTCAGACAGGTTGAGCACCGTTGCAGCATCCACTTGCAGATGATGCGTGGCTTCCAGCTGGAAACTGGAAAGCTCGAGTACATACACATCCGGTGCCGTCATCTGCAGTGTATCCAGTACCGGCATTCCGATATTGCCGGCAACTATCGTATTCAATCCGGCCTGCTTGCAGATCTCTCCCACCAACGTCGTCACCGTCGTTTTGCCATTGGAGCCGGTAATGGCAATCACCTTGGCATAGGGCGCCCGGAAACGTGCAAACAGCTCCACATCGCCCACCACGCTCTTGCCTTCGGCCATCAGCTGCGCAATCACTGGCTCTTTAAGCGGAACACCGGGGCTGGCGACAATCATGTCCATCTCCGCCAGTAACGCTGCGTTAAATGGCCCCAGATGGCATTCCACGTCAGGAAACTCTTCCTGCAACCTGTCTTGGCCGGATGGATGCAAACGCGAGTCAAACATCACCACTTCCGCGCCCATCTGGCGCAGCCAGCGCAAGGCAGAGAAGCCGGTATCACCCAGTCCCAGTACTGCAATGCGTTGTTGTTCGAAGTGTTTTTTCATGTCTATGTCCGACTTGTAATTTCGTGTGCTATCTCAACTTCAGTGTCGACAAACCGACCAGTACCAGCATCATGGTAATGATCCAGAATCGCATATTGGGGTTTGGTGTCGTCATAACATGCGCGATAACCCTGCGCATATGAGCCTCCCCCAACGCCAATATAGTGCGATTCTTCATGTACGATTTCCTTACCTAAGTTTCAGTGTCGACAAACCGACCAGTACCAGCATCATGGTAATGATCCAGAATCGCACTACCACCTGGGTTTCTTTCCAGCCTTTTTGTTCGTAGTGGTGGTGCAAGGGAGCCATCAGGAAAATACGCTTGCCGGTACCTGTCCTTTTTTTGGTGTATTTGAAGTACAGCACCTGTGCCGCCACCGAGAAAGTCTCAACCACAAACACGCCGCCCATGATGAACAGCACGATTTCCTGGCGCACAATCACAGCCACCACGCCCAGCGCCGCACCTAGTGCCAGCGCACCTACATCGCCCATGAATACTTCTGCCGGATAAGCGTTAAACCACAGAAAACCGAGCCCGGCACCTACCATGGCCGCACAGAACACCATCAATTCACTGGCACCTGCGACATAAGGGATACCCAGGTATTTGGAAAACACCACGTGACCGGCCACATAGGAAAAGATAGCCAGTGCCGCACCCACCATCACGGTCGGCAAAGTCGCCAGGCCATCCAGGCCATCAGTCAGGTTCACCGCATTACTGCTGCCTACAATCACCAGATAGGTCAGCACAATAAAACCAGTCGCCCCCAGCGGAAGCGCCAGTTGCTTGAAAAATGGCACAATCAGCGTGGTTTCCGCCGTGGTTGTCGAAGTCGCATACAGGAAACCGGCCACTCCGAAACCGATAAGGCTCTGCCAGAAATACTTTTCTCCGGCGGATAAGCCTTTGGGGTTCCTGTATACCACCTTGCGGTAATCATCGACCCAGCCCACGGCCCCAAAACCCAGAGTGGTGATCAGCACTACCCAGATAAACCGGTTATGCAGATTGCCCCATAACAGGGTGGAAATCGCAATCGCCACCAGAATCAGCGCACCGCCCATGGTCGGCGTACCAGCTTTGACCAGATGCGTTTGCGGGCCATCCTCGCGCACGGCCTGACCCACTTTGTATTCAGTCAGCTTGCGGATCATGGCCGGCCCGACCATAAATGAAATGGCCAGCGCCGTCAGGGTCGCCAATACGGCGCGCAATGTGATGTACTCGAATACGTGAAATCCACGTACATCTGCCGATAACCACCTTGCCAGTTCCAATAACATAAGTTTTCCTATTTCCCCGTCTGTTCGGCGGTCTGTGTTCCCACCAAAGCATTTACGACACGCTCCATTTGCATGAAACGTGACCCTTTCACCAGCACCACATCATCCGCAGCGATATTATTTTTCAGGGCCGAGACCAGGGCTTCCAGTGAATCAAAATGCCGGCCCTGATTGCCAAAGGCCTGCACGGCAAGCCGTGACTGGGTGCCCAGTGCATACATGCTGACTACACCACGGTCTTTGGCATAACGGCCTACCATGGCATGCATGGCTTCTGCGTCAGCGCCCAGTTCTCCCATATCGCCCATGACAAACCAGCTACGCTGGCGATAATGCTGCAACACATCCAGCGCAGCCTTCATGGAATCAGGGTTGGCGTTATATGTATCATCAATCACTGTGGCACCATTCGCCGCCGTTTTCAGTTGCAGCCGGCCCTTGACACCACCAAACGCCTGCAGGCCTTGCGTGACCTCCTGCAAACTGGCACCGGCAGCCAGGCTGGCCGCCGCAGCCGCCAGTGCATTCAATACGTTGTGTGCGCCTGGCACTGCCAGTGTCAGTGTTACCGAAGCGCCGCTGTAATGCAGCGTAAATGACGATACCGGTTCGCAGGCAACGATGTCGGCACGTACATCTGCGTCTGCATGCAAGCCGAAAGTCAGCACGCGGCGACGGCCATTCAGGCTGCGCCAATAACCGGCGAATTCGCTATCCGCGTTAATCACGGCTATGCCATCATCCGCCAGCCCGGCAAAAATCTCGCCCTTGGCCCTGGCAATGTTTTCACGAGAGCCCAGCTCACCAATATGCGCAGTCCCTGCATTGTTAATGACCGCGACATTGGGGCGGGCCAGTCGTGTCAGGTAGTCAATTTCGCCCAGGTGGTTCATGCCCATTTCGATCACGGCACAGCGATGCGTGTCACGCAGGCGCAGCAAGGTCAATGGCATGCCGATATCGTTGTTGAAGTTACCCGCCGTTGCCAACACCGTGTCCGCACTGCCGACATGTACTTGCATGATGGCGGCGATCATTTCCTTGGTGGTGGTTTTGCCATTGCTGCCGGTCACGGCAATGACTGGCAACCCCAGATGCTGGCGCCAGTAAGCCGCCAGCTGCCCCATCGCCAGGCGTGTATCTTCGACCTGCACCACCGGCAAAGCGGTATCCACCGGACGCGATACCAGCGCTGCAGCCGCACCCTGTGCAGCCACCTGTGGCAGGAAATCATGACCATCAAATTTTTCGCCCGGCAATGCAACAAACAGCTGGCTGGGCTGCACACGACGGCTATCGCTATCCACCGATGTCACCAGCACATCCGTACCGTACAATGTGCCGTGCAGGACATCTGCAATATTCTGCAATGTCATCATGCCTGTACCCTCTTTTTCAGTGCATTCAGCACCCACTCGGCATCGCTGAAGGGGTAGCGTACGCCCTGGATTTCCTGGTAGTCCTCATGACCTTTGCCAGCCACCAGCACCACATCTCCCTTGCCAGCCAGTGACACGGCCTGTGTAATGGCTTTGGCACGGTCAGTTTCCATGGTGAACTCACGGGTCAGGCCTTCCGCAATCGCGGCGATAATGGCATACGGGTTTTCGTTGCGGGGATTGTCATTGGTGACAATCACACTGTCCGCCAGCTCACCGGCAATCCGCCCCATGTCACTGCGTTTGCCGGGATCCCGGTCGCCGCCGCACCCGAATACGCAACTCAACTTGCCACGTGCCTGCACGCGCAGGGTATGCAGGGTTTTTTCCAGCGCATCCGGCGTATGGGCATAATCCACCACCACCAGCGGCAAATCACCGCCACCCAGCATTTGCATGCGGCCAGCCACTGGCACCAGCGCGGAAACAGCCTGCAACGCCGCCGGTAACGCAATCTCGTTTACCAGCAGGCAAGCCAACACGGCCAGCATGTTATGGACGTTAAACTGGCCCAGCGCATGCAGCTGCACCACACCGTCCCCTTGCTGCGTACGGACCTTCACTTCAAAACCGGTCGCATGCATGGTCACGGCTGTCGCGCAGACATCTGCATCCTGCATGCCATAACTCACCACCTGCTTGCCCTGTTCACGCAAACGGCTGATCATTGCCGCACCGAATGCATCATCGGCATTGATCACGGCAGCAGACAAGCTCTGCCAGTCGAACAGTTTCCCTTTGGCTTCCTGGTATGCCTCCATGGTCAGGTGATAGTCCAGATGGTCGCGGCTGACATTGGTCAGCACTGCCACATCAAAGGCCACACCGTTGACCCGTCCCTGATCCAATCCATGTGAAGACACTTCCATGGCTACCGTTTTCACATCATCCAGGACGAAATTGGCCAGCAGTTTTTGCAATTCCACCGGTCCGGGTGTTGTATTCTGTGTCGCCTGCAAGTCATCCAGCGTGCCATTGCCCAAGGTGCCGATGACGGCAGCTTTGCGCTGTAGGAAACGGTATGCCTGAGCCAGCCAATGCGTCACCGTGGTTTTACCGTTAGTGCCGGTCACACCTACGCACCACAACTGCTCGGAAGGATTCTTGTAGAATTGGCTGGCGATATGACCAACCTGGAACTTCAGGTCAGGAATGGCAATATTGTGCACGCTCCACTGCGGATTCCAGTCAAAGCCCAGGCTGTCCCAGATAACCGTATTGGCGCCTTTGGCAATGGCATCGACAATGTAGTCGCGACCATCGCCATGCTGGCCCGGATAGGCCAGGAACAGGTCATGTTTTCCCACCTGGCGGCTATCTGCAGTGATGCCATGTACCGGCGCTGGAATAATGTATTTACTCACATCGCCTCCGGAACTTCAGCAGCACCCGCTGGCGCCACAGCCGGTACCGCGATACTGTCCTGCGGGATCACCAGCATGCGCAGCACGTCATTCATCACTGCGCTGAATACCGGCGCTGCCACACTGCCACCGTAATATTCACCATTGCCGGGCTCATCTATCATCACCGCCATGATCAGGCGAGGGTTAGAGGCAGGCACCATACCGACAAAAGAGCCTACATATTTATCGCGCTCGTAGCCGCCAGGGCCCAGCTTATGCGCCGTGCCGGTCTTGCCCGCCACACGGTAACCCGTCACTTGCGCTTTGAGGGCGGTACCGCCCGGTTGCACCACCAGTTCCAGCATATCCTTGACGGCGTTCGCCACTTTGGCAGAAAACACCTGGCGCCCAACCGGCGGTTCTGACAGCTTGGTCAGTGTCACGGGCAGCAACTCGCCTTCGTTGGCAAAAACAGTATAGGCGCGTGCCAGTTGCAACAGTGTCACACTGATACCATGGCCATAAGACATGGTTGCCTGCTCAATCGGACGCCAGGTTTTGTAATCCCGCACCTTGCCGGAAGCTTCACCAGGAAAACCGATTTTGGTAGGCGACCCGAAACCCAGCTGTATATAGGTGTTCCATAATTGCTCGCGGTTAAGCTCCAGCGCCATTTTGGCCGAGCCCACATTGGATGATTTCTGGATTACCTGCGAAACGCTCAACACCTGGTTGGGATGCGCATCATGGATAGTGGCACTGCCGATACGTAAATAACCGGGTGCGGTCTGGATTTTGGTATCCGGCTGAAAGGGGCCGAACTCCATGGCCGCTGCTGCCGTCACCGGCTTCATGGTGGAACCGGGTTCAAAAATATTCACGATGGCCGAATTGCGCAACTTGCTGGCGACATTGACCGGATTATTAGGGTTGTAAGTCGGAAGATTGACCAGTGCCAGTACCTCACCGGTTTTTGCATCCAGCACCACGGCAGCAGCGGCCTTGGCTTTATGTTTTTCCACCGCCCGTGACAGCTCCCTGTGCACCACATATTGCACGGTGCGGTCTATGCTCAATACCAGATCCTGCCCATCATGCGGCAACTTCACAGCGACCAGATCTTCGATCACGTGCCCCTTGCGGTCACGCACGAAATCGCGCTTGCCAGGCGTACCGGACAGGACATTATTACGGTACAGCTCCATGCCCTCGACACCAGTGTCATCCACACCGGTGAAACCGACGATATGTGCCGCCACTTCTGCCGCCGGGTAGAAGCGTTTGTATTCTTTCTGACTGAATACGCCGGGCACTTTCATCGCCATCACCTGTTTTGCCACATCGGGCGCCACTCTCCGCTTGATATAAACAAATTCTTTCTTCTTTTGCTGCACCTTCTGCTGCAAATTCCTGGGCGGCATATCAAGCAATTTGGCCATTTGCTTTAATTGCGCCGCCGATATCTGCACATCGGTCGGGTTTACCCATAACGACTCCACCGGCAGGCTGATGGCCAATGGCTTGAAGTTACGGTCATAAATCTTGCCTCTATGCGGCATCAACACGACTTTACGTCGTGAAAATGCTTCACCCTTTTTAATCAGGTAATCCTTGTGCAGGGTTTGCAGGTAAAGTCCGCGCCCCAGCAACAGGACAAAACTCAGCAGCAACAGCCCCAGCAGCGTTCGCCTGCGCCACGCCGGCAGCTTCACCAGCTTGTGTTGACTCTCCTTAAGCAACATACCCGTTATCCCGCCCTATCATTCCATTTAAGGAATAGCAGGCACATCCACTGCAATAACCTGTGTTTGCTGCATTCCGGGGCTATGCATATGCAAACGCTCGGTGGCGAACTCTTCCAGCCGGGAATGCATGGCCCAGGTACTTTGCTCAATCTGCAACTGGTCGTATTCCGTCATATACTGCTTGGTCAGCATTTCCTGGCGGTCCAGTTCAAAATACAGCTTGCGCGCCTTGTACTGCGCAGTCACCACACCCAGTGCCATCGCAATCGTCACCGCAAACAAGATCAGGTTCAGCCGTATCATCGATCACCGCCCTATTGCACACCGGTACGCTCGGCTACACGCAATACCGCACTGCGCGAGCGCACATTCGCGGCCACTTCAGCCTTGCCTGGCTTAACCGCTTTACCGATAGCAATCAGACGCGGTTGCGGCAAATCTATGGCGCGCACCGGCAATCCTGCCGGCAGGTTATCCCTGTCCATTTCCGACTGAATAAAACGCTTCACAATGCGGTCTTCCAGCGAATGGAAGCTGATGACCGCCAGGCGACCATCTTTGCGCAACAGCTTCAAACAATCCGGCAACACTAGCGAGAGCTCCTCAAGCTCTTGATTGACGAAAATCCGTAAAGCCTGAAATGTGCGCGTTGCAGGGTTCTGGCCCGGCTCATTCTTTGGGATGGCGCCTGCCACGATCTTGGCAAGTTGTCCCGTAGTGGTGATGGCACGCCCATCTTCGCGCTCTTTAACAATCGCCCTTGCAACCTGCTTAGCAAACCGTTCTTCACCATAATCCCTTATCACCTCAATCAATTGTTTTTCTGACATTGTGGCCAACCACTCTGCGGCGGTTTTGCCACGACTTTGATCCATACGCATATCCAGCGGCCCGTCAAACCGGAAACTGAATCCGCGTCCGCCTTCATCAATCTGCGGTGACGAAATGCCCAGATCGAGCAAAATGCCATCTACCGCATCCACGCCCATCCCGGCCAGCACTTCCGCCATTTGGGAAAAGTGCACATGCGAGATGGAAAAACGCGCATCCGCGATGGTCTGCGCATGCGCAATAGCCGCCAGATCGCGATCAAGCGCGATCAGGCGACCCTTAGTGCCCAGTTTGGAAAGTATCAGGCGGCTGTGACCGCCACGCCCGAATGTGCCATCCACATACACACCATCCGCACGTATATTGAGTGCATCGACAGCCTCATGCAGTAACACCGTGACATGGCTGGCGGCTGGCGGCACAGACGTTTCCGTCAAAGACGCGGGCGCTGACTTCGCGCCCGGCATCATAGCGAGAATCCCTCTAGCTCTTGCGGGATCTGCAGCTGGTCAGTGGACATCAGTTTTTCCAGCTGCTGATCCCAGGCGGTCACATCCCATAATTCAAAGTGACTGCCCTGACCGACCATCATCACATCCTTGTCCAGACCGGCAAACTTGCGCAATACAGCATTGACCAGCAGGCGGCCGGCAGAATCCAGATGCATCACATCTGCCTGACCCACGATCATGCGCTGAATACCACTGGTTTGCGGATTAAAACTGGACAGACTGGTCAGCTTGGTTTCAATCGGCTCCCAAGCCGTTTGGGGATACAGAATCAGGCAACGGTGCGGATGCGCAGTCAGCACCACCTCGCCCTGCCCGCCATCCGTCAGGGCGTCGCGATGCTTGGCCGGCACACTGAGCCGTCCCTTTGCATCCAAACTTAACTGTACCGCCCCGCGAAACATGGTTACCTGATCACCTTTTTTGTTCGTTTATGAGAAAATTTCCCACAATTCAACACAAAACTACCCTTTTGCACACTATAGATAAAAAAAAAGTGCTTGGCAAGCACTTTGGATGAAAAATCCCTTTTAAAGACAAAGACTTAGATGATTTTAACAAAGCAATTTAAATCAACATATTGGCGCAATAAATACATAAAATTGTTTAATAAAAATAGCTATGCTATTGAAAACATTGAAAATTTAAAAACTATTATTTTTTAATGAACTTTTTCACGTTCAGCATGGCCTTTTCAGGCCAACTCTCCAGTCCCACCACGTCTTTTATATAAGCACCCCCGGCCACGCTGTTTTGAAGCTTTTCCAGCAAATAACGCACAATTTTCCTGACTGACGCCAACCGCCAGACCAACAGGTACAGTGCCTTTCCTGAATGCAAGGCTTGCAGCAATACCGGAAAGAAACCACCGAAATGCCAAAAAGGAAGTGATTGCAGCAACACGCTGAAGGAACACAACCAGGGTCGGGAGAAGAGAGTGCCGGACACACTCAGAGAACTAACGAAAAATCAAAAACATAAAAGAAGAAAGTAAAGCCAACCGGTAAGCCGGGTTCTGTAACTACTTGCGTAGCTGACAGTCATTCCTCTAGGCGTGCAATTGCTCACACGCTCAAGCTATCTACCCGCTGGCAGCGCGAGCCACGCCTTATTACTTGCGTAAAATGCCAGCCTATTTGATATTGCTGCAGATGGAGGTTACCGCGTTTCACCCGTTTCGACGCAAGTTCGCAACAAGTTGCTCACTGGTCGAACCGACTCGTCTCTGTGGCCCTATTCCTCACCTTATACCTTGCGGCTTTCAGCGTACGGCCGTTAGCCGTCATCCCGCTCTGTGCAGCCCGGACTTTCCTCTCCCTGTTTGCACAGGCAGCGACTGTCTGGTTGGCTTCATCGTCATTTTACCATGCCGACCATCACACTCTATAATATGTAAAAACCATCTTTCACAAATCCACCATGACCACTCAAGAAAAACCCGGCCAGTTAGACCCTTCCTGGCAAGCCGTGTTAGGCGCAGAACTGGACAAGCCTTATATGCACTCACTGAAGGCCTTTTTGCAACAGGAAAAAGCCGCCGGCAAAACCATCTTTCCGCCAGGACCACTGATTTTCAATGCCTTCAACCATACGCCTTTTGACAAGGTGCGCGTGGTGATTATTGGCCAGGATCCCTATCACGGCCCCGGACAGGCGCATGGCCTGAGCTTTTCCGTGCAGGCCGGTGTGGCATTGCCGCCGTCGCTGGTCAATATTTTCAAGGAGATCCAGTCCGACCTTGGTATACGCATGAGCGGTAGCGGTGACTTAACACCGTGGGCAGACCAGGGCGTATTGCTGCTCAATGCGACACTGACCGTACAGATGGCCAACGCCGGCTCGCACCAGAACCGCGGCTGGGAAACATTTACCGATGCGGCGATTGCGGCTCTCAATGCGCAACGCGAAGGACTGGTATTTGTGCTGTGGGGCAGCTATGCGCAAAAAAAAGGGGCCATGATAGACCCGCAAAAACATCTGGTACTGAAATCGCCACATCCGTCGCCATTGTCGGCGCATCGCGGTTTCTTTGGCACGCGCCCGTTTTCCAGAATCAACCAGTATCTGGCAGATCACAGACAAGCGCCGATTAACTGGCAACTTTAATCAAGACTACCACCAAAGCGTGATTGACGGACTGTACACATCTCGCGCTTTGGCACTTCGTGGTGCGCGCCTATGATCAACTGTATCGACACAGCCGTCCGACCTTACGGTACCGACTTTACGAATTGAAACTGCCCGGCATCTCCAAACAGACACTCGAAGCCGACCGAACAGCAATAACTGCCATCTTTTCTATAGCCTTACATCAGCTTCCATGCAATGGCTTGTCCGGCACGTAACGGCACCAGCACATCATCTGCAAAGGAAATGCTTTCCGGCACCAGCCAGGATTCCTTGCGCAAGGTAATAGTGCCAGTATTGCGTGGTAGCCCGTAAAAATCCGCTCCGTAAACACTGGCGAAATTTTCCAGCTTGTCCAGCGCACCCGCCGCTTCAAAGGCTTCGGCATACAACTCGATCGCAGCATGCGCGGTATACATTCCAGCACAGCCGCAATCGGCTTCTTTGGCAGACCTCGGATGCGGCGCACTATCCGTACCCAAAAAGAATTTTGGCGAGCCGGAAGTCGCTGCAGCTACCAGTGCCTGCCTGTGCGTTTCACGCTTAAGCACCGGCAGGCAGTAATGATGCGGACGAATACCGCCGGCAAACATGGCATTGCGGTTCATGAGCAAATGGTGTGCGGTAATGGTCGCAGCCAGGTTGGCCGGACCTTGCATGACAAACTCTGCCGCATCTTTGGTCGTAATATGTTCGAACACGACTTTCAGGCCGGGAAAATCTTTCAGCAAGGGCTGCAAATGACGCTCAATAAACACTTTCTCGCGGTCAAACACGTCAATTTCCACATCTGTCACCTCACCATGCACCAGCAAGGGCATTCCCTGCTTTTCCATTTCAGCCAGCACGGCTGCACATTTGGTCAGACTGGTCACGCCTGAATCACTATTCGTCGTCGCGCCAGCCGGATACAGTTTGACTGCCTGCACCACACCACTCTGGCGTGCACGCACAATTTCTTCAGCCGCCATATTATCGGTGAGATACAAAGTCATGAGCGGCTCAAACGTCGCCCCTTCAGGCAGTGCCTGCCTGATGCGGTTGTAATAAGCCTGCGCTGCTTCCACCGTGCTGACCGGTGGCCGCAAATTAGGCATTACGATCGCTCGCGCAAATTGTCTGGCGGTATCCGGCAACACTGCTTTCAGCGCTTCGCCATCACGCAGGTGCAAATGCCAGTCATCGGGGCGGATTAATGTCAGTTGAGTTGTCATCTTCAATATCGTCTTTTAAATTACATAGCGGCTTTTAATGCCAGTGCCGCATCATAAAGTTCGTTTTTCTTGTGTCCGGTAATATCTGTTGCCAAAGCCACCGCCTGTTTCAGCGGCAACTCTAGCAACAGGCGCTTGAGGATACGTTGCGTATTATCGTCCAGCCCCTGTGTTTTCTCAGCCGGCACAGCATGAACCAGCAACACAAATTCGCCTCGCTGCTGATTACTGTCAGCCTGCAACCAGTCTACAGTTTCTGTCAAGCTGGCCGTATGTATGGTTTCGAAAGTCTTGGTCAGCTCGCGTGCAATGGTCAGCTGGCGCTCTCCGCCCAATATCGATTGCAAGTCCTGCACACACTCCAGAATCCGATGCGGCGCCTCGTATAGCACCAGAGTCACTGGCATGGATTTCAATACTTCCAGCCGCTTGCGGCGCTGTGATCCACTGGCAGGTAAAAATCCCTCAAAGCAGAACCCTGGCTGCACAATGCCGGCTGCAGACAAGGCAGCAATCACCGCACTGGCGCCTGGCACAGGTACCACTTTAATTCCGGCACTACGTACGGCATGCACCACCACCGCACCCGGGTCGCTCACAGCCGGCGTACCTGCATCGGTCACCAATGCAATCGACTCACCGGCCTGCAACCGTTTCAGCAATCCGTCAGCAGATTGCTGCTCGTTATGCTCATGCACTGCCATCAATGGTTTGCTGATGCCAAAATGACGCAGCAGGCCTATTGTATGCCGGGTATCTTCGGCAGCAATGGCATCCACCTGCTTCAGGACGTCCAGCGCCCGCAAGGTGATATCACCCAGATTGCCGATAGGCGTGGCCACCACATATAATGTACCGGTTTCACTCATGCACGTATTTTAAGTCATCACGTGAGTTTCGCTAAGACATATCGGACAAATAAACCCGCCTCCTGAACCAGGGACTGCCATCATGAAACTTAACCAGAACAATAAAGGACTGGCCGCCGAGAATGCGGCAGTTGCATTTTTGCAGCGCCAGGGATTGACACTGGTGACCCAGAACTACAGTTGCCGGTTTGGTGAAATCGACCTGATTCTGCGAGATGGCAAAACCATGGTGTTTGTCGAGGTCAGATTGCGCAGCAACCACCACTTCACAAGTGCCGCTTACAGCATAGATCACCACAAACAGCAGAAGCTGATCCGGGCGGCACAATACTATTTACAATCGCATGACCTCAACACGCCCTGTCGCTTTGACGCCGTGCTGTTTGATAACGCGCAATACCAGTCGCCGAACTGGATTCGTAATGCAATCGACACATAAAAAGCGTAGAATTTTATTTGTTCTCCGCTGTCTCATCAGGCATCGCTTACTACATCACAAGGAAACTGCATGACCTCAACAATTTTCACCAGAAAACTCTCCGCCATCGCCCTGCTACTGATCAGCACGCAACTGAGCGGCTGCTTTCCGGCTGTCGTAGGTGGCGCAGCCGCTGGTGGTGCCATGGCAGCAGATCGCCGCTCTTCCGGGATCTATGTGGAAGATGAAAACATCGAACTCAAAACGCTGAAGCGCATGTCCCAATATATGGACAAGGCCTCACATATCAATGTCACCAGTTTCAATCGCATTGTACTGCTGACAGGGGAGGTGCCGAATGAAGGCCAGCAAAGGCAGGCAGAAACGCTGGCACGTGAAATTTCAAATGTACGTGATATTCACAATGCCATCACTGTGGGTCCGGCCTCTTCTATCGGTGACCGCAGCAACGACACCTACCTGACCACCAAAGTGAAAACCCGCTTTGTCAGCGAAAACCTGTTCCCGGCTAACGTGATAAAAGTAGTTACCGAGGCCAGCGTGGTCTACCTGATGGGTATCGTATCGGAGAAAGAAGCCAACGATGCCGTTGAAATTGCGAGGACCACTGAAGGCGTGACCAAAGTGGTCAAGGTGTTTGAATACACCAATTAATTTTATTTGAGCTTTAAGGAATCTGAATGGAAAACCAGGAAATCATTATCCAGGGCATTACGCTTGCCGGCAAACCTTTCCGGCCCAGTGACTGGGTAGACCGCATGTGCAGCACCTATGCCAGCTTTGGCGTTGACAAGAAGTTACGTTATTCGCCTTATTTAAAACCAAAACTGGTTAATAATGTCCGTAGCCTGTCTGTAGACATGAAACTGAAACAGGTCAACCCGGAGGGATTTGAACAATTGATGCAGTTCGCCAAGGAGAATCAATTGAGCGTCATTAATCATGCCGGAGAGGCTGTGACCATTTAATCCTGAACTAGTCAGGCGCTGACGCGGCTTTTGCAAGCAACTGCTCCAGCCAGTATTTGCTTACAGGGCCGCGTTTGATTTTATATAACTGCCCATCCGGGCGATAGATATAAGTAGTAGGAAGAACCTCCGGATGCGGCACCGGGGCTTGTTGCGCGTCGCCCAGAATGACGGGATAGGAAATCAGCATATCCCCGGCAAAATCCCGTACAGACTTTTCGGTTTTGTACTGAACTGCCACCCCGAGCACCATGACGTGCTCATGGTGCTCGTCATAAAACGAGACCAGCTCCGGCATTTCTTCCAGACAAGGCGGACACCAGGGCGCCCAGTAATTCACCACCAGCCACCGCCCCTTATACTGCGATAATTGATGCGGCGCGCCAGCCATATCCCGCATTACCCATGCCGGCACCGGATCAGCGATCACGACACTCATCCAGCACAGGCAGAACAACCCTATCACCCATTGCTTACAAGGCCAGCGTTTCCATGATTTTTGACTTTCTGCTCGCATATAGCCTGCTATTGTAGAACCACGCGACGCAAACATCACGCAATCCGGTTAGAAAAATACTTGATTCTGCCGGAAATGTGTTGCTATACTTATCGCCAGCATTTCTGGTAATTTCAAGTCTTCGGCAAATTACTAATTCAAATCAAATTTAGCCCTTGGCAATCAGAATCTTTCTGTTTAATTCCAGTCAATATCTACACCTATTCTTACGAGGCAATAATGAGCGATAACATTACCCATTTAAGCGATGCCAGCTTTGAGCAAGAAGTTTTACAATCTACCGTCCCGGTACTGGTTGATTACTGGGCTGAATGGTGTGGTCCCTGCAAAATGATCGCCCCCATCCTGGATGATATCAGTAAAGAATATGCCGGCCGCCTGAAGGTTGCCAAACTGAATATCGATGATAACCAGAGCACACCACCTAAATATGGTATCCGTGGCATTCCTACCCTGATGCTGTTCAAAAACGGCAATGTGGAAGCCACCAAAGTAGGCGCACTGTCCAAGTCTCAACTCAGCGCGTTTATCGACAGCAATATTTAACAACTCCGCCCGGCTTCTTTCCTGAAGCCGGGTTTTCTTTTCAGCTTCTCCGACGTCTCTCAATCTAGCGAGTCACTCATGCACTTATCCGACCTCAAACACCTCCCCGTCACTGAACTGGTAGAAATGGCTATCAGTAATGAAATCGAAAACGCCAGCCGCATGCGCAAGCAGGACCTGATTTTTGCCATCCTGAAAAACAAGGCTAAAAAAGGCGACAGCATCTTTGGCGACGGCACCCTGGAAGTGTTACCTGACGGATTTGGTTTTTTGCGTTCACCGGACACCTCTTACCTGGCTGGTCCCGATGACATTTACGTCTCGCCTTCGCAGATCCGCCGCTTCAACCTGCATACCGGTGACAGCATTCAGGGTGAAATCCGCACCCCGAAAGATGGCGAGCGCTACTTTGCCCTGGTGAAAGTGGACAGCGTCAACGGTGAAGCGCCGGAAAATACCAAACACAAAATCCTGTTTGAAAACCTGACGCCATTGTTCCCTACCGTGCCACTGACACTGGAACGCGATATCCGCGGTGAAGAAAATATTACCAGCCGCATGATTGATATGATCGCGCCTATCGGTAAAGGTCAGCGCGCCCTGCTGGTTGCCAGCCCGAAAAGTGGTAAAACCGTGATGCTGCAAAATGTGGCGCATGCAATCACGGCCAACCACCCTGACTGTATTCTGATCGTTTTACTGATTGATGAACGTCCGGAAGAAGTGACCGAAATGACCCGTTCCGTACGCGGTGAAGTCGTGGCTTCCACATTTGATGAGCCAGCGACACGTCACGTGCAAGTAGCCGAAATGGTACTGGAAAAGGCCAAACGTCTGGTGGAACACAAAAAAGATGTAGTGATTCTGCTGGACTCCATCACTCGCCTGGCTCGTGCCTACAACACAGTGATTCCATCATCCGGCAAAGTGTTGACCGGCGGTGTGGATGCTAATGCGCTGCAAAAACCCAAACGTTTCTTCGGTGCTGCACGCAACGTGGAAGAAGGCGGTTCACTGACCATTATCGCAACCGCCCTGGTGGATACCGGCTCGCGTATGGATGACGTGATCTACGAGGAATTCAAAGGTACCGGCAACATGGAAATCCATCTGGACAGACGCATGGCCGAGAAGCGTATCTACCCTGCCATCAACGTCAACAAGTCCGGTACCCGCCGCGAAGAACTGTTGCTGGATAAGGACGTGCTGCAGAAAATCTGGGTACTGCGTAAATTGCTCTATCCTATGGATGACCTCGAAGCGATGGAATTCCTGCTTGATAAAATCAAGGCCACCAAGAACAACAATGACTTTTTTGACAGTATGCGCCGCGGTTAATCAACGCCACGGCAAAGCTAGTTATCAGAAAGTTATTGATTAATCAGTAAAATTGGCGGATAATCGCGCGTTTACTGCAACTGCTTAAGATTAGAGAGAAAGCATGAAAGCTGACATTCACCCAAATTACCCTGAAATTAACGTCACATGTAGCTGTGGCAATAAATTCAAAACCCGTTCTACCAACGGTAAGGACCTGAACATCGAAGTATGTTCACAATGCCACCCGTTCTACACTGGCAAACAGAAAATCGTGGATACCGCCGGTCGCGTTGAAAAATTCCGCCAGAAATACGGCATGTAATTGGGTGGAATCTGTACCAAAAAGGCAGCATGGCTGCCTTTTTTGTTTCTATCACATGGTAGTTCCAGCTGTTTGCGCTAAGATGCGCATGACAGGTCTTAATTAAGCACGCATTTGAACCATGCAGTTTTACATTGATCACGACTGGCAGGAAAATATGGCCACTCCGCGCGCCAAAGTAGGCGAGCGGGCCAAAACGCATCTGCTTGTTTTATTATGCGCCATCTGGCTATGTGTCGGCCTGATTGGCCATTCGCCATGGAAACCGCTGGAATCCCAGTCAATCAGTATTATTCAGGGCCTGATTGACCATCCTTTCCTGTCTTTGCAAAGCTGGACCAACGGTTACTGGATCGCACCAGTATCTGCAGGCCACCCTGTTCTTGATACCCCTCCCCTGTTTTACTGGGTCGCTACCGGGTTTGCACACACATTTTCTTTTTTGCTACCAACCCATGACGCAGCGAGACTGAGTGTCGGTGCCTGGATGCTGGTCACCTTGCTGATGATGGGTTTAAGTGGCCGTGAACTATGGAATCTGGGCGTTGGTCGTCAAACCAATTTTGTGTTCATTGGCTGTCTGGGACTGGTGGTCAGTGCCCACACCATGATGCCTGAGGTGTCGGCGCTGACAGGCATCAGCATGGCGTTTTATGCCCTGGCACTGGTCATACGAAAACCGGTGCGTGCAATGTGGCTGCTCTGTACCGGGTTGCTGATTGCATTTTTATCTGCCGGCGCATTGCCTGCCGCCATGATTATCATCGCAACCATTGGAATCATCCTTCTGCCCGTCATGCGCCAGCAGCCTGCGTCCAGACGCGCCCTGATACTAGGTTTATTACTTGCGTTGCCAGGTATTATGCTGTGGTGCTGGCTATGCCAGTTATGGGCGGCCGACCTATGGCGCGGCTGGTGGCATGCGCAGCAAAACCTGCAGTCGCCTGGTACGCATTTATATTTTATCCGCACGCTGGCCTGGTATGCCTGGCCAGCATTGCCATTTGCGTTCTGGGGCCTTTGGCGGTTCAGGCAGGCAGTGTTACATACCTACCGTTTCCAGCTTTGTGTCATTTTCTTTGTGTGCGCTTTTGTGCTCATTGGTTTTTTCAGTGATCGCAGCGAAGTGAATGCATTGCCGCTACTGGTTCCTCTCACGGCCCTGGCCGCAGGCAGCATAGAAACACTCAAACGCGGTGCCGCCGGTGCATTGAACTGGTTCGGACTGATTCTATTCGGCCTGTTGATTGCAATCGCCTGGCTAGGCTGGTGGGCCATGCTGAATGGCACGCCGGCCAAACTGTATCATCGCCTGAGCTATTTGTCCGGCCTGCAAACCATTCCGTTCAACGTGTTATACGGTGTCATTGCCGTTGCCGTGACACTGATATGGTTTTCCAGTGTTGTGCGCTCCAAGCACTCCAACCGTTCCAGCGCAACCAACTGGGCGATTGGCATGACCTGCGCATGGACAGTGTTCATGAGTTTGTGGCTGCCCATGATTGAGGCCGCACGTACTTACCGGCCTATTTTTGAAGATCTGCGCAAACATTTGCCCGAACAATACACTTGCGTCAGCAGCCGTAATATTGGTTCATCACAGACAGATTTGCTGCATTATCATGCCGGTATCCGCCTGCAAGCCGATAGTACTGTATGTGACCTGCTTCTGATTGAAGATCAGCCCGGTAAGCGGCATGCCTTACCAGGTGATGACTGGCAGTTAATCTGGGAAGGTCAGCAGAGTCGCCAGAGCAAAGAGTTCTTCCGGCTGTTTCAGCGCCGCTAGCGCGCTCCTTGCACTGCCGGAGTGAGATGTTGTTGAATGGCCGCCATCACTTTGGGATGCAAGCCGGCGCCCTGTTGCTGCTGGACATGCGCCACAATCGCCGTAATCATGACCGAATTCCAGAACTTCTTCAGGTGGCCGGCGATTTCCATTTTCGCCTCTTCTGCATCCGGCACCGCTTCAAAAAAATCGCCAATCTGGTTGGCCATTCTGATTAATTTTTCTACTTCCATCTTTTTCACGCTTTCAATCAAATAAAGCTAGCTGGCACCGGCCAGCATTCCGTGATAGACCACGCACTGGTGTGACCTGGCAAACCCCACCAGCAGAAAATCATACTCCTGCGCCAGACTCACCGCCAGGGCAGTCGGCGCAGAAATTGCCACCAGCGCCCGCCCACCGGTCATCGCCACTTTCTGTACCATTTCGTAACTGGCTCGACTGGTGGTTAACACCCAGTGCTGCTGCCACAAGGCCGGAAAATTCTCCTGCTGTCGTAACAGTGAGCCGAGTAACTTATCCAGCGCATTATGGCGCCCTACATCTTCGCGCACATGCAACACCTGCCCCTGCTCATTCACAATGGCACAGGCATGAGTTGCACCCGTCAACTGCTGCAAAGGCTGTTTCGCCTTGAGTTGCGCCATCGCATGATTAATGGAAGCAACAGACAATGCAGGGGTCGATATTTTGGACCGGACAGGCATTTTGAACACCTGCTGCAAGCTCTCTGCTCCACACAGGCCACAACCTGTGCGCCCGGTCAAATTGCGGCGCTGCTCCTTAAGTGCCGCAAATTGCGCAGTTGCCAGCTCGATATGCAATTCGATACCGCGCAAGCGGCCATCACCATCGTGCACGGCTTTTGTCTCTATCCCGTAGATTTGCCTGCGCTCACTGATAATGCCTTCGGTATACGAGAAGCCATAGGCAAAATCCTCAAGATCCGCTGGACTGGCCAGCATGACCACATGTGAAATACCGTTGTACACCAGTGCAACCGGCACTTCCTGGGCCAGTACGTCCTCGATCTGTTGCGCCTGGCCATTCTGCCAGCGCGTCACCATCACCGCACTGACAGTCTCACTGGCTGCCACAGGCTGCCAGTCACTCACTGCCTCCGCAAGCTGGCAATTTGCCTGGGAATCTGCCATCAGGAAACAACCGTATGCGGATCCATCCCCGACAACTCAATCTGGGTATCACTGAAGGCACGATATTCCTGCTGCCATTCCGACAGCTGGTGCACCTTGGTCAACTGCACTGCCGTCACTTTATATTCAGGACAGTTGGTCGCCCAGTCCGAGTTATCTGTCGTAATCACGTTGGCACCAGACCCCGGGTGGTGGAACGTGGTATAGACCACGCCCGGTTGCACCCGCTCGGTAATCCTGGCGCGTAACACGGTCTGTCCGGCGCGACTGCTCACACCAACCCAGTCACCTTCCTGTATGCCACGATCTTCGGCATCATGCGGATGGATTTCAATTCTGTCCTGGTCATGCCAGGCGACGTTATGGGTACGTCGCGTCTGTGCACCGACGTTGTACTGTGACAAGATACGCCCGGTGGTCAGAATCAGCGGGAATTTGACATTCACGCGTTCTGTCGTTGGCACATACTGCGTGATGAAGAACTTGCCTTTGCCACGGACAAACTCGTCCACATGCATGGTTGGCGTCCCTTGCGGTGCTTCATCATTGCAAGGCCACTGGATACTGCCCAGCTCATCCAGTTTCTTGAAGCTGACACCATGAAAGGTCGGGGTCAAGGCGGCAATCTCATCCATGATCTCGCTGGCATGGTGATAGTGCATCGGATAGCCCAGTGCCTCTGAAAGTCTGGCCGTGATCTCCCAGTCTTCCATGCCATTTTTTGGCGCCATGACTTTGCGTACGGGAGAAATACGTCGCTCGGCATTGGTGAAGGTGCCATTTTTCTCCAGGAAAGATGCGCCGGGGAAGAATACATGTGCGAACTTGGCAGTCTCGTTCAGGAACAGATCCTGCACAATCACACACTCCATGCTTTCCAGGGCGTGAAGTACATGTTGCGTATCAGGATCTGACTGTGCAATATCTTCACCAACGCAATACACAGCCTTAAAGCTGCCTTCCGTCGCCAGATCCAGCATATTGTTGATGCGCAAACCGGGATCTGCACTCAATTTAACGCCCCATGCCGTTTCAAACAATGCACGGGTTTCATCATCCGCCACATGGCGATAACCCGGGAATTCATGCGGCATGGAACCCATATCGCAAGAGCCCTGCACATTATTCTGGCCGCGCATCGGGTTCACGCCCACTCCTTCACGACCAATATTGCCGGTCGCCATCGCCAGGTTGGCAATCCCCATCACTGCAGTGGAGCCCTGACTGTGCTCGGTCACGCCCAGCCCGTAATAAATGGCCGCATTGCCGCCGGTGGCAAACAGGCGGGCCGCTTCGCGCACTTTCTGCGGTTCCAGCCCCAGATCTTTCGCCAGCGCTTCAGGAGAGTTTTCCGGTCTGGCAACAAAATCACGCCACGCAACGAAAGAATCCCATTCACAACGCGCTTTAACAAAGTCTTCTTTAACCAGTCCTTCGGTAACAATCACGTGCGACATGGCGCTGACTAAGGCCACGTTAGTACCAGGACGCAAATTGAGATGGTAGTCTGCACGGACATGCGGAGAGTTTTCCACCAGATCAATGGCTCTGGGGTCGGCCACAATCAGTTTGGCCCCTTCACGCAAACGACGCTTCATAAGCGAGCCGAATACCGGATGGGCATCAGTAGGGTTAGCCCCCATGACAAAAATCACATCGGATTTCATCACGGAATCAAAGGTCTGGGTGCCGGCAGATTCACCCAGGGTCTGTTTCAGGCCATAACCGGTTGGGCTATGGCATACGCGCGCGCAAGTGTCCACGTTATTGACGCCAAACACGGCGCGGATAAGTTTTTGTGTCACATACACTTCTTCGTTGGTACAACGGCTGGAAGTAATACCCCCCACCGCTTCTTTACCGTATTGCGCCTGGATACGCCTGATTTCGCTGGCGGCATAGTTAATAGCCTCATCCCAGCCTACTTTCTGCCATGGGTCATGAATGCTCTTGCGTATCATGGGCGTGGTAATACGGTCAGCATGCGTCGCGTACCCCCAGGCAAAACGCCCTTTCACACAGCTATGCCCATGGTTGGCGCCCCCTTCCTTGTTGGGCGTCATGCGGACGACTTCCTCGCCTTTCATTTCGGCGTCAAAACTGCAGCCCACGCCGCAATAAGCACAGGTAGTGGTGACTTTATGTTCCGGCGTTCCCGCCTCAATCACGGTTTTTTCAATCAGCGTGGCCGTCGGGCAGGCCTGTACACAGGCACCACAGGACACGCATTCCGAATCAAGGAAATTCTGGTTGCCGGCAGAAACCTTGCTGTCAAATCCCCGTCCCTGGATGGTCAAGGCAAAAGTACCCTGGGTTTCTTCGCAGGCACGTACGCAGCGGGAACAGACGATGCATTTTGAGGGATCAAACGTGAAATAAGGATTGGACTCGTCTTTGGCCTGACCCAGATGATTTTCACCCTCGTAGCCATAACGGACTTCCCGCAAACCCACTGCACCGGCCATATCCTGCAGTTCGCAGTCGCCATTGGCGGCGCAGGTCAGGCAATCCAGCGGATGGTCGGATATATACAGTTCCATCACGCCACGACGCACATCGGCAAGCTTGGGTGTTTGTGTCTTGACTTTAATACCAGGCGCCACCGGTGTGGTACACGAAGCGGGATAACCGCGACGGCCTTCGATTTCCACCAGGCACAAGCGGCAGGAGCCAAACGGTTCCAGCGAATCGGTGGCACACAGCTTGGGCACGGTGACACCACTCAACTGCGCGGCGTGCATGATGGAAGTACCTTCCGGTACAGTCACATCCACACCATCAATATTGAGTGTCACCATCACGCTGCTGTCAGATTTCGGCGTGCCATAATCTTTGTCAGCATCGTACTTCAGGACTGGTGGCTGGGAAGGGGTATATTTGACGTCATCCATCATGTCATCCTTTGCTGCCTTCAGGCAGCAGCTTCTTTATTACTCAGACCGAAATCTTCGGGAAAGTGATTCAGTGCACTCAATACCGGATAAGGCGTCATGCCGCCCAATGCACACAGGGAACCATTCAGCATGGTATCGGATAAGTCGCGCAGTAATTGCACATTCTGTGGGTGGTTTTTACCCGCCACAATCTTGTCCATCACTTCTACGCCGCGTGTGGAGCCGATACGGCAAGGCGTGCATTTACCACAGCTTTCCACTGCGCAAAATTCAAAGGCATAGCGGGCCATTTTGGCCATATCCACCGTATCGTCAAAGGCGACGATACCGCCATGTCCCAGCACGGCCCAAAGTTTGCTGAATTCTTCATAATCCAGCGGCGTATCAAACTGGCTTTCCGGCAAATACGCCCCCAGCGGGCCACCCACCTGTACGGCGCGGATCGGCCGGCCAGAGGCTGAGCCGCCGCCATAGTCATATAGCAGCTCCCGCAAAGTCGCGCCGAACGCCAGTTCCACCAGGCCGGTTTGTTTCAAATTGCCTGCCAGCTGAATCGGCAATGTGCCACGTGAGCGCCCCATGCCGTAATCAGCATAATACTGTGCGCCTTTGTCGAGAATAATCGGCACAGTGGCCAGGGAAATCACGTTATTGACGATAGTCGGTTTGCCGAACAAGCCTTCAATCGCCGGGAGTGGCGGCTTAAAGCGTACCAGGCCGCGCTTCCCTTCCAGGCTTTCCAGCAAAGAGGTTTCTTCACCACAGACATAAGCACCTGCCGCACGACGCACTTCCAGATAAAAAGTCTTGCCGGAGCCAAGAATATCCTCACCCAGGTAACCCGCCAGGGTTGCTTTGCGGATGGCTTCATTCAGGGTTTTCAGCGCATGCGGGTATTCACTGCGCAGATAAATATAGCCCTGGGTTGCGCCGACCGCGATACCGGCAATGGTCATGCCTTCGATCAGCACATAAGGATCGTCTTCCATGATCATGCGGTCAGAATAGGTGCCGGAATCGCCTTCATCGGCATTGCAAACCACATATTTCTGCCCGGCAGGTGCATTCAGCACCGTGTTCCATTTAATGCCGGTCGGGAAGGCGGCACCGCCACGGCCACGCAAGCCGGAATCGGTGACGGCTTTGACAATCTCGGCCTCACTCAACGCCAGCGCATTGTTCAAACCCTTGTAACCATCATGTGCCAGATAATCTTCCAGCGACAGCGGATCAGTAATACCGACCCGTGCAAACGTCAGGCGCTGCTGTTTTTTCAGCCAGGCCAATTCATCGGTTAATCCCAAATACAAGGGATGCGTTTTGGCCTGATCGGATAAGGCATGCATAAAATCAGCGTCAAACAAATCCGGCACATCCCTGGGCTGAACCGGCCCGAATGCGACCCGGCCCTGTGCCGTTTCCACTTCAACCAGCGGCTCCAGCCAGAACAGGCCACGCGAGCCATTACGGATAAGTTCGATCTCAATACCACGCGCTTGCGCAGCGCTGGCAATTGCTTGTGCAGTGCGCTCTGCGCCCAGTGACAGGGCTGTAGAGTCTATGGGCACGTATATCTTAGTCATGACACACCTCTGCAATCAGTTCAGAGACTTTATCTGCATCCATGCGCCCGTGAACTTCATCATCCAGCATCACGGCCGGCGAACAGCCACAGTTACCCAGGCAGTACACCGGCAGCAAAGTGACCTGACCATCCCGGGTTGTCTGATGGTAATCCACCCCCAGCCTGGCTTTCAATTCGGACTCCAGCTTGGCGGAACCCATGGCCTGGCAGGATTCGGCACGGCAAATCTGCAATACATGCTTGCCTGCCGGATGAGTACGGAAATGATGGTAGAAGGTGACGACGCCATGCACCTCAGCCACGGATAGCGCCAGTGCCTTGGCAATCTCCGGGTAGATCGACTGCGGGACATAGCCAATATCATCCTGGATCGCATGTAGCAACGGCATCAAACCGCCCGGCACATGCTGATGTGCTTGAATATGCGCTTGAATGAGCATCTGCTGCTCCTGGCTTAATAAGTGTTCCAAAGCAACCTCGTCAGTTACAATTTAGTTACATTCTATCACCTGAAAATCATACACTCCAATCATTGCTTGTTAAAGCTTGAAAAGGGCCTAAAATATTAACTATCTTTAGAACTCCCTCACTCAATGAGCCATACAGCCGCTATTCCACAAACCCTGATCGACCAGTTCGGACGACGCGTGGACTATATCCGCCTGTCCATTACCGATCGCTGCGACTTCCGCTGCCAGTATTGCATGGCGGAAGACATGACTTTTCTGCCACGCGACGAGGTGCTTTCGCTGGAAGAATGTGCACGCCTGGTTAAATTGTTTGTGCGGCTGGGTGTCAAGAAAGTTCGTTTTACCGGCGGTGAGCCGCTGGTGCGTAAAAACGCGCTCTGGCTGTTTCAGGAAGTAGGCAGATTGCCCGGTCTGGAAGAAAGCGTACTCACCACCAATGGCAGTCAACTCGGAAAATATGCCACCGCTTTAAAGGCAGCTGGCATCAAGCGCATCAATCTTTCGATAGACAGTCTCAATCCGCAACGCTTCAAAGCCATTACCCGCACAGGCGACCTGGCAAAAGTGCTGGATGGACTGGAAACTGCTTTACAGACTGGCTTTGAAAATATCAAACTCAACACTGTGCTTATGCACGGCATCAACGATGACGAGGCTGTGCCACTGGTTCAGTTCGCCATTGATAAAGGCATTGATATCAGCTTTATCGAGGAAATGCCCTTGGGTGAAGTCGATCATTCGCGCAAGCAAAGTGCCGTCAGCAACATCGACACACTGGCACGCCTGAAAGAAGCGTTTTCTTTAATGCCCAGCACTTACCAGACCGGCGGCCCTGCCCGCTACTGGCAAGTGAATGGCGCAGCTACGCGCATTGGCTTTATCTCGCCACATAGCCATAACTTCTGCGAAAGCTGCAACCGTGTACGCATTACCTGCAAAGGTGAGCTTTATCTGTGCCTGGGCCAGGACGACAAGATAGATTTGCTGCCTTTGCTACGTCAGCACCCTGATGACGACGCACCACTGGTTGACGCCATTCTGCATGGCATGCAGATCAAGCCCCAGGGACATGACTTTGATTTGCGCCGTGCGCAACCAGCCGTGATCCGTTTCATGTCGCATACAGGTGGCTGATGCAAATCACGGCAGTGATTCTGGCAGGTGGGCGCGGCACCCGCATGGGCGGTGTAGACAAGGGACTGGTTGAATATCGTAACGCCCGCATGATAGATCATGTGCTGCAGCGCCTGCAGCCACAGGTAAGCAGCATACTGATTAACGCCAATCGCAATTCTGGCATCTACCAGCAACTGGGCTTTCCGGTCATTAGCGACTTCAACCAGCAGTTTGACGGCCCGCTGGCAGGCATGCAGGCCGGACTGCATCATATGCAAAACACGGAATGGTTGCTCACTGTGCCTTGCGACTCACCGCTACTGCCACTCGATCTGGTACAACGTTTGAGTGCGGCAATAACAAATAATCATGCCAGCATTGCCATTGCCCGCAGTGCCAGCGGCAATCACCCGGTATTCAGCCTGCTGCACAGAAGCCTGGGAAACAGCCTGGACCAGTACCTCGCCAGCGGTGAACGCAGGGTCAGCGCCTGGCAAGCGCAACATCCCCATGTGTTTGTCGATTTTGCGGATGATGCAGCATTTACCAATATCAATACCTTACCTGCCTAGCCTCGGCACATTCTCACTAAAACCATTTCCGATCACTGCTTTTCAGGCAATCTATGCAAAAATAAGCATTTACCTTTTGATGTGACTCGTGATGCAACCTAATCTTTCAGACTTGGCAATCAATCCTTCCTGCGCAGACGACTATGATCCGAATGCCATGTCGGTGACACAGGCGCGCCACTATATCGAACAATTTCTGGAGCCTGTCCTTGCAACAGAATTGGTTGATATCAAGAATGGGCTAGGACGTGTACTGGCGACCCCCATTGTTTCCAATATCAACGTTCCCGGCCACAATAACTCGGCCATGGACGGTTTTGCCTTCAGGCATGCCGAAGGCAACAAGCCGCTCACTATCATAGGTACGGCTTTTGCCGGCAAGCCCTTTAACGCAGACATTCCTGCCAATAGCTGCGTCAAGGTCATGACCGGTGCCGTCATACCGGCGGGTATGGATACCGTGGTCATGCAGGAACACACATCGTGCACAGAACAACAGGTGGCAATACACAAACTACCCGCACCAGGTGCCAACATACGTCTGGCGGGTGAGGATATTGCCATTGATCAAACGGTACTGCCTGCCGGGCATCGCATACAGGCAGCCGATATGGGCCTGGTTGCTTCGCTGGGCATTCCGGAAATTCAGGTGTACAGAACGCTGAAAGTGGCATTTTTCAGCACGGGCGATGAACTGGTCGGTCTGGGACAAGCGCTGCAACAAGGGCAGATTTACGATAGCAATCGCTACAGCCTGTGGGGCATGCTGCAATCATTAGGCATGACCGTCACCGATTTAGGCAATGTGGCGGATGACCCTCAACAACTGGAGAACACGCTTCTGCATGCAGCCGGCACGCATGACGTAGTCATCACCACAGGTGGCGTTTCCGTCGGCGAAGCAGATTACATGAAGGCGCTGCTGGCAAAACATGGCCAGGTGCTGTTCTGGAAAATCAACATGAAACCTGGCCGTCCGCTGGCCTATGGCAAAATTGGTGATGCCCATTATTTTGGCCTGCCAGGCAATCCGGTTTCCACCATGGTCACCTTTTACCAGTTTGTGCAGCGCGCACTCCATCGGCTGATGGGAGAAGCACGGCAGGAACAGCCTTCTTTCCAGGTCGAATGTAGCAATGCCATTAAAAAAGCTCCTGGCCGCACGGAGTTCCAGCGCGGTGTGCTGTTTAAAGATGGCGAGACCTGGAAAGTGAAAGCACTGGGACAGCAGGGTTCAGGCATTCTCAGCAGCATGAGTCAGGCAAACTGCTTTATCGTCCTGGATGAACACACCGGCACACTCGAAGCCGGTGCCATGGTCATGGTGCAGCCATTTTATGGTGCATGCTAGACTTCACATCTCATCACAGTGGCGTAAATGCCGGAAAATAGCTTATAGTGTCGGGTCGTGACGGGGGTTTATTGATAATAAGGACGTAGGCGTGCAAGCCGTGTTACAGGAATCAAAACAGTTCAAACATGCATTAGGATGGTGCCTGCTTGCCTCATTGCTGATTCATGCATCGCTTATGTTTTTCATGCCCAAGCCCAGGCATGAAACCCGCCCGGCCCCCAGGCAGGAAATCCGTATCAAGCTGACTCAGCAAGAGGCGCCAGCCCCGGTGGCAGAACCTGAGCCGGCTCCTGAAAAACCTTTACCTCCCACACCACCCGCTATAAAACCGCCACCCAGACCAGTAACACCCAAACCTGAAGAGCCCAAGCCCGTACCACAAAAAATAACACCTGTACCCGAGGCCCAGCCGGAACCGGCACCCGAAGTCACAACGCCACCGGTGATGATTGCGAAACCCGTTCCCGGCGAGAACAAACCGGAACTGATTGTTCCGCCACCACCTGCGCCCACACCACCGCCTGAGCCGCCTAAAGCCACAGGACCCAGTGAAGGTGATATAGATGCAGCGCGTAATGCGTTCAGAAATGCTGCGCATAAAGAACTTAAAAAACATCAACGCTACCCGCGCATCGCCCAGACCAGAGGCATAGAGGGAGAGGTCAAACTCAATATCAACATTGATGACCAGGGCAATATTACCGGTGTAGAAATCATGGAATCGAGCGGCAACCGTGCCCTGGATGATGCGGCCACAACCGCTGCGCAGCAATCACAGCTGAAACCTTATTTTAACGAGATACTGCGCGGAAGAATCAGCAACATCATGGTAACAGTCAGCTTCAAGCTAGCGAGTTAAACCATGTGGTTCAGTCGCCTCTCCAGCATGTTCTCACGCAAGCCCCATGGCAAGCCGCTCAGGCATTTGCTGCTTTTTCATGACTTGTATTTTATTGTCCTGATTATCCTGGCCGTCGCGAGTGGTGCCTATGGCATCTATCTGTGGGACAAGGCCTCCCGGCAGTCCCAGCGCATTAACATCGTCATCCAGGAAATCTACCTGGTCAGGGGCGATTTGTATCGGCAAATGAAAGAATTGTTTGATGCCTTTCTGTTACAGGAAGATACGGCACTGGAAGAATACGATGAATATACCTCTACCATTCTGTCGCATTTACAGCAGTTGCAAAGAATCATGATCGATGCCGAGGAAAGAGCCGCACTCTCTGATATTGAAGGCAAATACCGCAAGCTGGTAAAGGAAGCGCCCGAGTTGTTTTATCGCTATAAAAACAACCCGGACAAACAGGCCAGAAAGTCCATATACCATGATATTGAAATCGGCATCTTCACGCAGTATGAAGAGGTCTCCAAACGGGCAGAGCAGTTGCTGATGATTAAACAGGGCGATATTGAAAACCGGCTGGATGGGGCCAAAAGAACCTCTATTGCAGTGCTCTCGTTACCTCTGTTACTCGGTTGTGTTTTGATCGTTTATTCACGCCGGATTTTAAAAAATGCCATTCTCAATCCCATCAATGACATCATGACGGCCACCAATGCCATCAGTGCCGGCAATCTCGATCACCAGGTTCCCGAAGCCGGCGCAGAGGAACTCGCAATTTTATCCAGAGAAATCAATAAGATGGCGGAAGATCTCGCCGCCAGCCGCGATGCGCTGGTTAAAAGCGAAAAACAGGCAGCACTGGGTTTACTGGTGCCCATGCTGGCGCATAATATTCGCAACCCCCTGGCCAGCATTCGCGCCACGGCACAAGTCATTGATGCTTCGGATAAGGACACACAGGAATCCGTTCAGGGCATTATCCATACGGTTGACCGCCTGGAACGCTGGACTGGCAGCCTGCTGTCCTATTTGCATCCAATTAAGCCCATGCTGAACCAGCTGCTACTGTCATCCATCGTACAAGGCGCCATCACAACACTGCAACCCAAGCTCGACGAGAAGCACATCAAGGTCATTGAAAACAGTGCACGCATCAAACGCCTGATACTCACAGATGAGCATCTGCTGGAGCAGATGCTGTATAACCTGCTGCTAAATGCGGCGGAAGCATCGCCCAGGAACTCAGAAATTCAGATGCAATGCACACTGGCAGATAATACATTGACGCTGTCGATTGCAGACCAGGGTTCAGGCATGCCATTTAAACCAGACCCGCATGCCATTACGCCGGGCCCGACCACCAAACGGTTCGGGACAGGTCTGGGAATTCCATTTGCCTTCAAAGTCTGTGAAGAACTTGGTGGCACCATGCAGTTTGAAAGCCAGGCCGGTCAGGGAACGCGTATCACGATTACCTTTCCGCAGTAAGTCTGTTCGTCAATTTTTTGACGCTAAATTTTTCTTTTTCTGCTTGCTTAATTTCGTTTTTTTATCAACAATGTAATTAAGTGATTGCCATGAATACTATGTTGAACTCACCTGTTCCCGCGTTAACCTTGCCAGCAACTTCCGGCATTAAGTTTCAAGCCAGCGACTATTTCGGCAAGTTTCTTGTCCTGTACTTCTATCCGAAAGATGCAACACCCGGCTGTACCACACAAGGCTCGCAATTTCGCGACTTGCATGAGCAGTTTACTGCGGCCAACGCTGTGATTTTCGGTATTTCACGTGACAGTCTCAAATCTCACGAAAACTTCAAAACCAAATACAGTTTCCCGTTTGAATTGATTTCCGACAGCGAAGAAACCGCTTGCCAGGCTTTCAATGTGATCAAAATGAAGAATATGTACGGCAAACAGGTACGCGGCATTGAGCGCAGCACCTTTCTGATCAACCCGCAAGGCACAGTCGTCCGCGAATGGCGCGGCGTCAAAGCTGACGGTCACGCCGCAGAGGTATTGGCCAGCATACAGTCTTTCCACTCATAAAGTGATTTCCTATGGCACGTGCTCCACAAACCAAGCTGTTCGTTCTGGATACCAATGTACTGATGCACGATCCGTCGTCACTGTTCAGGTTTGAAGAACATGACGTTTATCTGCCCATGGTCACCCTGGAGGAATTGGACAATAATAAAAAGGGTCTGACCGAAGTAGCCCGCAATGCCCGCCAGGCGAGCCGTTTCCTGGAAGAAATCATCGCCGGTATAGAGACCGACAAACTGGAAGAAGGCTGTCCGCTTGCCATTCAGGGCAATCGTCACCTGACTGGAAAACTGTTCTTCCAGACAGAACATGTGCCCACAGACTTACCCGGGCTGGCTGGCAGCAAGGCCGATAACCAGATTATCAGTGTTGCCCTCTCGCTGAAAAAAACCGCGCCGAAACGCAATGTCATCCTGGTCAGCAAGGATATCAATATCCGCATCAAGGCACGTGCCATGGGCGTGCCTTCTGAAGATTATTTCAATGACAAGGTACTGGAAGACAGCGATATGCTGTATACCGGTGTGCGTGAATTACCAGAAGACTTCTGGGAAGCACACAGCAAGGATATGCACTCCTGGCAGGACTCAGGCCGCATGTTCTATAAAATCAGCGGCCCGGTTGTGAAATCACTGCTGATCAACGAGTTTGTATTCTATGAATACAACAAGCCATTTCACGCCATAGTGCGCAAACTGGAAGATAATTCGGCAGTGCTGGAAGTCGTCCAGGATCACATGAATCCCAAACACAGCATCTGGGGCATTACTGCGCGTAACCGCGAGCAGAATTTTGCCCTTAATCTGCTGATGGATCCTGATATTGATTTCGTTACGCTGCTAGGTCAGGCAGGCACCGGTAAAACATTGCTGACACTGGCTGCAGCCCTGACGCAAACCCTGGATAAGAAGCGCTATTCAGAGATCATCATGACCCGTGTCACCGTACCGGTCGGTGAAGATATCGGCTTCCTGCCTGGCACGGAAGAAGAGAAAATGGCTCCATGGATGGGTGCCCTTGAAGACAATCTGGATGTACTTAACAAAACCGATGAAGACGTCGGCGAATGGGGTCGCGCTGCCACCCAGGACCTGATCCGCACCCGCATTAAAATCAAATCACTGAACTTTATGCGTGGCCGCACCTTCCTGAACAAGTTCCTGATTATTGATGAAGCACAGAACCTGACACCCAAGCAAATGAAAACCCTGATTACCCGCGCAGGCCCTGGCACCAAGGTAGTCTGTTTAGGCAATATCGCACAGATAGATACACCATACCTGACCGAAGGCAGCTCAGGTCTGACCTATGTGGTTGATCGCTTTAAAAACTGGCCGCATAACGGTCATATTACGCTGGTACGTGGTGAGCGCTCGCGCCTGGCAGATTTTGCGGCTGAGATTCTGTAGACGCACGTCTACGCAGTTGCTATGGCCAAAGGCTTCTATACCCTCTTAATCGCCCAGTTTCTATCGGCGATTGCCGATAATGCATTGCTATTTGCAGCAATTGTCCTGCTCTCCAAACTCAATGCGCCCAGCTGGCACGAGCCATTATTGCGCGAATTTTTCGTAATCTCCTACATTGTACTGGCGCCTTTTGTAGGACCTTTTGCGGATGCCTTGCCCAAGGGTCGCGTCATGTTCATGAGCAATGGCCTGAAATTTGTAGGCTGCCTGCTGGTATTGGCAGGCGTACCGCCGCTGTATGCGTATGCAGTTGTCGGTGTAGGCGCTGCCGCTTACTCTCCCGCAAAATATGGCATTCTGACCGAGATGCTACCGTCTAATCTGCTGATTAAAGCGAATGCCTGGATGGAAGGCACCACAGTGACCGCAATTATTCTCGGCCCAGTATTAGGCGCGACCCTGGCAGCCAACAATCCTTATCTCGGCATTGCGTTTATTACGGCATTATATTTACTGGCCGCTGTTTTTAACTACTATATTCCCAAGGTGCCCATAGACCATAAGGTGGAACAGAAAACATTACAGTTCTTGCTGAAGGATTTCTGGCATGCCTTTATTACTTTGTGGAAAGACCCGCAAGGGCAGGTTTCACTAGCCGTTACAACATTGTTCTGGGGCGCTGGTGCAACCTTGCAATTTGTCGTTTTGAAATGGGCTGATATCCGGCTCGGCTTTTCCCCGCAACAAGCCACCTACCTGATCGCGATTCTGGCTGTCGGCGTTGCTGTGGGCTCGGTGCTCGCTTCACGTTATGTTCAGCTCGAAAATGCGGTCAAGGTGCTGCCTGCCGGCATTTACATGGGTATTCTGGTGATCAGCATGATTCTGATCCACAGCCCGGTAATGGCCGCCGTTTTATTATTCACGATAGGGGTATTGTCAGGATATTTCCTGGTGCCTCTAAACTCTTTACTTCAACACAGAGGGCACCATTTACTCGGTGCCGGTCACTCGATTGCCGTGCAGAACTTTAATGAGAATATCGGTATATTAATCTTGCTGGGTGCCTATACATGGATGTTGGGAGCACACCTCGATATCAATACCATTGTGACAATCTTTGGTGTGTTTATCATCCTAAGCATGGCACTCATCACCTTTATCTATCGCAGGCATTTACAACGCTGAGCGAAAATAGCGGACTGACCAAAAATAAAAGGGCGCAACAGGCGCCCTCTTTATTTTCATGTCATTACATGAATCATGTTAGTGCAGCTTAACATGTGGTTCGGTACGTCGGGAAATCATGCGGCCAATCGTATGTACAATCACCGTGAGCACGCCATGTAACGCCATCAAATGCATTTTGTACAAGCTGCGATACATTACCCTGGCAAACAGGCCCTGAATATACATGCTGCCTCCGGCCACTGCGCCCATCAGGCTTCCAACCGTAGAATATTTGCCCAGATTGACCAAAGAGCCGTAATCCCGATAATGGAACTCAGGCAAGTTGCTTTTACCGGCAACACGCGCCTTGACTGTTTTGATTAACAATGAAGCTTGCTGGTGAGCGGCTTGCGCACGAGGAGGCACTGTAGCATCGTGGCCCAGCCATGGACAGGCAGCACAATCGCCAAATGCAAAGATATTTTCATCTCGCGTTGTTTGCAGAGACTGATTTACGACCAGCTGGTTAATCCTGTTTGTTTCCAGCCCATCAATATCCTTGAGGAAGTCAGGTGCCTTGATGCCAGCAGCCCAAACGACCAGTTCAGCCGGAATCGTACGGCCACTGTGCGTCATAATGCCTTTAGGTGAAACTTCAGTTACGCGTTCACCAGTAAACACATTGACACGCAATTTACGCAACTCCACATCTACTGCATACGACAATTTAGGTGGCAATGCAGGGAGAATACGATCGCTAGCCTCAATAAGCGAGATTTTGACATCGCGATCAGCATCAATCTTGTCCAGGCCATAGGCGGCCAGCTCGCGCGTAGTGTTATGCAGCTCAGCTGCCAGCTCTACGCCTGTTGCACCCGCCCCCACAATAGCCACTTCCAGTTGACCAGGCTTTAACGGCTCTGGCTGGGTTTGTGCACGCAACAGGGCATTATGCAGATAGCGATGGAATTTTTGAGCCTGAGCCTGTGTATCCAGTGCAATCGAGAACTCACGTGCTCCTTTAATACCGAAGTCATTGGTGGTGCTTCCCACTGCAATAATCAGGGTATCGTACTTGAATGAGCGGCGCGCAATGATTTCGTTACCGTCCTCATCGTGAACCGGTGCCAGAAAAACTTCACGCGTCTTGCGATCAAGGCCATCCATACGGCCCAGACGGAACTTGAAATGATGCCAGTGCGCCTGTGCCAGATACTCCAGTTCGTGACGGTCCGGATCCATGCTACCCGCAGCAATTTCATGTAACAAGGGTTTCCATACATGGGTTCTGGTTGCATCAATCAGGGTGATGCGGGCCTTTTTCTTTTTGCCCAGGGAATCACCCAGCTTGGTCGCCAGCTCCAGGCCACCTGCTCCGCCACCTACAATGATGACATCATGTAAATCATTTTCGTCAGTCACACTTTATCCTTCAAATAAAAAAGCGCGCCTGCCGTACTGCCAAGCGCGCACAACATTACGCCATTATACCGCTATTCGTTACCTGTGATTTTTGCATTGCTGCGAATAAAAGCGATGACTTTCAATACCTCATCCGGTTTCAAGCCATCATCAGGTGACATTAATCCAAAACCTTTAGCGCCCATACCACCGTCGGTACCATGCCAGATGGTTTCAAACATGCCCTTGTTGGTCGCATT
Organism: uncultured Methylophilus sp.; assembly: GCA_966248215.1. GTDB lineage: Bacteria > Pseudomonadota > Gammaproteobacteria > Burkholderiales > Methylophilaceae > Methylophilus. The sequence continues at coordinate 45,704 of CBIMYT010000005.1, read as the reverse complement.
TTTGGCATAGCGGAAATTCTCGCCAGTCAAACCTGGGCCAACAGCGCCTTCACCGTGACCGCCATGACAGGCAACACAAGAAAACAGGTTGAATTTCTTTTTCCCTTCCTTAATAGCCTCTTCGTTACCAATATAAGGGTTCTTGCCTGTGCTCAAAAATTCTTTGGCTGCAGGCGTATCAAACATCTTGATATCGATGTCGATTGGCTGACCATCCTGAGTGGCGACAAATTGAATTGCCTTGATATCTTCCGTCGATGATGAAGCTGCGCCGGACTGACCTTCATTGCCACAGGCACTCAATAACATCGCCAATACTGATGCGAATAACAAACCTTTCATAATTCCCCTATCCTTTCATCCAACCGAACACTTTGAATCAAAACAGTTTTATTAGTTTTTATTATTGCTAAAACCGACTGGATCATTGTGCCATAAAAATAAAAAACGGTCACCTGAGTGACCGTCTTAACCATTCTGAAAATTACTCGTTACCAGTCATTTTCACAGTGCTGTGACTACGCACAAAAGCAATCACTTTCAACAATTCGTCTGGCTTCAAACCATCATCCGGAGCCATAAGACCATAGCCTTTAGCGCCCATACCACCATTGGTACCATGCCAGATAGTTTCAAACATGCCTTTGTTAGTGGCGTTCTTGGCATAGCGGAAGTTAGCACCGATCAGGCCTGGGCCGACAGCACCTTCACCGTGGCCACCGTGACAGGCAACACAAGAGTACAGGTTGAAAATCTTTTTGCCTTTTTTAATGGCTTCTTCATTACCGATGTAAGGGTTTTTGCCTGTTGCCAGAAACTCTTTAGCTTCCGGAGTATCAAACATCGCTTTATCAATACTGATAGTAGATCCGTCTTGAGTTGCTGAAAAAGTAACATCAGCTGCTGCGCCTGTAGCAAATGCCATCAGTGAAATCATCACTGCGGATTTTAATGTGTTGCCTAACATGTTTTCTCCTAATTCTAAAAAAAATGAGCGGCGTTAACTGGAAATCTGAACAATCAACGCATGCTCATTTAACGAATCGTTCCACAAACGGTTGACGAATATTTCCCAATAAATCTGGAATATTCACAGCCATTTCAAAACAAGTCCTAGATTTTACTGAGTTTTTTTTTGGCTGTCATCGAGTAATTTCCCGTTTATAAAACTTTTTCATATATTGCAAGGAAACTGTTAGTTTTTATACACACTATCCCCCGCAACCACAGGCACAGTAGGAATGCCGTAGTCTTTCAGGATTGCGTCAATCTTGTCTTTATTGCGCTCAAGTGCCTCGTTAATCATCTTGATACGATCTTTATCTTTCTTTCTGACGCCAACTGAGATATTCCAGTATTCTTTGCCTTTCAGGTTCACCTTGTTGTATTCAGGGATCAAACGTACTTCCAGTGGCACTTTAGACTGTTTTGCATAATAACCGGCAATCGGCCCCCACATGATCGCGACATCAATTTTGCCCGCGACCAGATCATCAATAATAAAACTGGTAGGCAAATTCAAATCACGTTGCAGGCGGTAAGGTCTTGCATTAGCCATCAAATCATGGTCATTGAGAGGAATAGCCGCAGGACTTTTGTCAACGATACCGATAATGCCCTTTTTCAGATCAGGAGAAGTCCAGTCCGTGATGTTGTAATTGCTATCTTTACGCCAGACGAATACATGGCCTGAACGATAGTAAGGGGTTGAAGTACGCAAGGCATCATAGTCCGAAGTCGTGCCTATAATGACATCACATCGCATGGCGTTAATCGTATTGCGCAAGAAACCCTGGCGGTTATAAGCATATTGGAATGTCAATTTCTTGCCGAGGTCATCAGCCAGAACCTTGGCGATCTTGTCTTCGAATCCTTCCAGTTTGATATTGGAGAAAGGCATATTATCCGGGTCAGCGCACACTTTAAACTCGGAATCATCTGCCACACGGCGCACTTCGCCGATACGACCTTCGTCCGGATTAATCGATGGTATTTCTATTTCCTCTGCAAATACCGCCGTTTGCGTTACCCACAAAAAACCAATCGCACCCAATATATTCCATGTAATTTTCATCTTGACTTCATCCTTTATTGTGGTCATTACCTGTCGCGTTTGGAGTATTTAATACTGCATAAAGTTCTGCCAATTCACGACAATCACAATCATATTATCGCGAATACGTTTCCATTTGTAGCCAAAACGCCGCTTATTTCTTTCACTTTTCCAGAATCATGAATTTCATGAAAAAAAACACCCTGCCGAAGCAGGGTGTTTCAGATCAATGTATTTCTACAAATAATTTGAAATAAATTTCAAATTACAGAGAGAACACATTCAATGCGCCGCCGCCAGGAGCAGCGTTGTACTTGGTCAACTCTTTGTAACCACCAGCAGCACCCAGTGCGTCTGTGTCGTTAGTCATACCCAAGTTCATCGCAACACCAGCCCAACCGCCGATACCGGACAGTACGCCAACGTATTGTTTACCTTTGTGGCCGTATGTGAATGCGTTACCGATCACACCGGAACCAACCTGGAATTTCCACAGCTCTTTACCGCTCTGTGCATCAACAGCTTTGAACCAGCGGTCCAAAGTACCGTAGAACACCAGGTCAGATGCTGTAGTCAGAGCACCGCCCCAAGCAGAGAACTTCTCTTTGTTGTACCAAACTTTTTTGTTGGTCATTGGATCATAAGCAGCAAAGCCACCCATTACGCCATCTGGACCAGGGAACATGGTCAATGTAGCACCAACCCATGGTTGACCAGCAACATATTTGGACTCAACTGGCTCGTATGTCATACATACGTGGTTCAGTGGTGAGTACATTAAACCAGTTTTTGGAGAGTACGCAGCTGGCTGTTGGTCTTTGGTACCCAAAGCAGATGGGCAAACACCTTTAGCGTTGTAGTCCTGGTGAGTAGAAGCAGATGCCAGTTTGTCAGGCACACCTGTTTTCAGGTCTACGCTGCTAGCCCAGTTAACGAATGGATGCACTTTTTCAGCAGCAACCAATGTACCGTTGTTAGCTTGCCATGTGTATGCGAAACCGTTGCGGTCATGGTGCCATGCGTATGTTTTGCCACCTTTGTCGAACAGGATCACTTCGTTAATACCGTCGTAGTCCCACTCATCGTGTGGTGTCATTTGCATGCCCCATTTTGCCATACCTGTATCCAGGTCACGTGCAAAAATTGTCATGGACCATTTGTTGTCGCCTGGGCGTACGTCTGGGTTCCAAACGGATGGGTTACCAGTGCCGTAGTAAACCAGGTTTGTACGCACATCATATGGCCACCAGCCCCAGGTAGAGCCACCACCATGTTGCCAGCCGTCTTTAACAGCCTGTGGTTTCAACCAGGTACGTGTACCCAATTCTTTTTCGCCAACTTTCAGCTGGTCGTTAGGGATCTTTTTGAAAGAACCGCCTTGTTTGTTACCACCGTTTACGTCTTGGTAAACAGACAGTGCGCTGTATTGTGGGTTGTCTTTGTTGAAGTCAGCACCGATCAGAACTTCAGCATCAGGACCTGTGGAATATGCTTTCCATGCCAGGGAACCGTCTTTGATGTTGTAAGCTGCCAGGAAGCAACGTACACCGAATTCAGCACCTGAACAACCTGTCAGTACTTTATCTTTGTAAACGTGTGGAGCGTTGGTGTTAGTAGCACCGACTTTTGGATCAGTGTTTTTAACGTCCCAAACTTTAGCACCGGTTTTTGCATCCAGAGCAATCAGAACACCATCGTTCTGTTGCAGGAAGATTTTACCGTCGCCGAAACCCAGACCACGAGAAACGTTGTCACAGCACAGAACTGCTTGAACGCTTGGGTCTTGTTTCGGGAAATAGGACCATACGATTTTCTGGTTGTCATTCAGATCCAGAGCGTATACGTTGTTTGGGAAAGCTGTGTGAACATACATCATGTTGCCCACAACGACTGGAGAACCTTCGTGACCACGGTTTACACCGGTTGCGAATGTCCAGGCAGCTTTCAGGTTTTTAACGTTACCCTTATTTACTTGTGCCAGGGTGCTGTAACCTTGGTTTAAATAGTTACCACGTGGGTGGGTCCAGTTGTTTGCATCCTTCATCGCAGCTTCTTGGTCAGCAGCGGCGAATGCAACCATTGGCAACGCAGCAACCAGGCCCAGAGCCAGTTTGATTTTATTAACTTGCATATTGATCTCCAAAGTTAGTACTAAGGGTTTAATATTAAGAGCGCGTCCACAAGGATGAGACCTAAATTGATTCGCGCACTTTACACACCACCGACAAGGGAAAATTTCCTGAACTGCATTCTTGGGAAACTTCACTTGTGGCACGTGAGGATTGCAATATAGAACAATTTGTTTTCAATTGCAACAGTTTGGTTACAAATTGGTTACAATTTTTGAAACTTTGTTTTTGCCAGTTTTTCCGTTTAACATTGCATAAAAAAATATTTTTAAAAATCAAACAGTTAAAAAGAATACGCATTATGAACAGCTTAACTCTGTATCCGGAATGTACACCCTTCCATCATGAATTATTAACGGTGAGTGCAACCCATGTTTTGTATGTGGAACAATGCGGCAATCCGTCAGGCATTCCAGTAATCTTTCTGCATGGCGGCCCTGGTAGCGGCTGCAATCCTGCACAACGACGTTTTTTTGACCCGGCGCATTACCATATTATTCTGTTCGACCAGCGTGGTTGCGGACGCAGCCAGCCAGCAGGTGAAACGCAAGACAATTCCACGCAGGCCTTGGTGGAGGATATCGAAACCATACGCAAGCATTTGAATATCCAGCGCTGGCATATTTTTGGCGGCTCCTGGGGAAGCACGCTCGCGCTGGCTTATGCCACCCGGCACCCCGAACCTGTCATCAGCCTCACCCTGAGAGGCATCTTTCTCAGCAGGCCACATGAAGTCAACTGGTTTCTGGGAGAGGTCGCGGCCTTTTTTCCAGAAGCCTGGCAAAAACTGTTACAGGATGTGCCCGCAGAACAGCAGCAACATATCCTAGAATATTATGCCCGCCTGGTATTCGATCCGGATACGGCCATCAGCATTCCGGCCGCCATTCGCTGGAACGCATTTGAATCGAGCATTATGAGCTTGCGCCCCAGGGAAGACAGCTCGGAAGCGGATGGATTAACAGAATTGGCACGTGCGCGAGTGCAAATCCACTATATCCAGCAGTTGTGCTTTATAGATGGAAATCAATTGTTACAAATGGCCTCATCCAACCTGCGCCATATTCCCGCCACCATCGTACAGGGTCGTTACGACATGGTTTGCCCGCCCCAAACTGCCTGGGAGCTGTCCCGTGTCATGCCACAGGCGCAGTTTGTCATGGTACCGGATGCAGGACACTCTGCAATGGAGCCAGGAACATGCCAGGCATTACTGGCGGCGACAGAGCAATATAAGGCGCTGACATAATCAATGCGGTAGAAAGGTATGTCAGTAAATATCTCTGAACAGGCAAATCGTCATTGGCAGCGCCTCAGGCAAGCGCTGATGGCCTACGCTTACTCGACGCCCGTATTTGTAGTCAACGCCACGGCCAAAGGTGTTGGCAAGCATAGGCTGCTCGGACTCTCTGCAGCACTATCCTTTTATGCCTTGTTTGCGCTGATTCCACTGATTATCCTGATCTTCTTTTTAATCAGCCACCTGGTGTACTCCTCTGATTACGCCATTGTAGAGCTGGCGATACTTACCAGTAATTTGTTACCGGAATTCAGTCAGCGCATCATGATCGAGGTATATAACAACACTCAAACCAAAGCCGCCTGGGGGGCGCTAGGCTTCATTATCCTGCTGTGGACCATCACGCCGCTGGCGGCAAACATGCGCTCCAGTTTTTACCTGATTGCCAGCCGCTACGATGTGCCTTCGTTCTGGAGCAAGAAATTTCGCGACATCCTGGCAGTACTTGTCGTATTACTGGTGTTTTTCCTGTATACCGCCGCCGGGTTTGTGCTGGAATCGGTGATTGTATTTCTGGCGGCACATCTGCCTTCATCCTTTACCAATATCGTAGGCGGATTACTCTCGCTGTCACTGACCACCTTACTGATTGCCGGTTTTTACAAAACTTTCTGCCCGCTGACCGTGCACTGGCGCCATTTACTGCTATCTGCGCTATTAACAGCCTCGGTCTGGCTGCTGATGCGCCCGGCCTTCGGTTTGTTTCTGAGCATAAATAAAAACTTTGGTGCGGTATTTGGCAGCATGAAAGCCATGTTTGTGTCCATCAGCTGGCTGTACATTAATTTCGCCGTGTTCCTGATCGGTTTTGAACTGATGGTCACACTCAGGCAGAAAGATGTGCTTTTGTTAAAAGGCCTGTTTGATGACACGCCTAACCAGCAGCACTACTTACAGACACTGATGCTCAAATACGGCAAAACTTACCCGCAAGGCAGTTATATTTTCAAACAGGGCGATGCCAATCATCATTACTATATGGTGACAGAAGGCACGCTACATTTGATGCAACGTCTGCCGGATGCGTCGGAACGAACCGTGCGTATTGTGCAGTCAGGTGACTTCTTTGGGGACATTGCCCTGTTCTCCGCACAGCCGCTGTATGCAAGTGCAGTCGTGGTGTCGTCGCAGGCATCCATGATTGAAATTGATACTGAATGCCTGGAAAACCTGATTCAGGAAGAACCCAATATTGCAGTGCGCCTGCTGAAACAGCTCTCCAGCCATGCGCAAATCAGCGGTATGGCTTCACTGTCGGACGCATGAAATGGGCATCATTTGCGTCAAATCAATCCAGACATTGTAGAATTACCTTATACGTTACAAAATTGTAACCTTAGAAGATATTTCGCATCATGGCACTCCCTCTCCCACAAGAAATCAATGCGCTGATACAGCAGCTTAACAGCCAGCAGTTTGCCAGCGTGGTCAAACGCGCCGGACAGCTGGTGGCCCAGCATCCGCGTGAGTTTGTGTTGCACCATCTCCTCGCACTGGCACTGGACCAGAGCCAGCAATATCCGCAAGCTGCCCAGGCCTATGCACAGGCATTGAAACTGCAACCCAATGCAGTGGAATTATGGTTCAACCATGCCATCGTGCTGACGCATCTGAATCAGCTGCAGGAGGCAGAGCAAGCCTATCGCAAGGCCATTGCACTGAATCCGCAGTTTTTTGAAGCGCACGGCAACCTGGGCACCCTGTTACAGAGACAGGGACGCCTGGACGAAGCGATTGCAAGCTACCGGCAAGGTTTGCGCATACAGCCGCAGGACGCTCGCGGCCATTTCAATCTGGGCACCGCCTTGCGCGATAAAGGGCAGTTGCCAGAAGCGGTACGCAGTTACGAACAGGCGATTGCGCTATTTCCCAACTACACCGATGCTTACAATAATCTCGGTGAAACCTGGCGCGACCAGGGCGATATGACCAAGGCTGTGCAGCATTACCAGCAGGCATTGCAACGCAATCCGCAACACGCTGCTGCCAACTACAACATGGGCGAGTTTCTCTATCTGGCTAAGCGTTTTGAAGAAGCGATTCCTTACTTCCAGGCCTCTCAACTGGATGACTGGCAAGCCAGGGTTTTATACTGTCTGTACAAGGCCGAAAGATTCGAAGACTTCAGACAGCTGCGCAACGAGATTATCCGGCAAGGACCACATACCGCGCCATTTATCGCAACCTTATCCACGCATTACAGCCTGAATCACAACGAAGCTGATCCCTACCAGTTCTGCCCGGACGGACTTGAATTCGTCTATCACCGGCGTATTCCCGAACTGGCACCTGGCAGTCCTTTGCTGGCAGCATTGCTGGACAATATCGCACAGGCAGATATCGCCGAGCGCAAACAGGCGCGACTGACCAATGGCAAACAATCGGCAGGCAATCTGTTCAAACGCCCGGAAGCGGCTTTCCGCACGTTGGGCGAACTGGTCAAACGTGAATTCAGGCTTTATCAGCAGCATTTCCAGCAGGCATCATGCGCGTTGATCACGCACTTTCCCGAAGAGCTGGAATTCACCAGCTCCTGGTATGTCAAAATGCAGAATGGCGGCCACCTGGACGCCCATATCCATGAAATCGGCTGGATCAGCGGTGCCGTCTACCTGACAATGCCGGAGACTGCAGATGCGAAAGAAGGTGCTTTTGAATATGGCACGCACGGTGACCAGTATCCAAAATTGCAGGATAACTTTCCCACCCGCTTCATCAAGCCTGAAGTGGGCGATATCGTGCTGTTTCCCTCTTCGCTGTTCCACAGAACCATCCCGTTCAATGCAGAAGCTGAACGTATTTGTGTCGCGTTTGATCTTAAACCTGCTCCACACCTGCAAAACGCACGTAGCGAATACTAATAAGCGCGAATTCGTGAAAAGCGGGTGAGACCAGATTCCGGCTTATCAAACATATACAGAAATTTATCAGCTTGCGGATTGTAGATTTTGTGGCAAACGGTATGATGCTCTCATATAAGCGCTTATTGCCTGCACCTTTCTGTAGCTGCGTATAGCCAGTGGCGCGGCCCGATGACATCACAAGGGAGTTTTTGCCTGAATGCAACCAATCTTGTGCCACAACCCAGTCTTGCCTGACCCGATTATCCGCATTTCTCCTGATGCATCTGTCGCTGCCTGGCAGGCTTGATATGTCATGGGTGCCTAAATCTGCCCTCTTGGTAATGGCGAGTTCCTGGCTGGTATTCAGCAGTGCAGGCTGGGCAGCCACCACACCGGCTGGCATGCGGGGAACCCCGTCCGAACTGCTGTATAACTTTGCCATGCTAAGCCATCCCCCGGCGCAACGAGTGCGCAATACCTATCATATTTGTGCGTTTACAGAAGATGTGGGCTATCTGGACCCGGTCGCCCTGACGTCCCAGAAAATACAGAATGTCCGGGTTGCCTTACGCCCACTACAAGCAATTGCGGAGGTTAAACATTGCAACCTGCTATATATCCGGCACTTTGTGCCGCAAAAGCCGCTAGAATTACAGCAGCTGATTCAAAAGGAAGTAGTACTAACCGTCGTTGATGCTGATAACAGGTTTGCTGGCTATGGTCATATCGTGATCAGCAAACAGTCGCAGCGTTACCAGTTTGATCTGCGCATGCGACCGGCCAAACAGGCCGGTATTGTATTTGATGCACGACTGATGAAACTGGCAACTAATATTATTAACAATTAATTTGTATGTTAAGACTGTTTCGTAATCTGAAAATCGCTGAAAAGCTATTGCTGGCAGAACTGGCCATGACCTTGAGCATGCTGCTGGTTTTCAGCATCTTCGCGCTTGGTAGCCATTACCACAACCTGCGCTCACATCTGACCCAAAGCATTTTGCTGCAAATGAATGTGGTAGGGACATCCATTGGCCCGGCCGTCATGTTTGGCGAACTGGGCTCTGCCGCCAGCACCCTGGCGCCCCTGTCCGACAACAACAATATCCGCACCATTATCCTGCTCGACCAGCAGCAGCGTACACTCGAGAGCCTGCATCCGCAGCAGGAGCCGGCAACTTCGGCATGGCAGTGGCTGTATCCTTTTTTTAACGATATGACACTCAATGCGCCGATTCTGGTGAATGAAAAAACCGTGGGAACATTGCGGGTCATTATCAAGCAGGAACAGATTGTCGACATGCTGGTCAGTTTTGCATGGTCCAACACTATCGCGGCAATGGCGGCAGCCTTATGCGGTTATTTCATTATGTGGCGGTTGAATCGCTACATTGTCGGGCCGATTCATGCCCTGCAAGGTTTTGTCAGCCATATCACGCAGAACCACCATTATCACCAGCGCATAGAGATCACCAGTGATGATGAAATCGGCTTATTAAGTAAAGATATCAACAATATGCTGGAAAGTATCAGTGTCCGGGATACCCAGTTGCAGACAGAGCTAACACATCGCAAGGAAATCGAGGAAAAACTCCAATTCCTGGCGCATTACGACAAAAATACCATGCTGCTTAACCGCCATGCATTTGAAGAGACCATCACAAAAAAAATCACCGCGTCCCCGGAAGATCGCAAACATATCTACCTGCTGCTGCTGGACCTGGACCGTTTCAAAATCGTGAATGACTCATTCGGTCACCCGACCGGCGACAAGCTGCTGCAGCAGGTAGCCCATCGCCTGCGCGGCAACCTGTCACAGAAAGACCCCATTTTCAGATTGGGCGGAGACGAATTTGCCATTATTCTTGAGGCGCCCGGACACAGCACCATTGAGCAAGTGTGCAAACGGATCATCCAGACCATTTCTTCCCCGTTTATTGTAGACGATCATGAAATTCATATCGGCATCAGCATTGGGATTGCCACGCTGAGACCAGGATTCGACTCAAAAATAGAAGTCATGAAAAATGCCGATATGGCGCTCTATCAGGCCAAGGATGCTGGCCGCAATACTTATCGTTTTTATAGTGAAGAGGATGAAACCAGCACCTCGGAATTACGCACATTGCGCGAAGAGTTGCACTTCGCAGTACAAAACCAGGAACTGGAACTGTATTACCAGCCCATTATTCATACCCAGTTGCTGAAAACGATTGGCTTTGAAGCGTTACTCAGGTGGCGCCATCCCACCAGAGGCCTGCTTGCTCCTGACCAGTTTATCCATCTCGCAGAAGGTTCCGGCCTCATTATCAGCATAGGCGCCTGGGTGATGCACCAGGCCTTGAAACAGTTATCCATGTGGCAGCAGACTTTTGACGCAGACCTGTTCATGAACGTCAATATTTCCTCCCGCCAGCTGGATGACGATAGCTTGTCGGATACCATCAGGCATGCGCTGGACTTTTACCAGGTGGCACCTCGCACACTTAACCTGGAAATCACCGAATCCATGGTCATGCGCAACATTGAGTCTGCAAAACATATTCTTTACTCACTCAAGCAATTAGGCATAGGCATTGCCATTGATGATTTCGGCATCGGCCATTCTTCCATGAATTATCTGAAACAACTGCCGGTGGATGTGCTGAAAATTGACAAGCAATTCACGGCAGGCATTCCGCATGACAAAGTAGATATTGCCATTGTGGATGCCCTGGTGGCACTGGCCGTCAGCCTTAACCTGAAAGTGGTGGCCGAAGGTGTGGAAAATGCGATTCAATTCGAGTATCTTCAATACAAGCTCTGCCATCATGTGCAGGGCTACCTGTTCAGTGCTGCATTGTCGGCGAGCCACACAACGACATTCCTTGCGGATTTCCCGGAAAGCATTCCGGCAGCCTTCCGCAAAGCGGTACAGTCAGAATCATAATTAAGTAATGACTGTTTAAAACTTAAAAAAACTATTACACGGTTTAAAGGGAGAAGCATGTCACGTTTTTCATCACCATTAGTGATTAGTCTGGTCTTGTCAGGTTACCAGCTAAGCAGCCAGGCGGCCGGCTTTGCCCTGTCTGAACAAAGTGGCAGTGGCATGGGCAATGCCTACGCCGGTGCAGCTGCCGTGGCCGAAGATGCCAGCACTATTTTCTTCAACCCTGCCGGCATGACCTACATAGAAGGCAGACAACTGGTTGGGGCATTGCATGCGATCAGGACCTCCGGTGACTTCAATAACCAGGGGAGTGCTCCGGCGGGAGTACGTCCGCTGGGTGACGAAGGCGGTGATTTTGGCAGTTGGGCATTTTTACCGAACTTTTATTACAAGCAGGACCTGACTGAGCAACTGAAATTCGGGATTGGCGTGGGCACGCCATTTGGCCTGAAGACAGAATATGACAGAAACTGGCTGGGGCGTTTCCAGGCAGTCAAATCCGAACTGAAAACCGTCAATATCAATCCGTCACTTGCCTGGAAAGTGAATGACCAATGGTCGCTTGGCTTCGGGATTTCTGCCATGTGGGCACAAGCAGAACTCACCAGCGCAGCCAATCTGGGCACAAGTGAATCCTTTGTCAGAAACAAGGGCAAGGACTGGGGCTTTGGTTATAACCTCGGGGCTATTTATCAAGCGACGCCGACAACCAGATTCGGCATTGCCTATCGTTCCAAAGTGGAGCAGCATTTGAAAGGTGATGTACGCTCACCATTCACAGGAGCCAATGGCGCTCCCGGTGCTACGCTGAATACGGATATCTCGGCAGACCTCACGCTACCTGAAACATTTTCCTTTAGTGCTTTCAGTCAACTGAATGATCATTGGGAGCTACTGACGGACATTACCTGGACACGCTGGAGCCAGTTCAAGGAGCTAAAGATTCTTCGTGAGAATGGCAGTGGTACTGTCGTAGGCTCTCCAGTCACCGAGCACTGGAATAATGTATTACGTTATTCGGTCGGTTTGAATTACCGCTATTCTGACACCATCAAACTGCGTACGGGCATCGCGTATGACGACGAAGCGATTGATAATGAACATCGCACCGCCCGCATTCCCGGCAATGACCGCACCTGGTTATCTTTTGGTGCCAGCTGGCAATACAACCCTGAAACAAAACTGGATATCGGCTACACACATTTGTTTATTAAAGATGCACATATTAACGATGATCAACGCGCAGCGGGTAGAGGGTTAATTTCAGGCACATACCAAGGCAGTGCTGATATTCTGAGTTTGCAGCTCACCCGCCAGTTCTAACGCCGCCTTCCAGGCATAGCCTGGTATTTACTTCCCCGTTTCGTGTTGTCAGTTTCGTGTAAGCCAGCTGTCATTTAACGTTCATCCCCAGCCTCGAGAATGCTGCTTTCAAACAACCAGCAAATCGTTCTCGAGGAAGGAATACATGAGCATCAAATACATTATGGCAATCACCCTGCTACCCATGACGATTGATCCGGTCATGGCAGCCAATGCGCAGAATACTGCCGAACAACAGGGTAAATCACAAGAAAGCCTGGTCAATCAGAATGCATCATCGGCTGATTTTTACAGCAGGTTCATGAATGATGACAATCCATTGCGTGTGCATTTTGATTTGGATGATCACCCATCCTATGCTCAGGTATACGGCATTATTGATATTGCACTCTCCCACACCAACCGTTCATTACCGGAAAATTACGAACTTCCAAACAACTTTTATCCTTACTCCGGCGCAAAAGTCACGCCAAGGACAACAGCCAGAACGGCATGGGTGAATGGTGGATTACAAGCTTCGCGCCTCGGCCTGAAAGGTGAAGTCACTAAATTGCAGATGCTGGGGCAAGATTTCAAATTCATATATCAGCTGGAAGCCGGCTTTAACCCGCTTGATATGAAACTGCATGATGCCGCGCAAACCCTGGCGGATAACTCAGGCACCCGGGCCAATTCCAGCGTGAATGCCGACTCGTCCATGAATGGAGAGCTGTTTGCGCGCCAGGCCTGGATCGGTCTGGACGGTGGCGCACTGGGCCGCGTGTCTTACGGCACGCAATATAATCCGTTTTTTGAAATTACCGGCGCTTATGACCCGAACAGTAAGGCCGATACATTTTCGCCGCTGGGCGAAAGCGGCGCCATCGGTGGAGGTGGCGGCATCTCGGAGAATGCCCGCATGAAAAATTCCATTAAATATGGCAATGTCTACGAAACAGACAGCCACGGTAAACTCAACTATGCCGGTATGTACCAGTTTGGGAATGCCGCTGGCAGCTCTCACGGAGATGGCTTTACCATGCAACTGGGCTACGAGAATAAGCTGTTCGGTATTCAATTTGCATATGACAGATTTACCGATGCCGTCAAAGCAGGAACCGCAGCGACGGGTGATTCATTAGCCAATGACACCATTGCGGCTGCGCTTTATAACACTGAAGCCACCTTGATCACCTTGAAATGGACACCTGCCCCGGACCTGAAAATCTCCGGTGGCTGGGAATGGTATCAGCTCAAGCCTTCCTCTGATGCTTCCATCAACTACCACAATCTTTGGGATCAAACCGTATTTGGTGGCGTTGCAACTTCTGCGCTCAAGCCAGGAGAAAAACAGGATAACAATGTGTACTTTATCGGGGCCAGTTTTGATTTCTCACACCGCGTGCCGGCGCTGGCTGGTTTAAGTACTTCTGCCGGATTCTATCAAACCAGATTTGATGCGATTGACGGTCCCACGGTTTCAACCAGCGCTCAGGGAAAAATTGATACCTGGACTGCCATTGCAGATTACAAATTCAACAAGCGTTTTGATGGCTATGTCGCCTACACGACCAACCACTTCTCCGGTGACAAATATCCGCGTGCCTCTAACTATCGCGAAGTCAACAATATAGGCGCCGGCCTGCGTATGCGTTTCTAAGGTAAGTGACGAAAAAAGGGCTGTTTTAACTGTGATAAAACAGCCCTTTAACAGAGTTATCCATTACATAAAATCTTATACGTCAGGCGCGCCTGTCTTGATTTTTTCCATCCAGTCTTCCACCTGGATAAAACCGGCTTCCTGTGCTTTTTTCGCGTCAGACTCGGACAATACATCCTGTACAAATTCCAGGCGTTTCCATTCAGCTAATGGTGTCTGGCATGCTTCCACCGGCACATAGCGGGAACTGCTTTCACGCGTGTAGCGGTGAATGTAGCGCGGGCAATTCTGCCACAGTTCGGACAGCGTCACCTTGACCACAAAATCTGCCTCTTTATACAGTGCCAGCAATGCCGGATCCCTGGAAACACTGCTGGTACCTTGCAACCGGATGCGATGCGGCTTTTCAAACGAAATAAACAGCATGCCAATCTCGGCATTACCTACCATATTGCCAGCAGACAATTGCATGCCGTTACCATCGTAGAGCGGGAAAATCAGGGTCTGCGCATCAACCACTTTGACAAAGCCTGGCATACCGCCCTTGTAAGACACGGTTGGTCGGCCATTGTGGTCGACTGTTGACAGGAAAAACATATCCAGCGACTCGATAAATCCTTTGGCATCTGCATCAATTTCCGTTTTGCAGGCAATCTCTTCAATCCGGTCTGCCAGTTTCCTGGTACCCAACTCATCCTGCACCTGACGATGCACATCCCCAAACAAACGACTCATCACTGCCTCCACCTTGTCTGACACTATTAAAATCAGTCATCATCTACAACTTTACACCAGAGAGAAAGCTTGAATACAGCAAATCATTGTAAATCCGGCATGGCTCACTCCTGCAAGAGCGCATAAGCTGCGAGGCAGTTCGTTATGCAGCAAAGAGACTGGTGTTTTCTCCGGTAAGAAGGCGCCTGCCTACTGCCAGCAGCTATAGGTATTACGCCCTTTCTGCTTGGCATGATAAAGCGCAATATCGGCCTGTTTGAGCAGTTGTTTTAACGGTACCGCAACAGCAGGATCAAACAAAGTCAAACCAATACTCAGGTGCACAGCCACTTCCCGATCATGTATCAGCATCGTTTTCCTGAATGCCTGAAGAATCTTGCTGGCTATTTTGACCAGGCTATCCCCGGATTGCTGATCTTTTACCACAATGACAAACTCATCACCGCCCAGCCGGCTGACCGTATCCACATCGCGAACACAGGCCTTGAGCACATTGGCCACCTGCTTAATCACTTCGTCGCCTACATCATGTCCATAGCTATCATTAATGTGTTTGAAATGATCGATATCCAGCGCCATCAGGCCAAACTTTTTGTTGAATCGCCCGGCCTCGGCGTATATATAACTCAAGCGGCTATCCAGCAATCTGCGGTTAGGCAGGCCGGTCAAGCTATCCATCAAGGCACCTTCAGACAGGTAGTAACGCTCTTTGGCAAACAGATAGACAATCCAGCCGACGAGTATACTGAGCAGCAAACTTAACAGAACGCCGAATCTGCGGTCGCGCAAATCGTGGATTTTCTTGTTCTCTATCGCCCACTCCCATTTGCCATTGGGAACGATGCTTTCCTGCAGATATACATGCTTGCGCTGAAACAACGCCGGATCACCATAAAATACATGCCGGTTATCTGCTGTCCTGATTGCAAAGTTGAATTCCTGACGCTGGACAGGCTTAAAGGCATCCTTCAAGAAATCATCAGTATCAACGACAGTCGACAGCATGCCCCAATACTGATCGTTAATAAAAATGGGGTAGCGGTAAATCATGCCACTACCGCCCTGCATCAGGCCCATCGGGCCATCCAGCACGCCTTGCCTCTGTTCAATGGCCAGCTTTATCTTGGGCCATTGTCCGGCAACCTCACGGTAATCGATACCGATGATTGCTTCATTGGATTTTTCCGGATAAACATAGCGTAATTTGTAGCCCACAGCGACTGCCAGATTTCGAACATGCCGGGCCTGCGCCCACAAATCGGCCAGAATGGCCTGTATTTTTCCAGCCTCCAGCTCATTCCGGTAAACCTTGATGAAGCTGGATAAGCCATTAGAGATAAATAACAAAGAGTTCAGCTCGCGATCCACCTCTGCCCTCAGCAGACTGCCATATGCCGCGGCGTCCAGATAGGCGTTACTTTCATCTTTCTGGCGCTGATATTCGAACAGAAAATACAGAAATAAAAAGGCGATCAGCGCTGCAACGAGTGCAATCAGCTGGCTTTTCAGTTTTTGATGGACTTTGCGTCGCATTGCCTCATTCCCCAATACAGGGACGATCTGTTCTGCAGGGTGTGTCTATGCATGAAAAACAGATAGCCCCTATTGCATCTAGCATACCCACGCCATAAATCAGTTGAAAAGTGCAAAAAGCGATTTATATGAAAATAACATGTTCAGGAATAAGCTATTTGCTTATTTGACCACATTTTATCGTGCAGAAGACGGGTTCACCGGCAGAATTTATCGTTATGATGACAGGAATCACACCAGTCACTGCAACTTGAGAACCTGGCGATTGAATATTTGTCCTACTGAAAAACCATCCAGTGTCTTTTTGTGGCATATTAATAGCGGATGTATGGTAAAGCTCAGAGGTACTTGGTGTCTGATACTGAAAAATTAAGATTAGAAAAACTCAGATCATTGGGGCTGCTGGATTCTCACCCGGACGAATTCTTCGACTGCATCACGCGTGTGGCAGCCACTATACTCAACACATCCATTTCGGTGATTTCGCTGGTGGATGAAAACAGGCAGTGGTTTAAATCCAGGCACGGACTGGAGGCAAGTGAAACCCCCAGGGATATTTCCTTCTGCACCCACGCAGTCGCAAGTGGCGAACAACTGGTGGTGGAAGATGCCATCCAAGATGAGCGGTTTGCCAAAAACCCGCTGGTGTTAAATGACCCCAATATCCGGTTTTATGCCGGCATCCCGATCAAAAGCATTCAGGGCTATTCACTCGGTACCTTGTGCGTCATTGACAACAAACCCAAGCATCCGACCGAGAAAGAATTGCAGGCCCTGCATGATCTGGCCATGCTCGCTACCAAGGAGATCCAGTTCAGGGAACGCATGCTCACTGCACAGGATACGATTGACCACGCCCAGAACAAGTTTCAGAGTATTTTCGAGAATGCTGGCGTGGGCATTGCCCTCATGAAGCCTTTTGGTGCGTGGCTGGAAGTGAATGACGAGCTTTGTCAAATCGTCTCATATTCAAAAGAAGAGTTGATGTCTCTCTCTTTCCAGGAGCTGACTCATCCGGAAGATTTGAACATGGATATCAGCCTGGTTGAGCAGTTGCTCCATGACAAGATAGACCGCTACCAGCTGGAGAAAAGATATATCAAAAAAGATGGTGCGAGCACCTGGGTTGAAATCACGGTCACCAAACAGTGCACCATTAAAGGTGATGTAGATTATCTGATCGCCATTATCATTGATATTCAGGCGGCCAAAGAAACCGAATTTGCCTTAACCGCCTTAAGAAAGTCTCTTGAAGAAAAGGTGACACAGAGAACGGAAGAGCTCAGGCAAGCCAACCAGTCTTTACTGAAAGCATATGACGAGAAAATCAGTTCCGAACAGGAGTTGCAAAATAAAGAACTGGAGCTACGTACCATCCTGGCCAATGCCAATGACGCCTATATTTGCATGGATGCACAAGGAGCGATTACTGAATGGAACAAACAGGCAGAATACACGTTTGGCTGGTCTGAGGAAGAAGCCCTTGGCAGAAAAATCGAAAAACTTATCCTTGTGCCAGATCAGCATCATAACGCCGGCATCAGTGATTATTTACTGAAAAGAGACTCCAGCCTGCTCGGCTCCCGTCTGGAACTAGAGGCCATCCGCAAAGATGGTATCCGGATTCCGATTGAATTACAGATAAATGCACTCGAGATCAACGGGCAGGTACTGTTTACATCTTTCCTGCGCGATATCACCGAAAGAAAACAGCTTGAAAACCTGTTAAAAAATGAAGCGAGGAATGACCCGCTAACCGGACTTGCCAATAGGAGAAGGCTGGAAGAAATTCTGCCGCTCGCTTTTCAGCGCGCCAGGAGCAATAAGGTATATCTGGCATTGATTTTTATTGATCTGGATGGCTTCAAACCGATTAACGACACTTACGGCCATCATGTAGGCGACCTGTTATTATGTGCAGTGGCTGACCGCATCAGTCATTGCACCCGCCTGTCAGATACCGTGGTCCGCTATGCCGGCGATGAATTCGTACTGGTGCTGGAAGGCCTGAAAACCAAAGAGGATACTCACCGCATTACCAATAATATCCAGCAAGCCATGAGTGAACCGCTGCAGCTGGGGGATATGACACTGACCATGACGCTGAGTATGGGGGTCGCCTACTATGGTGGCAAAGAGGTCAGTCCGCTTGAACCGTTAGAGCTTATCCGCATGGCAGATAAAGCCATGTACACCGCAAAGAAAAACGGTAAGAACGGGGTATTTGTTATTCACTAGGGTCGCCAGCCTTTAACGCTACTGTGTTAGCGGTGACTTTACAGATCGATAAAACCTGCCGTAAACGCCATCAATACCAGCACGGCAACCACCAGTCCCAGCGCGCGACTGGAGTGATACTCTAATCCTGTGTTGTATACGCGTGTACGTATTGCACTGATTAGAGCCAGGACAAGAAACACAATTAGCAAAGTACTAAGCATGACACTCTCCTGTCATCAACCGGCGTCCACCTGCTTCTCGACGACCCGGATCAGATTGTTAGAATTCGTGACTTTATGATGCCGTCGCCTGCGCAGCCAGACTAGGCTGCTTAGACTGAATTTTTTGTAGGAATACTCAGACAGCCTATCCGCTAGCGACAGTAGCACTGCAAGGCTGGATGTAATTGAAGATGACAGAAGTAATATTTTTAGAGTAAGGATGTAGTTCGTGTTTGTATAACAGTTGGACCAGCCTCTTGCTCGCCGGTCTCCGGCGCAGGAAGCAGAATGCTCGCCCCTACGCCGGACGCGAAATTACTGTGACCAATAGCTAATCTGCCTGACATTGCCAGTAATGGCGGTCATTCCGACAGGTTTAAAGATAAGCATCGACCCCGACCGGTTGAGAAATCGAACTTAAGGCAGCGCCGGCACTATCCTCTTCACTCAGCGCCAGATCTCCCAGCGAGACAATTCCCACCAGGCGATTGTCCCTGTCCACCACCGGCAGCCTGCGTACTTGCAAATCACTCATATTGCGTGCGGCCTGCTCTACCGACTCATCTTCATAAATATACTTCACATCAGCCGTCATCACATCCGCTACCTTGCTCTCTTGTGGCGACAGACCCTGCGCAACTGCCCGTATGGTAATGTCCCGATCAGAAAGCATGCCAATCAGGCGGTCATTTTCTCCTACAGGCAACAGGCCGAAATCATATTCGTCCATGATGCGGGCAGCCGTTTGCAAGCTGTCATTGGGCGTTGCAATTCTCACATCGCGCGTCATTACCTCGCTAATATTCATCATGATCTCCTAGCTTCGTTGCAAAAGCTCAGACTACGCCCTGCGGATATTGGAAACTGTCGGCAATTTAAGGAAAGTAACGTAGGATTTTTAAGGAGATGTCCACAAAAGCGGCAGGATATTCTGACAGCAGGATCAGGCAACTGCTGATAAAAAGGCTGCCATTGCAGACGTATCGTGAGGATTTATATTCAGGCCAATCACAGGAGCATCTCATGCAGACGATTTCAATGGACCATGCCACTTACCATGGATTAGCCCAGCAAAATGACACCAGACATCCCCTGTTTCCCGAAGAGGGTCAGAAACCGGTTAAACCCGATCCGGAAACGCCTTATCAGCCTACCGAACCTGACGAGCCGGATGTACAGCCGGAGATTATCGGGGACAACTAGACGCTTTTCAGATAGCAATAGAAAGTCATCCGATTTGGCTGCTTTACCCCAGGATCCTGCGCTGGATAGCGCCCTGTCATTGCTGCGGGGCGGTTACCGTTTTATTTCGGATAAATGCCATGCACTGAATACCAGTGCCTTCAGAACACGCTTGCTGTTCCGGCCAGTCGTGTGCATGCAAGGCGCACAAGCCGCTCGTCTTTTTTACGAGCCTGACAAATTCTTACGCCACGGCGCTATGCCCGCAAGGGTGCAAAAAACGCTGGTTGGCGCAGGCGGAGTGCAAGGGCTGGATGGACCACCGCACCAGCACAGGAAAAATCTCTTTGTGCAGCAGTTAATGACCCCTGGCCATATTGATGCGCTGGTCGCCCTGCATCAGTCGTATTGGCATGCAGCCATGGCAGGCTGGCCGACAGCACAGCCTGTCGTGCTGTTTGACCAGGCCCAGAAAATACTCTGCCGGTCGGTGTGTGCGTGGGCGGGCGTACCTTTGCCAGCAGAACAGCTCGAGCAGCGCGCCCGGGATTTCGGACGAATGATTGATAGCGGTGCACGCATAGGATTACCGCACTGGCGTGGCCGATGGGCGCGGAGGTCGGTGGAAAAATGGATTAGTGCTGAGATCAGACAGGCGCGGACAAAAGACCAGCAAAGCACTGACAACATGCTTCAGGCTTTTGCCTGGCATGGCGACGAACATGGTCAATTACTGCCAATAGACATCGCCGCCGTGGAATTAATCAATGTGTTACGTCCCACTGTTGCCATTGCCCGGTTCATGGCCTTCAGCGCGCTTGCACTCCACCTCTATCCGCAGTGCCGTCAGCAACTGCTTCTGCAGCGCCCCGATTACCTGGACTGGTTTGTCATGGAAGTCAGGCGGTTTTATCCCTTCTTTCCTTTTCTGGCCGCTTATTCACAACGGACTTTTACCTGGCAGGGCTTTGATTTTCCCGCTCATACGCTCACCCTGCTGGATGTTTACGGTACTCATCATGATCCGGCGGTGTGGCCCGATCCCGACAGCTTCAATCCGGAGCGTTTCAAGGACTGGCATCCGGATCACTACAGCTTTATTGCTAACGGCGGCGCCACCTATGCACACCATCATCGCTGTCCGGGCGAATGGATCACGCATCGCCTGATGAAAGCCATGGTGCGGTTTCTGGTCGACAGTCTGCAGTATGAAATGCCGCCACAGGATTTAAACTTTTCCCTGGCCGACATTCCGACTTTGCCAAAAAGCCGTATTGTGATCCGGCCACTCAACTATCATCCGCCTGAATAACAGGCTCAGTACGGCGCTAAAGCGCAAGTGCAATTTCGCAACAATAACGCCCAGCAAAACTGCAGACACAGATGTTCAATTAATGTTTTGCGGCAGAGTAGCCCGCTTCGGTCAGCCGGAAAGCTTCACCGAGTGGCGTCAACCATTCTTGTCTTTTGGCATACGCCAGGCCCTGCACCAGATCCTGGGGACTTCGCTGTTTTTCATACCATACCGCACTGAGTTTACTGGTCAGCAAGGACTCTCCGGTCAGCAATTTGAAATGATGGACAAAAATTTCCATCAGCAATCGCGCATCCGCCTCCCGGGAATCTAGCGTATCCAGCGCCGTCTCCTGATTCGGCAGCGACTGGTTGAGTTGCGTTTCGGTTTCTGCGCGCACGTGCTATCTCCCCAGCAAGGCCAGCACGATCAGAATAAGCAGCACCAGGCCCAGCCCGCCGCTGGGATAATAGCCCCAGTTCGCACTGTAAGGCCACATTGGCAATGCGCCGATCAAAGCCAGTATCAGCACTATCCATAAAACCGTACCAAGCATCGCTATCTCCTTATCCTGACTATTTAAAAGGTCTTTATCAAACGTCACTCATCATGACGCGGCGCGGAAAAACCGGCTAGGCAACGAAAGCTGAAAACAGTGTAGGAATGTTTATATTCCGGCAGATTCAGCCTTTTCCTACACACTTTTGCTCCAGCGCTGATAACTCTGTGGGCCTGCTTTTTGTAGCATGCGAATTACCTTCGTTCCGGACCGCCAGCATGGATCTTTCCGCATTTTATTTAACTGTTCCCCTGTGGGAAATTATCCTGCGCGGCACCATAGTTTTCTGGTTCCTGTTTCTTATATTCAGATCCATCCTGCGTCGCAGCATGGGAGATGTCGGGATAGGTGACTTCCTGTTTGTTTCCATCATGGCCGATGCGTCGCAGAATGCGATGAGCGGCGATGCAAAATCCGTGGCAGATGGCCTGGCACTTGTGACGGTGCTGGTCTGCTGGAATGTGCTGATCGACTGGCTCAGCTACCGCAGTATATGGATCAGGAGGCTGATGGAAGCACCTCCCATCATGCTGGTGCGCAACGGCATTCTGCAAACCAGGGCCATGCGGCGGGAATTTATTACCAGGGAAGATATCATGGCAAAACTGCGGGAAGCGGGCATAGATAAACTTGCCGATGTCAAACAGATGCAACTGGAAACCGATGGCCAGATCAGCGTCATTCCCATGAATAAGAATTAGGTGCAGACATCACGCCTGCCCCGGCTCCTGTCACCCTGTCATAAAAACATACATAAAACTGCATCCGGTAAAATTACGTTAGACATCTGCCGTCTGACGGGTTAGAGTAATGACGTATTTACGCGCTTACGGCGACTATCAAGATCAATACCCAGACATTTATAAAAACCATGTTGATCACTATCATTCTGTTGCAGACTCCGAGATGCATTTGCATTGCCTCCTAACCACATCGGTCAACTCACTGAGCTTCATTGATCGAGTCAGTCCCGGCTGGCAATAAAACACTTTCCGGAAGATGCGCATCATGTACCTGCTTACGCAAGGCTGGCGGAATAACAAAGTCATCGCCGGCATGACAATTCTTCTGGTAATTGTCATTGCATCCACTTCCATCTTCTTATCATTAATGATCGCCAGGCACCAGGCGATTTCAAAAGAAACCCACCGGCTGCGGGAAATCACTAACGGGGTCCTGATGCGCATGCACATGACACGTGAACAGCATGCCCGCATCCTGCAGGATTTTGCTGCAGTGGCAGAAAAAGACGCCTGTACGCCTGTGCATATCCGGCGCATGCAGGAATTTACCGTCTCCAGCGCATTTCTGCAGGGTGTTGCCCACCTCCGGAATAACCAGATTGACTGTTCCTCCATTCCGGAAATTTTTGATGGCGTGAATCTGGGCCCTGCTTATCGCACCGAACCTGATGGCACCCGTTTCTGGAACCATGTGAAAGTGCCTCACTGGTCTAATCGCCTGGTGCTGATGGAAAAAGCGGGTTGGGCCATCATGTTTGTTCCTGGCCATGTGCTGGAAGCCCTGGGCAATGCCGAGGTGGCTGTCGGTGTGTTTAACCTGAAGTCACTGAAAGTGTATACCGCCAGAGGAGAGATTACCTCTGCATGGTTGAAGAAATATCAAGGGCAGCAAGCGCTCACTTTTATAGATGAACAGCGCCAGATGCTGGTTTATATCACGCCAAATCGCATAGGGCTGACTGGCGTCATTGCAGCGACGCCGCTTCCACCGGCCAATGACATCATGGCTTTCTTGCAGATACTTATCCCGCTGGCGACGGTAATCAGTGTGTTACTGGGCGGCATTTTTCTCTATATGCGAAAAACCCGTTACTCGCCCAAGTCTGCCATTTTGCGGGCGCTGGCCAATAACGAGTTTTACATGGAATACCAGCCCATCATCAACCTGCACAATCATCATTGTGTAGGCGCTGAAGCCCTGATCCGGTGGCGTACGGCGGATAACACCCTGATTAGTCCGGATACTTTTATTCCCGCGGCAGAGAGTTCAGGCGTGATCTGCCAGATTACGCGCCGGGTGTTTGAGCTGGTAGCGCAGGACATGCGCCAGGTTTTCAAGCAATATCCGGATTTTCATGTCGGCATTAATATTTCATCTCACGATATCCGTTCCGATCGTTTGTTGCCCCTGATCCGACGCCTGAAAGAATCCAGCGGTGCACAGAGTCACCAGCTGCTGATAGAAGTCACCGAACGCGGCTTCCTTGATGATGAAAAAGCACTTACCGTGATCAGGAATATCCGGGAATATGGCGTGCGGGTAGCCATAGATGATTTTGGAACCGGTTATTCCAGCTTATCTTACCTGACCAAATTCCAGCTGGACTACCTCAAGATTGACAAAGCATTTGTCGATTCCGTAGGCACCGGGGCCGTGACCAGTCAGGTGGCATTCCACATTATTGAAATGGCCAAGACATTGCAGCTGGATATGGTCGCCGAAGGCGTGGAAACAGCAGAACAGGCAAAAATCCTGCAGGCCCGCGGCGTCAGCCATGTCCAGGGCTGGCTGTTTTCAAAATCACTGAAAGCCGGCGATTTTTATGTTTACCTGGCGCGCCACGCTTGACAGATGCAAGCCTGCGACGCGCTGGCAGGTAATTGCAGAAAGCCCTACTGGCCTGCCTGGCGAATCTCTGCCAGTGTCTGGGTAATTTGGGATTTTATTTTTTCATTGTCACCCGCCAGCAACAAGCCTTTCCTGGCTATCACTTCGGCCTGTGATATCTCTTTCTGTGCCAGCAATACATTAGCCAGGTTATTGTAGGCCGGTGCAGAATCAGGCGACACCTCTATCATGCGACGAAAGGTATCCGCCGCCAATGGAAAATCCTGCATGGCATAAGCGGTGTTGCCCAGACCCATCAACAATACCGGCTGATCCGGCCATTGCTTTAGCGCCGCCTGGTAAGCGCTTTTGCGCGCCACAGCAGGCGCATTTTTTTCATAGGCCACCAGGGCCGCAGTGACTTGCTCCACGCTGGCACTGGCTGGCAACTGTCCCGCTGGCAATGCCACAAAAGCCCAATGCTCGCTGCGCGCCCAGGTGCGCTGGAATGCACTTAATGACATTTCCAGCCGTTCATAAGTGCCTGAGCGCAGCCATAGCAACTCCTTATCCAGATCATAGCCGACCACCACTGCGTAATGCCAGGCAGGCACCCAGGAAAATCCCAGGTTCTGCATCACCACGACCACATGCCCTGCGGCCACTTCCTGCATGACGGCATCCAGCCTGGGCGGAATCTGTACTGCAACGGCACCATGCCGCCTTGCTGCGGCCAGCATTTCAATCTGCAGACTGCCCTGCCGGCTGGGCACGTATACTTCCGGGGTCAATTGATCAGGGGAAACCGGAATGTTCACGGCAGTGAGTGCGGTTGCCAGCGCAGCAGGCCCACACTGGTATTGTTCCTGCGGGAAAAAAGGCGTTTCCGTGAGTTCTGCATGCCGCGGCAATTGCGTATTTTGCGTGGTTTCACGCACGCCATTCGCGGCACACGCGGTCAAAAGACACAAAAAAGCCAGTGCGCACATGCGGCGCAAGCTGGCTTTTAAACTACGCATTTTATCGTCGATGGAACAGGTGCTCACCAGACTATTATCCCATAGCAGTACTAAATAACCGAACTAGCGTACCGAACGGGTGAACGGGAAGATTTTGGTAAAGCCCAGAATATCAGTCAGCAAGAGCACCAGGAAAACCAGCACGATCGCACCAATAAATCCGCCACCCGCCGGTGCCTTGTCCAGTTGTGTGGCCAGCTGGCTGGCTTCATCATCCGTTAATGCTGCCACCCTGGATTTTGCTTCAATCGGGTCTATTCCGCGCTTGGTCAACTCTGATTGCACATCATCGCGGGACAACATAGTGACAATTTTTTCACGGTCCTGGTCACCTTTGGATGACACTGCAGAGGCTGCAATTTGCTCAGTACCGATCATTGCGGCCTGCACCACTTGAATGGAAGCAGTAAAAAAGAAGGAAATTGCCAAAAGTGCGGTTAAAAAGCGTTTGATCATGATAGTTTCCTTTGCATAACAATAAGCCTGGCCGATAAAAACTGGTTCGAATACAGATTCGAACCAGTGACGTAATATGGTTATACCCTTCCGGTAAGGGCAAGAATAAGCAGGATGAGAACGACTAATCCCAACCCGCCGCTGGGATAATATCCCCAGCCACTGCTGTAAGGCCACGTGGGTAACGAACCTATTAAAGCCAGTACAAGAATCACAAGCAAAATAGTTCTAAGCATGAATAAATCTCCTGAACTTCAAGTCATTGCCAACGCGACCGGCAATCTCACTGTTAGTATTATTAACCTTGGCGAGGCTCCATCATGCCGTCTTGCCTTAAACCATGCCATGCCACTCCGGCTGAATTTTCTGTAGGAATCCGCTGATAGGCGGTACTTGCATTTATTTAATATGCATTTATAATGCATATTAAATTATCAAGGTACGACTAGTGCAACTTACCCGTTTTTCAGATTTAGGATTACGTCTGCTGATGTATCTGGCGGTGAATGAACGCGAATCCCCGCCGGTGACGGTCGCGGAAGTCGCACAGCAATTCAACGTGGCACGCAATCACCTGGTGAAAGTTTCAGCCACCCTGACCAGATACGGTTATATCCAGTCCATTCGTGGGCGCAGTGGCGGTATTGTGCTGGCCAGAGCACCCGGTCATATCAGGATAGGCGAGCTGATACGTCTGCTGGAAGGCTCCGAACAGCTGATTGACTGCGACGCCTTGCGTTGCGTCCTAAGTCCGGCATGTGGCCTCAAGGCAGCGCTCAATCACGCACTGAACAGTTTTTACGACACACTGAATACTTATACGCTGAGCGATGTCCTGAAAGGCAAATCAACAGGCTCTATACAGAAAATCCAGCAGGATTACATCCGGTTAGTCGGTTAGAAAACACATAAGGGGATGTCCCCATTTTTTTTGCAATAAAACACGCATTCAATATGCATAATTAAAGGAGAGTAAATGTTTTCCGAAGCAGCTGTTCCCTATATCAAAGCCAGTGTCCCGGTATTGCGCGAGCATGGTGTAAAAATCACCACCGTGTTCTACAACAATATGTTCACGGCTCATCCTGAATTACGTCATATTTTCAACATGCGCAACCAGGCAGATGGCACCCAGCAGCAATCACTGGCTGCAGCCGTATTCGCCTATGCCGCCAACTTTGAAAACCCTGAGGCGCTGGCACCCGTGATTACCCGCATCGTGCACAAGCATGCCTCGCTGGGCATTACGCCTGAGCATTACCCCATCGTCGGTACACATTTGCTGGGGGCGATCAAGGAAGTGCTGGGAGATGCGGCGACCCCGGAATTGATAGATGCCTGGGCAGAAGCTTATGGCGCCCTCGCCAATGCCCTGATCGCCGAGGAAAAAAACCTGTATGAAAATACTGCCACGGCCGGAGACTTGACCGAGATGCGTGTGGCCGAAGTGATTGCGCAAAGCCCGTCGGCCAAGACCCTGAGATTGCAGCCGCTTAATAATGAAAGTATTCCTTCTTACAAACCCGGTCAGTATGTCAGTGTGATCATCACATTTGCAGATGGCCACCGCCAACCGCGGCAATATAGTTTGTCAGACGCCCCGGGCGCGCCTTATTTGTCCATCACTGTAAAAAAAGAGCCGGCCTCCGGCAAGGCAGATGACAAGTCGGTATCAAACTGGATTCACGACCATATTCGCGCCGGCGACACATTGCAGGTCAGCCACCCTTATGGCGAATTTGTTATCGATACCCGCAGCAAGAAACCTCTGGTCATGCTCGCGGCAGGAGTAGGCATCACGCCCATGATTGCGGCACTGAACCAGCTGGTACGCAGCAATCCGGATCACCCGGTCTATTTACTGTACGCAGTACGTTCGGAAGCTGAATACCTGCATCGCAGCGATATTGAAAAAGCCATCAAAACCATGCCCAATCTGACGTTCAAACTCTACATCAGCCAGCCGGAGAATGGCGCATCCAGCAGGTTGAGCGTGAACGATATTCCTGCTGACACATTAGCGCATGCAGATATCTATCTGTGTGGACCGACCAGTTTCATGTCAGCACAGAAAAGTGCGCTATTGGCTGCTGGCGCGCATGCAGACAGCATACGCAAGGAAGTTTTCGGGCCGGACTTGCTGGCCGATCTGGTGTAACAAAAAAACAGGCCGCTTACCGGCCTGTTTTTTTATGTGTGCGTATCGTTGTCAGCCGTAAAGATCAGCGGACAAACAAGGCAATCAGGATAATCAGCGGAATAGGAATTCCCAGAAAATATAACAGTAATGAACGCATATCGCCTCCGGAGTTAACAAGAAATCAATTGAAGAACATTAAGCATCCCGGCAACGGCCACCGCAGGTCGCCGCCAGACTTGCCGAGAAAGCACCAATCAGTAAAGAAACAAACAGCCATAAAGTAATATAAATCGATGCTTTACGTGCCTGATCAGCGGCTTCTTTCGCCTTGGCCTTGGCCTCTTTGGCGGCAAATTGCAGATTAGCGTATACCTCGCTCACGCGTTGTTCCGCTTCCGCCTGGCTCAGACCGGTATGACGCGCAACCAGTTGTGCCAGATAAGTCGCGTCATTGGCAGGCAAGGTTTCCGCTGCGCCTGCATGGGCAAAAATACGTGTTACTTCAGCAGCAGGCACCTGCCGCCCTGCTTCCGCTGATGCAGCCGTGCTGTCTGCACTGTGGCGAAACAGTGCATCCACAAAATAGCCCATCTCGCCCCTGGCTTTCTGCGTGTTACCAGACTTAGCCATCTCGGCACCAGCCGCTGCGACTGCTCCGGTTTTTGCAATTCCACCGGCCGCGCTTGCGCCTGCCTGTGCGCCGCCATGCACGACGGCACCGATGGTGGATGTCAGCAATGCAGCCATGGCCAGTGTCGCGACCGCCCATGCCAGGAAGCCATGCGCGGTATCACGGAAATAGATTTCATCCGGCTGCGCATCTGTCCATTTGACGCGTAGCCTGCCGGTCAAATAACCGCCCATGCCGGATGCCAGTATCTGCGTCACAGTAATCCAGACAATCGCCGACACGCCAAACGTCGCAGCCTCTACCCCATGCCGTGCCCACGGGGAAATCGAGGATAATCCCAGGCCCATGCCCAGCAATAACAGGATCAGGGAAAGCGCTGTTGCTGCGACCGCCCCTCCAATGATTGCCGCCCAAGAGATGGCCCCTGTATTTATTCCATCCAGCCGTGTCCGGCTTGCACCTTGCACAGTCTCATTCGACAAAATCGCTTGCGCCATGATCAAACTCCTTTTTATAGATTATTCGAATTTCATTGGAAGAGTACGCCTGTCGTCATCATGCGGAGTTGCCGAAAAACGCTGTATACCAATTAGGCTGAATTTTTTGTAGGAATCTGCGGACGAGATGAACATTACCCGCCAGTAATTTGAAATTTTTGTGACACCCTCCCTAAACAGCTGTTTATGGTTTAACTTAGCGGCCAATGAAATCACCCCTGTACCGCCTCACTTGCTATCACTACCATGCTTGCACACATCACACACAGTCTGATCGAAGGCACTTCCTCATCCACCAATCTGGCCTATAGCTGGGGGGCACAATGGAGAAAAGAGCCATCCACTCTGAAGGGCGAAAGTTGCCAGGATGACTGTTACGCAATCATAGATATCCTGCAGTCCCGCCGGCTAACTTCGGTTTATCAACCGATTGTTTCTTTGCAGACAGCCGATATTTACGGGTTTGAAGGTTTGATTCGCGGACCGGCAGACACCTCATTGCATGCACCGCTGGATTTGTTTGAGGCAGCCCGGAATTGCCAGTTGCTGACGGAAATCGAGCATCTCAGTCGCCAGATCGTCCTGGAGAGCTATGTCACCACTTGTAAAACACGCAAACTGTTCCTGAACAATACACCGGAAATGCTGTTGCGAGCCTCGCCCAATAAAGGCGAAACCCTGGCCTACCTGGCCAGGCTTGGCCTGGAGCCAAAACAAATTATTATCGAAATCACCGAACAGACACGCAATATGGATTACAAGCAGTTGCGCAAAGCGGTGCAGGATTATCGTGACATCGGTTTTGAAATAGCCATGGATGATCTCGGCGAAGGTTTTTCCAGCTTGCGCCTGTGGTCAGAGCTGAAGCCGGATTACGTTAAAATTGACAAGCACTTCATTCACAATATTCATGAAGACCAGGTCAAATTCGAATTTGTCCGTTCCATACAGCAAATCGCCCGTAATGCCGGTGCCAAAGTCATTGCCGAAGGCATAGAGTGTCATGAAGAACTGATCATCATCAAGGACCTTAAAATTGATTTCGGGCAAGGTTATTATCTGGGAAAACCCGAAGCCGGACTGATACAGTCCATAGATGCAGGCGTCAGGAAGCAGCTCGCCAGAAATACTCTGCACCTTTACCAGAACACTTATATTGCACTGGATCATCGCTCCAATGTAAGCAAGCTGCTGAAATACATTGAGCCTATTCCCGCTGCCATGTCCAATAATGACGTTATGCGCCTGATCGAAGCAGATAGCAGTATCCATATGCTGCCTATTGTGGATGGCGAAACTCCTATCGGCCTGATTACGCGTTATGTCATGATAGACAACCTGGCCCGGCCATTCCGCCGTGAACTATATGGCAGCCGACGCTGCGCGGATACCTTTATGGACAAACACCCGTTGATTGTCGATAAATCCATGAGTCTGAAAGCATTGAGCGATATTATCACCGAAGAGGCGCATCACTTCAGCAACGGCTTCATTATTACCGATAACGGTCGTTACCTGGGCGTAGGTCGTGGCCAGGATCTGTTGCGCGAAGTCACCCAGATGCAAATCAATGCAGCGCGCTATGCCAACCCTATCACCCTGCTACCCGGCAATGTGCCCATCAATGAACAGCTGGATCGCCTGCTCGCCTCCGAATGTACTTTTAGTGTCTGCTACTTTGACCTCGATACCTTCAAGCCCTATAACGACACTTACGGTTTCCGGCGCGGTGATGAAATCATCAGCTATACCGCCAGGCTACTCACCAGCCAGGTAGACCAGAGCCTGGATTTTGTCGGTCATATTGGCGGCGATGATTTCATTGTCATTTTCCAGAGCGATGACTGGCAGGCACGCTGCACCAGGATTCTGGATACCTTGCAGCAGGATATCATCGAGTTTTACGACGAGGCGCATCAAGCCGCCGGTGGCATCATCGCCGAAGACAGATTGGGGAATACCGTGGAATATCCGTTTGTCAGCTTGTCCGTAGGCGCAGTCCGGGTTCAGCCAGGCCAGTTTCGGTCACAACATGAATTGTCTTCTGTCGTCAGTCTGGCCAAAAAAGAAGCAAAAAAGATATCCGGCAACAGCCTGTTTGTCGAACGTCGGGTCAATGCTTAACTCTGGCTGCAGGGCAAGCTGTTATTAGGCCCGGAAATAGTCAATTATGAGAAAATCAGTCATTGCTGCCTGCCTGTTTGCCTGCTAGGCAAACACATGTATCACGTGAGAAACCGGAGCGGATCTGGAGGAGGGCTTGCGCTGTGTGGCACGCGGCGCGGCATGACGTTCATCCTCGCGCAATACGGCGTCCATCAGATAATTCGCCTTGCTTTTTTTAACTGTTTTGACGTGTGCTTTATCGAGCTGCGGCGTCCACTGTGCGACAGTACGCATATTGGTGGCGTGCTGGCTGCCAGCTTTTACTGCCGGTGCTCCGCCACCAGAAATCGCGCCCAGCGAAATAATCGCCATCATAAATCCCACTGACATAATCGGTAAGGCAGCTGCTACTGCACCGGCAGTAATGGCTGCCAGCGAAAAAGCACTGGCGCCTTTAGTAGAAATACTGGATTGTGTCATAAAGCAACCTTCCGCCAGATCAATGGTCTATTCATGAAAACCTGACTCAGGATCACCGCGCCATGTCCTCACTCAATACCTTGATCTCATTTTTTAATTGAGTGAGACTACATCATGCTGGTTTACGGAAGATGGCTGTATACCACTTTGACTGAATTACGTGTAGGAATTATCGGACACGCTTTCCTTTGCCCCGCTTCGCCTGCTGAAGGTGGTTTGCAATTCCCTGATCACGCTGAACTTTCATACCTTGCCATCTATCCAAACAATTCTACGGTCACTTATCTATGGTCACTAAGTTCCGGCATTTCAAATCCCGCATCATGGGCCGAAATCACAAGGGGGATATGTCATGACAAAATCATTATTAATACTGGATAGCGATGCCGATGTTGCAGGAGTCATTGCACATGAGGCAGAGAACCTGGGTTTTGCAGTAAAAATATTCGACGATGCACAATTATTCATTGATGAGTTTCTCATCTCCAATCCGTCTTATCTGGCTATTGATTTGGCGATGCCGGTCATTGATGGTGTTGAAGTATTGCTGCAACTGGTCAAGCTGCATTGCAAAGCCGGCATTATTCTTACCAATGGCATAGCCACGCCTCTTCTACCTGCCGTGCAAATGATTGCCAGCGAAAATCAGTTGCAGGTGACCGGTGTATTGCACAGGCCAATTGAAGCGCAGGCATTAAGAAGCCTGTTATCGGATAAGCTGTCCGAGCCTGCACCACATGTGAATACCGGCGAGCAGTTTGTTGTAGATGCTGCAAGCCTGGATCAGGCCATGCAGAATAAACAGTTTGTATTGCATTACCAGCCACAGATTGACCTGCCCAGTGGAAAGGTGACGGGACTTGAAGGCCTGCTACGATGGTGCCATCCCACCTTCGGCATGAAATTTCCGGCATCGTTTATTCCGGTCGCCGAAAAAACCGGGCAAATCAACCAGTTAATGCAGATCGCAATTACAAATGCATTTGATTTTCTGCGGAAACTGACGCCTGATTTATCTTTCTCGCTGAATGTTTCAACCAGAAACATTCAGGATCCCGGTTTTATCGACATGCTGAATAATGCCTGTCAAACATTCGGCATCTTGCCGCAAAGAGTCGTCCTGGAATTTGCCGGCCCCACCAGCATTATTAACCTGACGCAACTGGAAAATCCGCTTAAGCAATTAAACAGTCAGGGCTTCAGACTGGGCATGGATGATTTTGGTGCAGCTTATTCGCCAGCAGACCAACTGGCCAGGCTGCCCTTCTCCGAGCTGAAAATTGACAAATCACTGGTCGCCTCCATGGCGCACTCCTCCAAATCCAGAAAAACCATTGCTTCCACCATCAAACTGGCGGAAAAACTGGGACTGATCACGGTCGCTGAGGGCATTGAAAATGATATGGAGGCGATAGGCTTGCGCGAACTGGGCTGTCAGTCAGGCCAAGGATATTATTTTGCACGGCCTATGAACCGCGAAGCGACAATGGCCTGGTTACAACGCTGGAATTATCAATTGCATAATGCCTATATCCGGCAGCGCCCGTCAGAAGAAAAAATGTCTATTTTCTGAAGCAGCAACCACATCAACCATACATCAAGCCTGCACTTTTGCTGGCAACCGGGTCAGATTGCAAACAGGATACAGTGCGGCCATTGCTATAAAGAGTGATGGCTAACTATCTGTTCATCCAGTCATGATCCTCGCTGCTGCAGAAACCAGCCGCCGGCAACTGGCCTTTGCTTGATTTGGCGATTTCTTCCAGCACGCTTTCCTGCCACCTGGCCAGGCGCTAGTCTGCGTTAAGCCCCGGCATCTGAGTCAGGATGATTGAAATCAGGATTGGTGGGCATGATTTCCGCATTTTTTGCCTCATCCGCCGGGTCGGTATTTGCAGGATCGACTGAAGCGGGATTTCCGGGATCCAGCCGGGCAGGATTCAGCGTGTTCACGTCCTGATTTTTACTTGTTTGATTAACCGCCATATGGTAACTCCTTGAACATGTTGTGTAACAAAAGAGACTGCACAGGCTAGATCAGACAAGGATGGTACGTTATCAGTAAAGCACTGATAGCCACGTCAGAATGTATTGAAATCAACTGGCCGGTTTCGCCATATGTGCTTCAAGCCAGTCTTCAAAGCCGGCTTTTGACAAGGGTTTTGAATACCAGTAACCCTGAATGTAATCGCACTCAATATGGGCCAGCAGGTCTAGTTGCGCCTCCGTTTCCACGCCTTCGGCAACGACTTTGAGCCCCAGCTTATGCGCCATCATGATAATGGCTTCCACCAGCGGATAATCGGTAGAGGCAGCAGCGATATTGGTAATAAACGTGCGGTCGATTTTCAGGTAGTCCACATCAATATGCTTGATATAAGCCAGTGAGGAATACCCAATACCGAAGTCATCAATCGCCACCTCTATACCGGCTTCATGGAAGCGTAATAATTGCGCTGCCGTCTTTTCCGAGGCATCAAGCAATACTCCTTCGGTGATTTCGACGCATAAACAGTGACTGGTATTGGCGGCAGAAGCCAGCAAGGTAAACCAGCGATCAAAATAAGCGCTGTTCTTGAATTGCACAGGCGAGAGATTCACACTGATCTGGAAGTCGGGATGAAAACGGGCGCGCCATTTCAACGCCTGATCCAGGCACTCCATAAATACCCAACTGCCGATCTCATGAATCAGGCCGGTCTCTTCAGCCAGCGGGATGAATTCATCAGGGCTGACCATGCCCATGACCGGATGGTGCCAGCGGATTAATGCCTCTGCTTTGCTGACAGCCCCTGTTTGCAAATTCACTATCGGCTGGTAATGGATTTCCAGCTCTTCATTGATCAGGGCATTACGCAATTCGCGCTTTTGCTCTGAGCGCCGGTTGGCCACATACTGCATTTGCTGCGTGTAAAAAGAATACTGGTTACGGCCAAGCTTTTTGGCTTCATACATCGCCTGGTCGGCATTTTTAATCAGGTGGGCTGCACTTTTCGCATCGTCAGGATACACGGTAATGCCGATACTGGCCGAAATGTAGGTGGCATAACTATCTATCATAATCGGCGCCTGCAACAGTTCCAGAATGGAAGTTGCCACCTTGATTGCCGGCTGGAAATCCTGCACATCCACCAGGGTCACGGTGAACTCGTCCCCGCCCAGGCGCGATGTACAATCCGTGATGCGTACCACCTCTTTCAGCCGTCGTGCGACTTCAATCAGTAGCTGGTCTCCGCCCTGATGCCCCATGGCATCGTTCACTTCCTTGAAGCCATCCAGATCCAGGTACAGCAAAATGACTTTGCTGCCGGTACGATTGGCACGCAACACTGCCTGCTGCAGCCTCTCCTGAAACAGGCGGCGGTTGGGCAGGTGCGTCAATGCATCGTAATTGGCCTCATACCAGATACGTTCTTCGTGTTTTTTTTCTTCGGTAATATCGGAAAACAGCACCACCCGCCTGAATGGCTGCCCTTTCTCATCATTGACGGTGTTTACCTTCACCCAGTTGATATATTCTTCGCCGTTTTTCTTGATGCCGCATATTTCCCCGCGCCAGGCGCTGCTTCCCTGCAGATCCTGCCGGATCGCCTCATAAAATTCCAGGCCATGCCTGGGCGAGCAGAAATCAGCGGGATGACGACCGATTACTTCGGCAGCGCTATAGCCGGATATTTTGGTAAAAGCGGGATTGGTGGCAATGATGATGCCGTTGATATCCAGCACCAGCATGGCTTCGCTGGTATTCTTGAAAATGGAGTCCGACAGCCTCAGCTCTTCAGCACTATGGTGGCGCTCAATCGCGATACGGGCCAGGTTGGACAGATATTCCAGTTGTTCAATATCGGCTGGCGAAGGTTTTTTGGGTGTCCGGTGATAAATGGCAAACGTGCCTGCCACCTCGTTTCCATCCACAATAATCGGCACAGACCAGCAGGCGGCCAGACCATTCTCGGCTGCCAGCGTCCGGTACCCAGCCCAGAGCGGATCGGTCTGGATATCCTCCACAATGACCGCCTGGCCTTTAAAAGCCGCTGTACCACATGAACCGGCATCGGGGCCGATTTCGAGATTTTCTATCGCTTCGGAATAGGTTGCCGGCAAACTGGGGGCGACATAATTTTTCAGGCACTGGGTGGCTTTATCCAGCAACAGAATGGAACACAAACGCTCGGGATTTTCTTCTTCCACCCCAGTCGCCAGATAACCGAGAATATTTTTTAACGGCGCATTATGGGCGACCAGACTCAGCATCTGGTGCTTGATGTGTTCGCGCTGCTCGGCGCGCTTGCGATCAACAATCAGTCGTACGATAGCGCATTTGAACGCCTGGCCGCGATATTCCACATAATTCGAATGTATTTCCACTGGCAGGAAACTGCCATCTTTTTTGCGGTATTGCGTTTCAAATGCTCTGGAGCCCAATGTTTTGAACCGGCCGAAATAACTGTTCCAGCTATCGTGTGAATAACTGGTATCGATATCAACAATGTGAAGTCCGCAAATTTCGCTCTCTGTGTAGCCCAGCGCCTTGCAGGCGGCATCATTGACATAGACAACCTGACCCTCTGCATTGAACCAGATGACCCAGTCCTGGATCTTGTTCAGGGCAAAACGTGAAAATAAAACGAAATCCGGCAAATCCTGTTTATTCGCTGGCATAGCAACCTCTCCAACGCAAACGCTGATTGTGTCTCACCTGTATCAGATTGCCACCTTCGCAAACCTTTGTTCTGCTAAACCACATTGAGTAAAGAATAATTGTGTAGATAGCCTAAACCCTGCCCGCGCACGTGGACAAGGTAAAACACGCAGAATCACATTGCATATTCTGGACGTAATTAAACTTATATCGGCATAGATTACTTAAACTGAAGGAAAAGGCATGAATAAATAAAGCCCTGCATCACATGGCCAGTGCAAAGTCCCGATTAGCCTTTATTCCGCCCGGGATTTTAGCTGATCCAGCAAAGCATATTTCTCACGGTCAATTTCCTCCCGTGTTCTCACGCCCATCCGTCTCAACACCGGTAAAGGCGGACACCAGCCCTGCAAGCCATGCTGTAATAGAAATGGCAGAACAATCGCCGGCAAGGCCAGCCACTTCCTGTTCGCGGTAATGCCCAGCAACAAACCGCTCAGTGCCAACGTAGAGGCATTGACGGCCAGAACGCGCTCGATGTCCCACTCTTTTTCCAGTATCTTGATGCGCTCCTTTATCTCCCACACCGGCCTGTTGGCATAGAACTCGATGTGACTATTTGTCAGCATATCTATGCGCTGGTTAACCTCTTCCCTGGTGGCGTTCCTTACGCGATCAGAGTCGTTGATATAACCACTTGCATCATTTGTATCCATGCGCCCCCCTGTTTTTTTGAGATATCTGTTTGAAGGGTGAATAAGAAGAGTAGTTCAAACTGTTGAGACAAGAAGTGGCAACTTCCTCCTGCAACTCTTGCCTGCACTTACTTTTATGGTTAATTTCCCGTTGACGGCCCGGTTTCCGGTATTTTTCCCGGCTCGGTTTCGGGAGTGTTTTTAGGCGCAATATCGGGGTCAACGCCGGGAATCTTGCCAGGTTCAATTTCCGTAGGCGGGCTGCCAGAGTTTCCGTCATTGCTGCGGTTAGGATTGATATCCGGATATTTGGTATGCTCAGCCGGTCGCTCACCGGCGCTTGCAATCAGTTTGTCGGGATCTGCCATATGTTTCTCCTCGCTAGAGGTTTACATTGATCAATCGGATACAAAAGGGAAAAAGGAGCCTGGGCTCCTTTTTTATGCCTGCTAGTGATGGGCGGGAGTATTACTCCAATCCTTCATTGCCTGTTCTCCAGGACGGTCTACCACCACCTTGCCGTCTTCAATGCCGGTCACCCAACTGGTGGGAATATAATGATGCTGACCTTGTGCATCTTTTTTCAGCTTGATGGAATCACTACCCTCCATATGATCAACAGTAGCGAACTGCCCGCCTTGTGAACAGACCACAGGCATCTCTGGAACAATCTGACTGGTATTCATATTTTTCTCCTCTGAAAGCCGGCACGTCCGGCACTTCGATAGCATAGATTGAATACATTGCGGCGGTTATAAGTGATTTCTGATACTGGCGTAGGAATGAGACGATAAGTAAAAATCACGCGATCAGAATAGATCCGGATAGCGATATTCAAACCGCCAACCCGGCAGAAAGCTGTTACCATTGGTTGATCGACGCGTTATCGCACCAGATTTACAAGGTAAATAAATGAAATTTGTTCTTTATACCAGCGTATTAAATCAACATGATTATGATGCCTTAGTGGTTTCCGACATTATCAAAACCGCGCGTATTGAAAACGGCACGCATGAAATAACGGGAGTCCTGTTATTTGATGGCATTAATTTCACGCAATATTTTGAGGGAAAAGATGCAGACGTAGATCAATTGCTGGACAATATTTTGCGGGATAAAAGGCATAGAAACATTACCGTCATATTATCTGGCCAGCATCAACATCGACTATATGAGAACTGGGGAATGGGCTATATAGATATCAGCGGCCATGATCTTGATATTGAACGGTGTATGTCAGACGCAGACTTTTCTATTGATACTTTCAAGCAAAAGGTCAGCAGGCTGGATGTTGAATAACTATCACCCGCTCAGTGCCAGCCGGCCATGCGGGCCAGCTGCCTGACTTAAGCTCACTCATCATATAAAAACCCGGAAGCAGCCCCGAACTGCTTATAGCCGCACTTGTTATCCGGGAGACAAGAAACCGTCCGCGTCTGTGTCCGGACCTCTAGTAAAATCACGACACGACGCTACAAAGCAATCACCAGGAGGGAACATGACGGTATTGACCGCCGGGCGCATGCCCGCGGCAGGACTGATGGCTTTCAGTCTGGGCATAGTGCAGGCCGAAGAAACGACCTCAGTGGAATTTTACGCATCACTGCGCACCCAGGTCGAATCGGTCCGCGCCAGGCACTCGCAATTCATGAACAATTACAGTGGCATGCGCGATGCATTTTCACGTATCGGCATCAAGGCGAGCCACGATCTGGGCAGTGGCAACCAGATTTTTGCCCAGCTCGAAGTGCCTGTAGACTCTGCCAATCTGGAATTCCGCGACCCCTACGATCAGGGTGGCAGTGGCCGGTCCAGCGGGCAGCACTTGCGCCTGGCACTGGCAGGCCTCAGGAGCGATGCCGGACGGCTGGTAGTCGGCCAGCAATGGTTGCCTTACTACAACGCGGTGGCCGCTCCCGTGGACAGGTTCAGCAGTTATTACAGCGGTTTTTCCACCTATACTGTTTTTCGCGTCGCCAATACCGTGGCTTATTACAGCCCGGCCTTGCACGGATTCTCGTTTGCCGCTTCCTGGTCCGCCGCCCGCGGCAACCTGAGCTCGACCTCGCGTATCGATGCCAGACGGGTTCAGCTGACCGGCAGCTATGCTATGGGCAACACGCAGTTCACTGCCGGCATGGATGACCGTGGCGATGCCGGCTACGGCAGGAACCGGCTGTACGGCATCAGCGCCAGCCATACTGCGGGACCGTTCTATGTCGCGCTCAAGTATGAATACTTTGATACCGGCAACAAGATCCCAGGCAGCTTCGCCAGCGACGGTAACCATGCTGTCAATCTGTTCGGCAGCTATACGGTCGGCAAGAATACCTTCAAACTGATGCTGGCCGACGTGGACGCTTACGGTGGCAATATTATGCACCTGGGCATCGATCACCAGTATCGCCCGGACCTCAAACTATTCGCCGAGTTCTACCGCGAAGACGAAACTGCCACCATCACCGCAAGAAGAGGCGGACTATCCGATTACGATACGCGTATCGGCGGTGGCCGTGCCGTGATTGCCGGCATCCGTTACGACTTCTGACCTTTGGCTGCCAGCACCGAGGCCGGAGTGGCCGGTTTATTCATTATCTGCCCGGCCTGTAAACTTTGCTGATCCGGTAAAATGAAAAATGGTGGCCAATTAACGCCACCCTTTGAAGAGGAGTGCTACTAGTGATATTTAGCCATATCCGCTTCTGGCAGGACCACTTTCAGATCGGAATCCTTGGCGAAGTTGAGCGTCATAGTCGGGAAGGCAAACTTGACGTTCATGGAC
Organism: uncultured Methylophilus sp.; assembly: GCA_966248215.1. Classification (GTDB taxonomy): domain Bacteria; phylum Pseudomonadota; class Gammaproteobacteria; order Burkholderiales; family Methylophilaceae; genus Methylophilus. The sequence continues at coordinate 5,722 of CBIMYT010000005.1, read as the reverse complement.
TCCAGCTCTTCCATCAAGTATAAATTGATGGCCTGCTGTATATCCATATACACGTTGTAACTGCTATCCAGCACATAATAAACCACTTCAAACTCCAGCGAACTCAGACCAAAACCCTTGAAGTGCGCGCGGTCAAACCTGGTTTGTGATTGTGCCGCAATGGCATTTTTGACAACCTCGGGGATTTTTCTGACCACTTCGGCCCTGGTGTCATAAGTGACGCGAAACTCGAAAACCACCCTTCTTTCTGCCATGCGCTTGTAGTTATGTATGGTGTTTTTCAATAACTCGGTATTGCCGCACACGATCTGCTCGCCACTCAGACTGCGAATGTGGGTCGTCTTCAAACCGACCCGCTCGACCGTGCCTAATACCTCACCGAAAATAATAAAGTCGCCTATCACAAACGGCTTATCCAGCCCGATAGCCAGTGATGCAAACAGATCGCTGAGAATATTCTGCACGGCGAGTGCGACCGCCACCCCGCCAACGCCCAGGCTGGCAACGAAAGCAGTGATATTGACACCGGTATTCGCCAGAATACTAAGCAGCGCGATGGACCAGACAATTGTTTTAAAAATCCACGACAACATGGTGGTCAGCACTGCATTTTCTGCTGAACCATCTGTGGCCACCACTTTGGCCCTGGCCCATAAGTTGATGCCTTTGCTCAGCCAGATGGCCACCTGGATACCTATGACCAGAAAGGAAAGGTAATCAAGACGAGTGACCCACTTTGAGTTCAACTCCAGGAAGTACATGGCAAACAGCAACGAAAACAGGGCGAAAGTTAACCGGTGTGTACTGCGCATCACTTCGATGACCAGATCACCGAGCTTGGTCGGATTTTTCGAATTGAAGTTCGAGATTTTATTAATGGCAAATTTCCAGATAATCAGCAGCCCGACATATGAAAATATGAAAATTAACAATGTGTAAAGCCACTCATTGACTGTGAAACTGAGAAACTTGTATTGAAGCCAGCTATTCATTTTTATCCTTTATAAAAGATTAGATGATTAGTCAGGATATGTTTGAGCCTACAGGGAGAACCGCTCTGGATTTGAGTAATGACAAGAGTGAAACAAACGAACAAACCACTTCCCAACAAAAACAACATGAGACGAAAACCTGAATTTAAAGTTCATTATTAATTTCTATAGGCCCCTTATTGCCAGCAATCGGTCTCCTGGCAATCCTGAAATTAATTGCCCCTATCCAAAACAAAAAAGCCCAGGGTTCACCCTGGGCCTATGAAACAGTGACACCTGATAAGTACAGCCTCACACCATACTCTTGGGCTCCGGAGTCTGTCTGATTTCACAAACCCCGCAACCCTTCTCCTCGCTATCAGGAATCCGCTTCTGCCTCGAAAGCATCCCGCAATTGCTTGACTGCATCGTGATTGCGTTTTGCCCCTTCATACTGACGGGAAACAACAATTTCCACATCGGGTGGCAGACTCAGTTCAAGGGCGTCACGATAGGCATCTAATGCAACATCCTCTCCCCGTTCAGTCTCGTTCAGCACCGCTAAATTATCATTAGAGGTCAGCGCAGTTTTGAGATCAATCCACCTTCTGTGCAGCGCTCCCCCGATGGAGGTGGAATCTATGGGATCTCCACCCAACGACCTGACCAGATCCTGCAGCTCCTTGACACTGGCAGCCACTTCCGCAGAGCGGCGCAAGAAAAAGTCTTTCAGGCGCTGATCAGTCGCATTTTCCGCTGCACTCCTGAAACCCTCTTCGCCATCTCTCGATGTTTCAATTAAGTCATTCAACGCGTCAATTACATCATCGTTATCAAGCATTTCTACCTCCTGAAAAGTGTTGCGATTCATGTACTAATTACTGATGGGACTGCGATCATTAAGATCTGGAGGCGGTGTATATCCGGTGTCAGTTGCTTTCGCGGGGGCCAGCTCAGTTGGCTCAGCACCTGCAGAACCACTGGCGCGCACCGGGGAATGGTTGACAGAACCGCCCTCAATGGCAGCATCAGTTCGCTGGAAAGGCTCCTCTTTTGCCCGTTGAGTTGCATCCGCAGCTTTCGCGGCATGCACTGGAAAGGATGCAAAAGAGAACATGGAAATCATCAAGACTGCAAAAAGCTTGCTCATGGTTTCTCCTCAATAGTTGTCGGCTTGAGCGCTAATACAAATCTTTTTAGCGTTATCCATTTAATAATTTTTCCATTGAGTCACCAATCAGGCCGAAACCGAAAGTGATGTAGGATAGGGCTGACCCGACTGAATGGAAATTGCGCGATTCTTCCTATTTCATAGCGGGAGTTGAGGAGGTGATAACAGAATTTACAATTTGACTAGAAGGACCTGCAGCCCGATGACAAGGCGCTCAAAAGATAAGCGAGCAGAGGGAGAGATGTCCGAAACGGACGCGATAGGCTAAGATTTCGAGGAGTTGTCTTCCAAAGAATCTGAATCAGTAAAAGTGATTTTGGCCCCACTCTCGGCGGCAGCACGCATGATGCGCTCAATATCTTCAGCAGACATGCTATTTTTATTGAGTGTGAATCCCAGACCGGCCCTTACTATTTTTAGTAACTCATCGGTAGTTTTGTTTTCAAAGCCCATTACACGCATCCTTAACTGAAACCAGAAATGATCCAGTCATGCTGAGCAGCCCGTCATTTATGATTAACGATGCCGACACTTCACAGACTGGCAGCACCAGAGGATGTCATTCAAAATATGGGCAGTCCGTGCGTTACCGCACATAGTGAATTTAAATCAACCAACGCTTAAGACGCTGAAAAATAAGCCGGAAACTAGATTGCGGCTTTAAAAATCGAAGTTTTTCGCTGGGGAAGCAATCGGTCATATTCCTTCTTGACCACCTGATAGCATTCACAAACCCTCTCTTCCAGCCTTGAGCGATCCAGCACATGGATATGCCCTCTGGAATATTGAATGATACCCGCACGCTGCAGCTTGGTGGCAGCTTCCGTGACGCCCTCACGCCGGACACCCAGCATATTGGCGATTAACTCCTGTGTCATATAGATATCGTTGGTAGACAGCCGGTCAAGACTGAGCAATAGCCATCGACACAATTGCTGCTCTATCGAATGATGCCGGTTGCACACCGCAGTTTGAGCCGTTTGGGTGATTAAAGACTGTGTGTACCGCAACAGTAAATCCATCACCGGGCCGGCACGATTGAATTCCTGCTTTAACAGCTGAGCGCGTATACGATAACCATAGCCCGCGCTTTGGACAACCGCACGACTGGGAGTAGTGTCTCCCCCCATCAACAATGGAACACCTACCAGCCCTTCATTGCCCACCACAGCGACTTCAGCCGTTGCACCACTCTCTAACACATACACCAAAGACACAATTGCCGTGGTCGGGAAATAACCATAATTCAGTTGCCCGCCCGATTCATACAAAGTCTGCCCAAGTGGCATGAGAACAAACTCAAGCATCGAATGTATGCGCAGATAATCAGCTTCTGGAAGTGCCTCTAATAAATGATTTTGTTGTTCTGAAGATCTCTTGATCATATTGGTCTTTTTTAAAGCCCACATGATAGTGTTCGTCATTAGTTTCTTATGTACGCTACCGAACATTCAAAGCTCCAAGACAATCAAAAACATCAAAACAAAATGAATAACTGCAAGCGGGTGAGCTCAACACGAAACTATCATCGAAATGGTGACGCATATGAGATTATTGAACTCAATTCTGCCACGGCAATTGAAGACGCCAACCGCAAAAATATCCGGTTTGCAAGTGACTGAATTGAGGAATTAACCCAGGTTGAACTTGTAATAGTAAAAGCTCATAAAATCATTAATGACTGCAAATATCTGAAACCTGATCAATCAAGCAAATGACAATTGCAGGCTATAACGAGGCCCAAGGTATTGTTATCCGTTCAAACCTGATTGCGCTGTAAGACTTTCATTATCTGCCAGCTTTTCAGACGTATTGCATAAAACAATCTGACAAGGCGAATAACAAAAAAGACCCGGAACTGAAGCAAATACTGCTGCTGAACGAATAGCTTGGGCTTCCGTATGGAAGATCCGTCAATTTCAGACCGTCGGAGGTCCACCCGTGACCGTATGGCGAGAGCTAACGCGAATTTCAGGAATGGCATTACTGGTGTTTTAAAACAAGCCCATATCGCTGCGGAGAACAAAAAGTGGGGAGACTTCATTGAATCCATGGAGGGCCCATTCGCTAAACGCAAAGAACGTCTTATACAGGTCTTACGCACTTGGAGTGATGAGCCTAATCGTTATCAAGAGCCTAAAGGTGACCTGCTTTCCGAGACTTAGCAAAGCACAAATTGAAAATGTGATCTCAGGAAGCCTTAGCTGAGATAGCTGGCATTGATCGTTCTTACATGGGTGGGATTGAAAGAGGTGAGCATAATCTAGCAATTATGAATCTTCTGAAAATTGCTGATGCGCTTGGCGTAAAGGTTTCCACATTGTTAGATAAAGTTGAATGCTATCCATAGTTTGAGTGAAATTTACTTATGGCAAACCAAACAAGCGCCGCCGCCTTCATCTTCAAGAAAAAGATCGTCTACAAATCTAAATCAATTTAAATTCTTCACATAGTAAATTAAATTTTTATTGCATTTTAACTAGACGACCGGTCTAATTAATGCAATAATGCACTTATGGGAAATGAGCTTTCAATCACAAAGTCTGGCGATACGCGTCAGCAAATCCTCGATACAGCCAAGGACATCATCCTCGCCAAGGGCTTTTCTGCGGCAGGCCTCAACGAGATACTCTCAGCTGCTGGCGTACCCAAGGGTTCGTTCTATCACTATTTCAAATCCAAAGAGCAGTTTGGTGACGCATTGCTGGAAAATTACTTTGACGATTATTTGCAGATGTTAGAACACTTACTCAAAGATGACGGCAGTTCAAATTCCAGCCGATTGCTCAAGTTTTTTCAAACATGGCTGGATACCCAATCTAGCGACGCAACAACAGATAAATGCTTAATTGTTAAATTGAGCGCAGAAGTGACCGATCTCTCCGAAGCTATGCGTATTACATTGAAGAATGGTACCGATAGTGTGATTGCGCGCCTTACCAACTGCGTGCAAGAGGGCATCCGCAAGGGCGAATTTCCTGCCAATCTGGATGCGAACACTGTTACTGCAGAAATCTATTATATGTGGGTAGGCGCTACGCTTTTAACCAAAGTTGGCCGCACGCGTGCAGCCCTTGAATGCGCTATGAATGCCACGAAAACGAGACTGGGGCTTGATTGAGTACGATTTTTTATTTGGCCGAAAACTAGCCGACTGGTCTAATAACTGTAATTTTTAAGGAGTTTTTGATGTTGAATTTTGATTTTTATAATCCCACGCGTATCGCTTTCGGTAAGGGCAAGGTCGCCGAAATCGACAAACTAGTGCCTACTGAGGCTCGTGTATTGATTGTCTACGGCGGCACTAGCGCCAAGAAGAACGGCACGCTGGATGAAGTCAAAACCGCTCTGGGCGGACGTTATGTCGAGGAGTTCAGCGGCGTCGAGCCTAATCCGACTTATGAAACGCTCATAAAAGCTGTCGCCCAAATCAAGGCTAACAGGCTGGATTATCTGTTGGCAGTTGGTGGCGGCTCGGTAATTGATGGCACCAAGTTTGTCGCGGCGGCGGTTTATGCCGAAGAAGACCCGTGGGAGATTTTGCTCAAACGCGGTGCCAATGTGAAACAAGCCATGCCTT